>JAFZEI010000014.1 GCA_017560765.1 Clostridia bacterium | reverse complement strand
CCGCTGCCCGTCTTGGCGCCGTTCATTACGCATCCCAGAACCTTAACATTAGAAAGTTCCAATTGTCTTGAGCAAGCCTCGAACTCCTTCTTCTCAGTGTATTCTTCTCTTACCACAAGAATCATTCCCGTAATATATCTGGATATTGCAAGCGCATCAGAAACTATATTTACCGGCGGCAAGTCAATTATAATATAATCAAACTCTTCAGATAAATTCTCCAAAAGCTTCTCCATCTTTGCCGAACCCAAAAGCTCCGAAGGGTTGGGCGGTATGTTACCTGCCGGTATAATATACCAATTTTCCAATATGCTTGATTGAAAAGAAACCAACTGTCTCGATTCAAATCTCATAAGAAGATTTGTAAGTCCCGGTGCACTCTCAATTCCCATTTTCTTGGCAATACTCGGGATTCTCAAGTCTCCGTCAATAAGCAAAACTTTTTTACCGTTTTCTGCAAGCACATACGACAAATTAACGGCAGTCGTACTTTTACCTTCTCCTCTGATAGAGCTTGTAACACCTATAATAGGACATTTAACATTCTCAGGTATAGTAAAAGAAAGATTCGCTCTTAGTATCTTATATTGCTCAGTTGCTGTGAATTCAAGATTCTTGTGAAGTGTCTTGGGATCATTAGGCATAAACATAGATTTTTTATTATTCCTTGCCATGTTTATTCACCATCCTTCTTAGAGCTGTACTCGCCGTAGCCATGCTTTTTATAATATGCATAATATCCCTTAGTATGTTTATCTCCTGTCAAATCAGGAACTTTTGCAAGTATAGGATAATTATACGTATCTATAATGTACTCCTCATCATGAATTGTACCGTCCATCAAAGCTATAATAACTAAAATCATTATGGCTGCCAAAGCACCTAATGTGAATCCCACAGCAGTATATTTTGTAATGCTGGGAGAAACCTTTTGCAAATTGACAACACCCGAATCAACAATCTTCATTGAGCTGCCCTCAATAACCTCAGATATTCTTGTGGGCAAAACCTCCGCAATACAATTTGCAATCTTCGCTGCCTCGTACGGATCCTCAGACGTTACCGTTACCTTTAAAACCTCGGTATCATTTACAGAAGAAGCCGATATCATCCCCGACAAATCCTTATATGTATACTCAACCTCAGCTTTATCTATAACAGCCTCCAAAGTTGTCCTGTTATTTAAAATAACAATGTATGTCTTTAAAAGGCTTTGAGCAGCACTTATCTCCGATGAACTAATGCTGAAACTCGTATTACCAAGTGAAAAAGAACTATTGTTAACATACATCATCACAGAAGATGAATACATCGGTGTTATGGCAAATGCCGCCAAACTAAAGCCTATTGCAGCGGCAATGGCGGCGGATAAAATAACCACCCATGCTCTATGCCAAACGACCCTAATTACGTGCCATATGTCTATAACATAGTAGTCCTTCTTATTATTATTTTTTTCTTTCTCCATCAATTACTCCGACCCTTAAATAAAATAAAAAAATGTTCGCTTCGCCCCTACTGCATAGAAAATGCAATATAAAGGGCAACGCGATAACCTCGACTCCCCCCGGTACGCGCAGTGCGACGATGCCTTAACAGCCGATTCATAGACTGTTTAATTCTATCACAATGCTTTTTTATAGTCAATTGGAATTATAGCCCGGATACGTCCTTCTTTCACGAGTTATAGGCTTCTCATACGTCTGTCCCTTAAGGTCTGCTGTAGTTTTAAGAGTCTTTAAAGAATACACGGGAGAATAATCAGTATAATCTTTTATACCGCTGATAGTGTCCAATAACTCTATGCCGGAAATTACCTCACCTATTGCTGCATACTTATCTTGATACGTTTTGCCGCCTTCATCATCAAGCAATATGAAGAAGTCACCCGATGCTGAGGCATAGTCCTCCGGCACAAATAAGTCTAAAGCCACCGTTCCTCTTTTAAATGCAATATCGTTTTTATCAAACCCGTTAGCCTTGAATTCGCCGTCAATTTCCGTACGGATTTGCTTGACCATCCAAGGATCGCCAAATTGTACGATGCCGCCGTGAAGCACTTTGCTTACGGGAAAGCTGTTGTAAGTGCCGCTTGCTACCATATCAAGGAAGTACGCTACGGAATTCGGCGCCTTATCCGGGTACAGCTCTATAGAAAAGGAGCCGGAAATCGACACTCCTTCTGCTATATAATTCTCATTATCCGGATCAATTTCTATTGTTACAACAGGATTCTTATTGCTGTAATCAACACATCCGGTAAAGTATACTGACATAAACATCGCCAAAAGCGCTGTTAATATGCAGTAAAATTTATTTTTCATTCTTCTTCCTCCGGTTTATCCAATATAAGTCTGTCACCGTCAATGCGTATGCTTACTTTGCTTCGTTCTTTAAGGCCAATGGCATTTAAATAGTTTTCCGGCAAAAACAAGCGTTTTCTGCCGTCGATATAACCATACTCAACATGTGAACCTTGGTCATGGCCTGCTGTTGCGTTCATTATTTCTTCGCTATCCAAGTCCATTTCTTCTCGGCGTATAAATTCTGTACCTATACGGCCGTCAGCGATTGTAACAACGCGCGGTACCATGTGAGAAAGCTGTCTGTCATGTGTTACGATTATTGTTGTTACGCCAAAATCAGTATTAACCGTATGGAATAAATTCATAAGTTGCGCTGTTGTTTTCGTATCGACCGCGCCTGTAGGCTCGTCTGCAAGAAGTATCTTCGGATTGTTGGCAAGTGCTATTGCAATTGCTACCCTTTGCTGTTCTCCTCCGGAAAGCTCATGCATTTTATTCTTTTTTCTGTGCTCAAGTCCTACAATTTCAAGGAGCATATTTGCTCTGTTAACGTCTAACTTGCCTGCCATTTGCATTATGAGCTTTACATTATCAAGTGCATTAAGATAAGGAACCATATTTCTGGCAGTATTCTGCCATACAAAACCTATGGTTTCTCTCATATAGTGCATCATTTCTTTGTCTGTGAGTTTGAGCAAATCGTTCCCGTTTACACGTATTTTGCCGGCTGTAGGCCTGTCAAGACCTCCGATGATATTCATAAGTGTTGACTTACCGCTGCCGCTGTTACCGATAATTGCCAGCATTTCGCCTTCTTCTACTTGTAAGTCAAGTCCTTGCAATGCCATAACTTCGATATCGCCTATTTTATACAGCTTTACTAAGTTTTCACAGTAAATCATTGGTGCTTTTGCTTCTTCATTTGACATCAACAATCACCCCGTCTTCCATTGTAAAGATGTGATCGGCTGCATCCATTATGTTCATATCATGAGTTGTCATCACAATTGTAAGATTTCTTTCATCAACAAGCTTTCTGAACATGTTAATTACAACAAATGATGTTCTTGTATCAAGCTCCGATGTTGGCTCATCCGCAAGCAGCAGTACAGGCTCGTGTGCAAGTGCTCTTCCTATTGCAACTCTTGCTTGCTCACCGCCGGACATTTCTGCCGGCATATGATTTCTTCTTTCTTTAATTCCCATCATCTCCAGCCATTCTATAGCCTGAGTGCGTCTTTGTCCCGGCTTAATGCCCGAAACAGATAATGCAAACTCTACATTTTCAAGTGCCGACATTTGGGCAATTAATGCTGTATTTTGGAATATTATTCCTATTTTTTTGCGGCGCAAATCATCTCTTTCATTGCTGCTCATTGCTGTGATTTCTTTGTCTTCGAAATATATCTTGCCGGAAGTAGGCGGGTCTACCGTTGCTATCATGTTTAAAAGCGTAGTTTTTCCCGAGCCGGAACGTCCGCAAAGTATATTAAAACTTCCCCTTTTAATATCCATATTAACTCCGCGGACTGCACGAATGATTTCTGACTGCCTTTTGAAGTCTCTCGTTACATTTTCTATTCTCAATATACTTTCATTCATGTTATTATTCCTCCCCGATTTTAACTGCTTCGTTGATTCTAAGCCTGCTGATATAACGTGAAAGAACAATAATTCCGCTTATAATCATTATTGCCACAAGTATAAACACCTTTATATTGTCTGCCGTATTATATGATAAAGTAAGCGGCAGCAATGTTGTAAATGTTTTCTCTAAAACCGGCAAGTAAAGATACGAAGTTAAATATCCTACAAAAATACCGATAACTACAGAAATACCGGATGTCATCATGTGTTCCCAGAAAAGCATCAAGGACAGCTTAAACTTACTTAATCCCATTGCACGCAATACGCCGAATTGCAAGCGCCTTTTCCGTACACTTAAAAGCCAGTAAAGTAAAAAGCCCATAAAACTGATTATCATGGTGGCAATGTACCCCATTGAGAAAAGGCCGTTAAGTGCCATCACCAAAGAATCTGCTTTTTCTGCATTAAGAGCAGTTTGTCTGTCGGAAATCTTTAACACATTATCAGTTAAGCCCTGCTTTTCCCAACTGTCATAAATATCATTACTGGATGCTCCGGCTTCTTTTTTTAGCCACAAATCATACGTCGTAGTATCATCTAATGTCATTACATAATGGTAATTCATTACAATCATGTAGTCTGTCATTTCTGCATATTCGTAATCCTCGTAATACGTCGGCCAATAATCAAAAACGCCCAATATAAAGCATGATGCATCCGGCAATCTTTCTTCGCCGATTCTTTTGCCTGTAAAGCTTACGTCTATTGTATATCCTTCTTTAACATTCAAAGCATTAGCCAATGACCTTGAAATCATTATCGTTGTAGGATATCTCTGCATCTGATTCATGTAATAATACCAGTGTATATTTTTGTTAAATGTAGAAGCTCTTATCCATGATACTTGTGTAAAGTTATATGGTTCTATTGCCATAATCCTTACACCTCTTGCCCATTCGTCCGTCATAACAGTGTCTCTGGCATATACATTGCCGATATTTGCCACTTTTGTCATAGCTTCTACTCCCTTAGTGTTAAGGAATGGGTCTGATGCAAATGTTCTGTACTTAGCCGGCATATCTGCCATTGTGCCTGTAATCACACTGCCGTCTTCACCCTCGTATGATACTACGGAATCCAACTGCCAGTCAGGTCTTACAACTATATCTGCTCCGCTTTTGTACTTTGCAATATCCTCAGCATTCATATTGATAATTCCTGCTGTATTGGAGCTGTATATTCCTACGGAAACAGTTAATATTAAGAACATTATCAAAAATCTGTTTTCATTTTTGTTTCTTGCCACTTGCACAAAAGTAGAGTACACAGTAGGTGGCATACGTTTTCTTGTAAAATGGAATATTAATTTTAAAAGCAGCGGGTATAATCTAAGGAAAATCATTCCGCAAGCAAAAATGAACAATGTGGATATAAAATAAACAGACATATCCGATGTACCGTCAGGTGTTATAAGATCTGTTCTTTTATAAATATAAAGCAAGTAAATGGATGCTGCCAATAATATAAAATCCAAACCAAGCTTTTCCCACATAGCCAATGTTGTTCTTCTTGCTTTTTTCTGTTTATGCTGCACGATTGTTGTCTTTGTAGCTTTATAGGCAGGTAGAAGAACCATTACCATAAATACCATTGCTGCAATAAGTGCATAAACGTATGCAGAAGGCAACAACGAAAGCTCTAAGCCTCCCCTGTTTACGAATTCCAAGAAACCGTTCGAAGCGCCTATTAATTTTGCAAGCATTAATCCCAACGGCGGTCCGGCTATCAACGAAAATACGGAAATCACGCCGCATTCAAGAAAATATCTGTAGAAAATCTGTTTCGGGAATGCGCCTCTGCATTTTAATGATGATATTTCATTTTTATCATCTTCTATTATCATTTTTGCTACCATATAAGTGTAAAAAAGCAGCATTATAAGTACAGGCACATTAAGTATCCACATTGTAAGCTCTAATGTTTCACTTTTACTGATATATTCCAACAGAACTTCGTTTATCGGTATTTCAAGGTGTGCTGTTCCCTCGTACATTTCCCCGAAATGTTCGTCCATTATTTCGTTTATCTCTACATACGGTAACAGTTCATCCTTTTTTAAACCGTAAAGGTCCACGTTATAACACCATGCCGCATTTGAAATAAGCCACGCATTTCCGTATTCTAAGAAGTACTCTTCGAAAGCCTTGTCAGAGGCAAGAAATACAGATTGCATACCGTTTTCTATATCATCTTTATGCCAATACTCTACGTCTGAGTAGTTTATTTCGTATACGCCTACTACTTTAATCTTTATTCTGACAGAATCATCTCCCCAATATCTTGAGGGTGTCATAGTATAGACATTATCTAAAATTAAGTGATTTACATTGTATTCTTCTTTTGATACAACAACCTCAATTACATTATTTTTAATCTTATCAGAGCACATTTTTCCTTGCAACATGGTAACATGCTTTTCAAAGCCTGTCATGCTCTGTATACTGTAAGCAGTATTTTGTAACATCAGGTTATCTAAATTTTTGAGGTTTCTTACCTTAATATTACGGAATGAGTCGTTAAGTACCACGTCATATTCTTCGAAGGCTTCGTCAAACTTCTCCGTGGTTTCTTTTATTGTTTCTATAATTAATTGAGAACCGTATTCTCCTCTGTAATTAATTACGCCGTACATCTCGCCGGGAGAAACGTATTCGTCATTCTCATTCGCAAATTTATTCAGCTCCACATCCAGCATTTTTCTCAAAGCACCGTCTGTGTATATTGGAATTGCTGCCAATATTGCGGTAATCAATAAAGAACCGAGAATAAGGCAAAAAAACAGCCAAAAGTTATTTGCTATTTTTCTAAATACTGATTTTAGCATATTCTTATCATCCTTCTATGATTATCTCTCCGACCTTTAATCCGTCAAGTACTTGTGCTTGAGAAGATGTTCTGTATCCGATTTGTACGGGAACTTCTTTTTTGAGATTTGTACTTGCATCCAACATATAAACAAAATTTTCACCGTTGAATTCATAAAGCGCTGATGTGGGTATAATTATACAATCTTCGATTACAAACTCAGTATAATCATATTTTATCACGTCACCATTTTCTAAGCCCATTGGCGGATTATTCATTTTGCAGAAATAGTATTTATCTATTACTTGACCTAACTCTACCTGTAAGTCCTTTATCATAGCATCTGTTCCAACTATTTCTCCTGTAAAACTCTCTGCGCCTGTTAATGTTTTACCGTTTTCGTCCACTTGTGTAAGTGTAAGTTTCTCGCCTATTCTGAACTGTGTGGGTGTATAGCCGTTTCCGCCATTATACATTCTCTCAAACAGAACAAAAGTATATTTGGAGTCCTCTGAATCTATGGCCACAATCGTATCTCCTCCAACAATCTCTGTTGTGGATGTTGCTGCCGTATATTTTGTATTAATGTAAACAACTTTACCTGAAGCTTTAGCATAGAGTATTGTTTGTTCATATGCTTCTTTTAAATCTTCATATCGTATTTTAGCGCTTTTAAGCTCAAGCTCTGCAATATGGTATTCTAATTCGGAGATAGAACCGTTTTTATACTGTCTTGATTTTGTTTGCTCTTCAAGTTTCTTTTTCTGATATTCTATCTCTGCGTCAAGAAACTTCTCTTCTATCTCTGTATTTTCTATTTCAACCAACGGATCGCCTTTTTTGACTTTTTGTCCTAATGTAACGTGTAATTCCTTTATTTTACCTCCGCCTTGCTGAAACGAATGCTCCGTATAAAAAATGGAAGAAACTTTTCCTGTTCCCGTTACCGTGCTTTTGAGCGTTCCTTTTCTTACCGTATAGAAAGAATATTCTATAGGTCTTGGAGTTTTTAAAGAAGGTATATCAGGCTCTTCCTCTGCCGGGAAAATCGAGCATCCTCCAAAAATAACTACAGCTTGTACCAAAGCAACTATTAATAAAAATATTTTTGTTGTGAATTTTTTCAATTCTGTCAACCTCCTACGTATTTTTGACCCTCTATATGTATATATTGTTTATTTTTTTCTCATTCTTCTTGCCAAAGCATCTTTATTGGCTACAGAATATCCGTAAAATCCGAGAAAATCACCTAAAGAATAATATTCTCCGTGATTATATGCAACCAAATCAGCTTTTCGCATATCAATTGCACCCTTTTCATCAAATAATTCTTTAGAAACATACACATTTACAATATCTGCTATAAATAAATCATGTGTTCCAAGCTCAATTATTTGTCTAACCTTGCATTCAAGGGATGCCGGTGATTCCATTATAAGCGGAACGCCCGTTTTTTCTCCTTTAAACTTTGTAAGCTTCATTTCTTTAAATTTATCAATATCTCTGCCTGACTTGACTCCGCAATAATCACAAGCTTTTATCAAAGGCCTTGAAACGAGATTAACACCGAAAATACCGTCTTTTGCAATTATATCGTGAGAAAATCTTTCTTTTCTTATAGAAATTGATAACATAGGCGGCTCAGAATTTACAGTGCCCGCCCAAGCCAATGTTATAATATTAGAATCATCCATGCTGCCGCAAGTTGCCATAACAACAGGCACAGGATTTAAAAAAGTTGAAGGCTTAATGCTTTCTTTTGCATTAACATCATAACTCATATATTCACACTCCAAGATTATTTACCGACTATATCTTATAACATTTTTTGAAAACATTCAATTATTAATATATGAATAAATATACTAACAAATATAAACATAATTTTAATTCCCTGACGCCACCATTGCACTTTTGTCCCTTTTGGGCGTTTTGGGACAAAAAAGCTCCGAGGCTCATTGCATAAGCTGCATGAATCTCGGAGCTCTTGTCTTACAATATGATTCTCAATATCGTTCTCAATATTTCACAAGAAATCAATAATTATTTCTTGCCTGATAATGAGTGTGGAGATCATGGTGTGCCTGATGGCTACCGGGCTCGCCATAATACTCAGCATAAAGCTTTTTGATGAATGGGTTATCGTGAGACTTACGAATAGGAAGATCTCTGTCTTCTTCATAAGTAGCTTTAGCACGCTCAACACGAAGGTCTACCCAGCTTCTGATATTTGAAGGCTGAATAATCTGTCCTCCACCGTTAACGCATCCGCCGGGACAAGCCATGATTTCGATGAAGTGATAATCAGCTTCGCCTGCACGAATCTTGTCAAGGAGCTTACGAGCATTGCCAAGACCACTTGCAACTGCAAGTTTAACATCCATGCCTGCAACATTAACTGTTGCTTCTTTAATACCCTCGATACCTCTTACGGCTGTATACTCAATCTTATCAACAGGAGCAGATTCACCTGTAAGAATATCAGCAACTGTACGAAGAGCAGCTTCCATTACACCGCCTGTAGCACCGAAAATAACACCGGCACCTGAAGCATTACCAAGAGGATTATCAAAGTCTGTATCTTCAAGGTTAGCAAACTCAATACCTGCTTCTTTAATCATCTGAGCAAGTTCTCTTGTTGTGATAACTGCATCAACATCAGGATATCCTGTTGCTGAAAGTTCAGGTCTGTCTGCCTCAAATTTCTTAGCTGTACAAGGCATTACAGAAACAACAAACATCTTAGCAGGATCAATACCCTCTTGCTTAGCGTAATATGTCTTCATAACTGCACCAAACATCTCGTGAGGTGATTTACAAGAAGAAAGATTATCTAAGAAATCAGGGAAATTGTGCTCACAGAATTTAATCCATCCGGGGCTGCATGATGTAATCAAAGGCAACTTGCCGCCGTTTTTAATTCTGTTAAGAAGCTCTGTACCTTCCTCCATAATTGTAAGGTCAGCAGCTGTATTTGTATCGAAAATCTTGTCTACACCAAGTCTGCGGATAGCTGTTACCATTTTGCCTGTAGGACGTGAACCGATAGGCATTCCGAATGCTTCTCCGATGGAGAAACGAACAGCGGGAGCTGTTTGGAATATAACATACTTGTCAGGATCTGCAATAGCTTTCCATACATCTTCGATTTCACTCTTCTCTGTCAAAGCACCTGTAGGACATACTGCAATACATTGACCGCAGTTTACGCAAGGTGTCTCAGCAAGAGATTTCTCAAATGCACAGCCAACAACTGTCTTGAAGCCACGCTCCATTGTATCGATAACGCCAACTGTCTGTATGTTCTTACATACGCTTATACAACGACGGCAAAGAACACATTTGTCAGGATTTCTGACAATAGAAGCAGATGCATTGTCAATAGGATGGTAAGCTTTCTCGCCTATTTCCTGGAATCTGATATTTGTTACATTTAAGTCTTTTGCCAAAGACTGGAGCTCACAGTTCTCAGAGCGAGAACATGTAAGGCACTGTCTGTCATGGTTAGAAAGAATAAGCTCTAAAGTAACCTTTCTTGCTTTTCTTACTTTCTCAGAATTTGTGAGAATTTCCAGACCCTCTGCAACAGGATATACACAAGCTGCCTGAAGAGCTCTTGCACCTTTAATCTCAACTACGCACATACGGCAAGCACCGATTTCATTGATGCCCTTCAAATAACAAAGTGTAGGGATTTTTATATTTGCGCTTCTTGCTGCTTCAAGAATGGTTGTACCCTCAGGAACCTGCATTGAAACGCCGTCTATTTTAATATTAACCATATCTGTAATCCTCCGTTTCTTATTCCTTAATAATTGCACCGAACTTACATGACTCCATACAAGCACCGCACTTTAAGCACTTAGAGTTGTCAATAACGAATGGTGATTTAACCTCGCCGTGGATACAGTTTGCAGGACATTTTCTTGCGCAAAGGCTACAACCTTTACATTTCTCTGCAACAATCTTGTATTGGAGAAGATCTTTACATACGCCTGCAGGACATTTCTTATCTACAACGTGTGCTATGTACTCATCTTTGAAGTAACGAAGTGTGCTGAGTACAGGGTTAGGAGCTGTTTGACCGAGACCGCAAAGAGCAGAAGTCTTAATAGCTTCAGCAAGTTCATAAAGATCGTCAATATCCTTAAGCTCGCCTTTGCCCTTTGTAATTTTGTCAAGGATGTCATACATTCTCTTTGTACCGATACGGCAAGGAGGACATTTACCGCAAGATTCCTCTACTGTAAATGCAAGGAAGAATTTAGCGATGTCAACCATACATGTATCTTCATCCATAACGATAAGTCCGCCCGAACCCATCATTGAACCGATTTCAATAAGTGTATCGTACTCGATAGGTGTGTCAATAAGACTTGCGGGAATACATCCGCCGGAAGGACCACCTGTTTGAGCAGCTTTGAATTTCTTACCGTTAGGAATACCGCCGCCTATATCATAAATGATGTCACGAAGAGGTGTACCCATAGGTATCTCAACGAGACCTGTATTTTTAATTTTACCGCCTACAGCGAAAACCTTAGTACCGCGGCTTCTTTCAGAACCGATACCCTTAAACCAATCAGCACCGTTAAGAAGAATTTGCGGAACGTTAGCGTATGTTTCTACGTTGTTGAGTATTGTAGGCTTTTGGAAAAGACCTTTAACAGCCGGGAACGGCGGACGAGGTCTTGGCTCACCGCGATGACCTTCTATACTTGTCATAAGTGCTGTCTCTTCACCGCAAACGAAAGCGCCTGCGCCGAGACGAAGCTCTATATCAAATGAAAAGTCTGTGCCGAAAATATTTTTACCTAAAAGTCCGTATTCTTTTGCTTGATTGATAGCAATCTGCAAACGCTCAACAGCGATAGGATACTCTGCTCTTACGTAGATGTAACCTTGGTCTGAACCAATAGCGTAACCTGCAATAGCCATAGCCTCAAGTACAACGTGAGGGTCGCCCTCTAAGATACTTCTGTCCATGAATGCACCCGGGTCACCCTCGTCGGCATTACAACAAACATACTTCTTGTCGGAAACGCTCTTGCGCGCAAAATCCCACTTTCTTCCTGTGGGGAAGCCTGCGCCGCCACGGCCTCTGATGCCTGAATCAAGCATTACGTTTATAACATCCTCAGGAGTCATCTCTGTAACTACTTTACCCAATGCAGCATATCCGTCATAAGCTATATACTCGTCTATGTTTTCGGGATTTATGCGACCGCAGTTGCGAAGTGCAACACGCATTTGCTTTTTAAAGAAGTCACTTTCTTGTGCGTCTGTCTTTTCAACAACCTCTGTGGGCTTTTCAAGAAGTCTGTTAACAATTCTACCTTTTACCAAATGTTCGAGAACGATTTCTTGAACGTCTTCTTTGGTAACGCGGCAGTACATTGCTCCCTCAGGATAAACAACTACGATAGGACCTTCTGCACAAAGACCGAAACATCCTGTTTTAACAATTTTAACTTCATTTTCTATACCGGCATCTTTAAGACGCTGCTCAAATTCATCAAACAGCACAGCAGATCCGGAAGAAGTACAACCTGTTCCTGCACACACTAAAACGTGTGATCTGTAATATTGCATAAATTATATCCTCCTTCTCACAGGCTATATTATTCCTGAACAGCACCAATAGTGTACTCAGTAA
Source organism: Clostridia bacterium (assembly GCA_017560765.1). GTDB lineage: Bacteria > Bacillota > Clostridia > UBA1212 > UBA1255 > Egerieisoma. Next base: position 7,977 of record JAFZEI010000014.1, on the reverse strand, counting down.
CTATATTGCCATTTACAATGTGCTCGGTAACAACGCGAACAGCCTTGTCTGCATCCATTTTTACATAAGTAACTTTATTGCCTTCTTTGTCAATAACTTCAACGATAGGCTCAAGTCTGCACATGCCGATACATCCTGTCATAGCAACAGTAGCATGTGTTATATTTCTCTTTTGAATCTCGTCCATAAATGCATTCATAACAGGTCTTGCTCCTGCAGCTATACCGCAAGTTGCCATACCAACAACGATACGAGTACCATTGTGTGCATTTCTCATAGCGAGATCATTTTGTGCTTTTTCTTTAATTGCTTTTAACTCAGCTAATGATTTCATTCAGAACACCTCCGAAAATTATTTGAACATTCTCATTTACATAATCTTTTATCCATTGCAATATCTCATACTCCGTAATAGGTACGTCACCTATTTCTTCTTTAACACTGTCAGTATCAAACTCAAATTCGCCCTTGACAGATGCGAGTTTTATCAAAAATCTCGTCTCCGCTGCCGATGATATGAGAAATGATGTTGTATCTCCTACATCCCCAAGCGGAAGCCTGTCTATGTTATCTATCTCCAGCGAGCCGCTAAGCTCAGTGCCCTCATTGATAACTGATTTTATAGAGAACTCTCCTCCGGCTTGATCACAAGCCAGCTTAAAAAACGGTATACCCATACCGACTTTTCGCGTCGTTCTGCTCGTTGTGAAAGGATCCTCTACAGATGCCAAAAACTCTGCCGTCATACCGCAACCGTTATCTTTAATTGACATTGTAAGGAATTTACTTTCTCTGTCACAACTTAAATTAATCTCAATACAAGACGCTCCGGCTGTAATGGAATTTTGTGCTAAATCAAGAATGTGTAAAGAAATATCGCGCAGCATGAATTATTAATACTTTGCAAGGATTCCGGGAACATCCTCAGGAACCAAACGTCCGTAAACATCGCTGTTAACCGTAAGTACAGGTGCAAGTCCGCAAGCACCTATGCAGCGGCATGCATCCAACGAAAATTTACCATCCTCTGTGCAATCTCCTACTTCGATCTTAAGTTGCTCTTTGAATTTATCCAAAACAAGATCTGCACCCTTTACATAGCAAGCTGTACCGAGACAGATTGAAATCTTGTATTCTCCCTTTGGCTTTAAGGAGAATTGAGCATAGAAAGTAACTACTCCGTAAACCTCGGCCAGCGGTATATTCATACCTTCTGCTATAACTTTCTGCACTTCGATAGGCAAATATCCGTAGATAAGTTGTGCTTCGTGAAGTACGTGAATCAATGAGCCTTGCTGGTCTTTGCTCTCGGCGATAATAGCCTGCAACTTGGCGAGCTTCTCGTCGTTGCAGCATTCACAATTGTTACCCATATTATTTAACCTCCATCTTGTATATTTTAATGTATATTTTTGATTAAATACATACTTCTTAATCAACTAATTATAATATACATTCTGTCAAATATCAACCTTAAAATTCTATATAATTCTACTATTTTTAAGTGCATCAATGACACCTTTAGCACTCAATTCTTCCACAAGCAGCTCTGCTCCGCCTGCTTCTTGTATTTTATCAATATAGTGAGCATCTGACGATGGTAATAGCTTGTATTTTTCCAATTCAGGATACGTTTTTACAATTTCTTCTCTGCTGCACTCACAAGATATTTCGACAAAACCGTTCTTATATCCATACGGCAATGCGCCCAGCGTTGTCAACACGCTGTATGAATCTCTGTCTACGTGCGCCGGAAATGCGATGCCGCCCAAGCCTTCTACTATTCCGAAAACATCATCTATGGTGATGCCTGACGGTATTAAAAGCATCCTTTCCAACTCACCGCACTCTTCATCTTCTTCGTTATAAATTAATTGTTTGCCGAAAATTTCAGGTCTGTTTGCAGGAATTTTCGGGCCGTAAGACTCCACCACAACATCCTGAAAAGCGCTCAAACTTTCCGTATCGGGAAAAAGGCACACTACATGAATTTCTTCTGCTGTTTCCAGCTCCATACCGGGTATAACTACAATATCGTAAGCTTCTCCTATTTTCATTGCAGCCGAAATATTTTGCATGGCATTATGGTCCGTAAGCGCGATTGCCTCCAGACCGTTAATTTTTGCCATTCCTACCAAATTTCCCGGCGTCATCATTACGTCGCCGCACGGTGAAAGTACAGAATGAATATGTAAATCAACTGAGATTTTTTGATAACTCATGAGCTTTTATAATAAGCTCCGCTGCTTGCATAGGTGTTGAAAGCAACGTCACTTCCCTTTCCTCTGCTTTTTCTATTAAAACCGAGGGTATTTCTATGTCCTCCGGTATTACGATGCACGCTACATCCACAAGAGATGCAACTGCAAGGATATTAATATTATTCATTACCGTTATCCACAAATCTCCCTCATTCGCATGGGATATCGCCCAACTTAAAAGATCACAAGCATAAAATCCCTTTATTTCTCTGTCACCGTTACCCGTAATCAATTTAAGTTTACATTCTTCTAAAATATCATTAATTTTCATTGTCTGCCTCCAAAGAATTGCCTGAATCCCCCATGGCCATATCATCAAGACCGCTGTTTACCATCATCATTTCATTAGCCAATTTACGAATTTTGCGCCTTAAAATAAATATGCAATCTGTTGTTTTGGCTTTGCCTCGCACAACATCCTCCGCTAATGCTCTACAGCTGGGAGAACCGCACGCTCCGCAATCCAAAGCCGGTAATTGCTGATATATTTCATTCATTTTATTTAACTTTTCCATTGCCTTAAACATGTCTGTATCAAGCTTGCTTATTTCGCAATGTTCTATTTGTTTTTCCCACGATGTATTTTGAAGCTCATCATCTTCTATTTCCTTGTACGCAATAGGCTCGTCCTCCAACTGTTGGCGGCTCCTGTTTTTGGCTACGTACATATTTTCCACAGTGAGAGGACCGCCTGTACAACCTCCCGTACAAGCAGAAGCTTCTATAAATTCTATGTCTTTTATTCTGCCATCTTCTAAATCGTCTAAGATTTTAACTACATTCTGTATGCCGTCTACATAGAGTACACGCTTAGAGTCTATAGAAAGCGCTTCGCCTCCGGTAGATGCCCATCTCACACCAAATTTGCCGGCTTGAAGCATTATTTCATCTACTTCCTGCTCTTTCATCTTGGAAAGAAGCTTTAAAATCTTAAAGTAAACCATTTTTATGGGAATAACACCGCTTACGCTTGATTTTTCTACCTCTAACGGTGCTCTTACACTTGTCATTTTAGCGGCACACGGAGAAATAAAGAATACTCCGACCTCCTCCGGGTCAACGGAATTTATCTTACAAAATTCTCGTCTTGCATTCTGCGCCGCAATTTCCATCGGCGACTTGATTGGTAGCAAATGAGGAATCAAATTCGGATATCTCAACTGAATCATTCGCACGACGGCAGGACAAGCTGTAGAAATAAGAGGCAGCTCATCTTTGTGCTCATGCAAATATTTATTACTTTGTATGGTTGCAATTTCTGCTCCTCTTGCAACCTCATACACATAATCAAACCCCAAAGCTTTAAGTGCTGCAATAATATGTTTACGTGAATATGTATTCATATCATATTGCATATAAAGCGAAGGCGCAGGAAGTGCTATTGTGTATTTGTATTCTGCCAATAAGTCCCACGAATCCGTATGGGCAACCTTTGCCTTATAAGGGCACGTCCTTATACACTCACCGCAGTCTATGCATCTATCGTTCAAGATTTTTGCTTTACCACGTTGAACTCGAATTGCTTCCATTGGGCACTTTTTAATACAGTTCGTGCACCCTTTGCAAAGTTTTTCATCCAATAATACGGAATGGCTGTAGCCCTTTGACATACATAGCACCTCTTGTAATTAAAAATTATTAAAAATTATATATTAACTGTTAATGTTAACAATTAATGTAACGACGGTTCCCTCTCCGACTTTGCTTTCTACCTTCATGTCGTCTGTGTACCTTTTCATATTCGGCAGACCCATTCCGGCACCAAATCCCAACTCCCTTACTGTTTCTGATGCAGTGGACCAACCGGCTGTCATAGCCTTTTCCAAATCGGGAATACCCGGCCCGTTGTCGGAAATTTTTACCTCCACTCTCTCAGGTGTAATCTCAACGTCAGCTGCTCCGCCGCCTGCATGTATTATGGCATTGATTTCTGCTTCGTACATTGCTATTGCAATACGCTTAACTACAGCAGGATTAACGCCCAGTTGGTTAAGAGTTCTCTTAACTCCGCTGGATGCCTCTCCTGCCGCAGAAAAATCTACTGCATCAATATCATAATGTAATGTTATTGCTTGATTGCTCAATCCCAGACACCCTTTCCCACAAGACCGGCATCATAAAGCTTACCGCATGTTATAAATAACGGATGCTTCGTTGTGAGAACTGTTATTCCCATTTCCCTTGCAAGTTCAACTATATTCTCACCCGGAACTTTACCGCGAACAAAGCATATTACTTTAATATCCATCATTTCGCAAGTACGAACTACTTGCGGATTTACAAGACCTGTACAAAGTATTACGCTTTCTTTCACAAATGCCATAACGTCACTCATAAGATCTGCTCCGCAACCGGAATAAATTTCAAGTTCCAGATTTTCTTCTCCTACGAGAACCTGTGCGTCTAAGATATCTACGATTTCTCTTACCTTAAGCATCAGACACCAAACCTCTTTCTTAAATTATCAAGTCTATCTGTTACATTATCAAACATTTGTTGATATTTTATAAGCTTTTCTTTTTCTTCATCAACAACTTTTTGAGGAGCTTTTGATATAAACTTCTCGTTGTTGAGCTTGCCGTTTACACGGTCAAGTTCTTTTTGAAGATTTTCTTTTTCTTTTGCAAGTCTGTCGATTTCTTTTTCGAAATCTATGAGTTCATCAAGCGGAATATAAATCTCTGCTCCGTCTACTACAGCAGCGGCTGCGTCCTCGGGTATTCCGTCTTTATCTGCCTGAACCGTAATGCTTGAGGCTGATGCCATTTTAACAAACAATGCCTCTGACTTTTTTATTACCTCTGCGGCTCTGTCTTTTGCAGCAAAAATAATGTTGGCTTTCTTTGATACGGGAACATTCATTTCCAAGCGAATATTTCTGATTGCTCTGATAGCGCTGATAACTGTCTCCATATCTTTCTCGTCGTCTTCAAAGTTACATGCTTCGTCATATTCGGGCCATTGTGAAATCATTATGCTGTCCGCGTCTTTATAGAGGCTCTGATATAACTCCTCTGTAATAAACGGCATAAACGGATGAAGGAGTTTTAAACACTTAACAAGTACGTCATTTAATACGTATTGTGCTTCAACTCTTGTAGGCTCTGTTTCGTCAAAGAGACGAGGCTTTGCAAATTCTATATACCAGTCACAGAAATAGTCCCACATAAAGTCATATACTTTTGAAAGTGCTACGCCCAACTCGAATTTCTCAAGATTTTCTGTAACTTCTTTTATTAACTTGTTGCATGATGATAAAATCCATTTATCTGCTGCTGTAAATTTACTCTTGTCTACCTTTGAAAGGTCAAGTTCTTCATCAAAGTTAAGCAATACGAAACGTGTTGCATTCCATATTTTGTTTGCAAAGTTTCTTGCTGCTTCTACCTTTTCAGGGAGATATCTCTGGTCATTTCCGGGAGCGTTACCTGATGTAAGTGCAAATCTGAGCGCATCTGTACCGTATTCGTCAATTACCTCTAACGGGTCAATACCGTTACCTAATGATTTTGACATTTTACGTCCCTGTGAGTCACGTACAAGTCCGTGAATAAGAACGTGTTTAAATGGTGCTTCTCCCATTTGCTCGCATGCGGAGAAAATCATCCTTGCCACCCAGAAGAATATAATATCGTATCCTGTTACAAGTACGTCTGTAGGATAAAAATATTGTAAATCCTCTGTCTTGTCCGGCCAGCCCAATGTGGAAAATGGCCACAATGCTGAACTGAACCATGTATCTAATGTATCGGGATCTTGTGTAAAGCTCTTTGCGCCGCACTTAGGACATACATCCGGCTGTGTTTTAGATACAACAGTCTCTGCGCATTTATCGCAATAATATGCAGGAATTCTATGTCCCCACCATAGCTGTCTGGAAATACACCAGTCTTGTATATTCTCCATCCAGTTATAGTAAATTTTGGAAAATCTGTCAGGTACAAACTTAACGTCGCCTTTTCTTACTGCCTCTATGGCAGGCTCTGCCAATGGTTTCATTTTAACATACCATTGCTTTGAAACCATAGGCTCAACTACAGTACCGCAACGCTGACACGTTCCAACATTATGTTTGTGTGGTTCTATTTTAACAAGAAGACCCAAATCTTCTAAGTCTTTTATTATCTGTTTTCTTGCTTCGTAACGGTCCATACCCTTATACTTGCCGCCGTTTTCGTTAACAAATCCTCTGTCGTCAAGTACTTTAATTACTTCTAAGTTGTGGCGTTTACCTACCTCAAAGTCATTCGGGTCATGTGCAGGAGTTATTTTTACTGCTCCCGTACCGAAACCAAGTTCTACATAATCATCTGCAATAATCGGTATTTCTTTATTTACCAATGGCAATATAAGAGTCTTTCCTATAAGGTGCTTATAATTCTCATCTGCAGGATTTACTGCAACAGCCGTATCACCCAACATTGTTTCCGGACGTGTAGTAGCAATCATAAGGCTGCCGCTGCCGTCTGAAAGCGGATAATTTATATACCAGAAGCTGCCTTCCATTTCTTTATATTCTACCTCTATATCAGAAATAGATGTATTACAGTGTGGACACCAGTTCGTTATTCTCTCGCCTCTGTAGATAAGACCTTTTTTATAAAGGCGCTCAAACACCTCAAGAACGGCCTTTGAAAGTCCTTCATCCATTGTGAATCTTAATCTCGACCAATCGCAAGAACTTCCCAAGCATTTAAGCTGATTGATAATTCTGTTACCGTAGAGCTCTTTCCAATCCCAAGCTCTCTTTAAGAATTCCTCTCTGCCTATATCGTCCTTTGTAAGGCCTTCTTTTGCCATAGCATCAACAATTTTTGCCTCTGTTGCTATACTTGCATGGTCTGTACCGGGCACCCACAAAGCTGCAAAGCCCTGCATTCTTTTAAATCGTATCAATATATCTTGAAGCGTATTATCCAGTGCATGTCCCATGTGAAGTTGTCCCGTAATATTCGGCGGCGGTATAACAATCGTAAAGGGTTTCTTATCAGGATCTGCCTTACCCTTAAAATATCCTTGTTCTTCCCAATTCTGATATATTCTCTTTTCTACGCCGGCGGGATCATAAACCTTAGCCATAGTGTCTGCTTTTTTCATTTTTTGATTTTCCTCACTTGTTCACTTATTTATTTTATTGAAAACACATTGTTTTTATCGTCTCATAATACAACTTTATTTGTTGTTTTGTCAATATAGACTGCCCGATTCTCAAGCCTTAAATGGAAATACCCAATAGCTTCGCAACGGAGTATATTGCCAAAGTACACCTTGGTCCTCTTTTATCAAAAAGTGCGCTGTCTATAGTATCAATTCTTCCCCTCTTTACTGCCGGCATATTATTTAAGGTTGCATCAGCGTAAAACTTTGCCTCTGTTTCTTCATTAAGGCAAACAATAGCATAAGGTTCTTCATCTATGCCTACACTTTTACCGCCTGCTGCCCTTACCACATCCTCATAGAAAGCGTATTCACTTTTTCCTTTTGCGGAAATTACAGTGTCATTTGCCTCTATGTATTCCGTAACAATACACACCTTCATTACTTCGCCGCCTGCATTGGCAAGCAAAACTCTTGAGATTTCACTTTCAAGATTAAAGGCATAACTGTATGCCGCTTTTTCTCCGTTAAGCACTCTGCCTAAAAACCTAATCATATCGTACACTTCCTGAATTGATTCCGGTGTATTTACCACAACCACAGGAAGTTGTTTATTCCT
>JAFZEI010000013.1 GCA_017560765.1 Clostridia bacterium | reverse complement strand
GACGGAATATGGCGGCGTGCGGCAGAATTTCGTCCCAAAAGGCTATGAATTTGGACGAAAAAAGCTATCGCCGGTAGGTCGACGGAAAAAGACATGGCGGTGCGACGGAATTTCGTCCCCAAAAGTTATGAAATTGGACGAAAAAAGCTGTCGCCGGTAGGTCGACGGAAAAAGACATGGCGGTGCGGCAGAATTTCGTCCCAAAAGGCTATGAAATTGGACGAAAAAAGCTATCGCCGGTAGTTCGACGGAAAAAGACATGGCGGTGCGATGGAATTTCGTCCCAAAAGGCTATGAAATTGGACGAAAAAAAGCAAAGTAGTAAAAGTTGCAAATATGAATTGCAATTTATTTGTTGTGATGATATACTAAGAACACAATTTGTATAAAAACAAAATGGAAAGGATGCGAAATTATGAAAAAATTTCTAATACTTATAATGGTTATTTGTTTGAGTGTTTCTGTATTTGCCGCTTGCGGTAATGATACAGAGAATACAGACGCTACAAAAGCACCTGCTACAGAGGCAGCTACAACTGCTCCTACAGCTACTCCTACAGAGCAACCGACACCTGAGCCTACTCCCGAACCGACACCGGAGCCTGTTTTAGAAGATCCTGAGGTTGATGCAGTACTCTTCAGATTCCACTATGCAGACAAATATATGTGGGATAAAGATAAAGTTGAAAACTTTATTTCTTCAGATGCTACAGGATCAGGTCAGACAGCTAAAGGTGAAGCTTGTCAGTATTACTACGAAGAAGGAGAAGGACTTGCAATTGATGTTCTTTTAGAGGATCCTTTCTTTATGGTTCCCGGAACAGGTGAGAACGGAGAATCTTTCAATCTTTCTGATTATCCTATATTCAAAATCAGACTTAAGAACGAAACTTTGTCTGAAACATTCGAAGCTTTCATCACAAAGAATCCTGCCGGCGCAAGCGCATCAGAGAATTTCAAATTTGATATTACTGCAGAGGATACAGAATACAAAGATTACATCTTTGATTTCGCAACAAAGGGTGATGAATACTTCACAAATTTAAAACCTGTTGGCGGTATCAGACTTGACTGCTTGAGCATTACACAAGAACAACTTGATGAAGGTGCAGCAACTGTATATGTTGACTACTTTGGATTCTTCAAGACAGTAGAAGACGCTCAAAACTGGAATCCTGCACACGTAGTTCCTGCTACTGCAGAGTAAACATTTAACAATTGATACGCAAAACAGCAAAACGCTCTTGGTTGGGCGGGTTGCTGTTTTTTATTTTTATTTTATCTAATTTTATTTCGTTTTTGTATTGACACGATAAGGTAAATAGTTGTATAATCATACGACCGATGAAATCGGTGAAGAATTACCAAACATAAACAAAGCAAAACAGATATTTAAACATTTAATTGTTTTGCTTTAAGAGTAACATAAAGACAGATTTGGTGTTCCATCAACTGCTACAGTTGGAGGGAGGGGATTTGGATGTCAGAAGTAAGAATTAAAGAAAACGAATCATTGGACAGCGCGCTTAAAAGATGGAAGAGATCTTGTGCAAAAGCCGGTACACTCGCAGAGGTTCGCAAAAGAGAGCATTACGAGAAACCCAGTGTAAGAAGAAAGAAAAAATCTGAGGCTGCGAGAAAACGCAAATATTGATTTTCGGCGCAAATATTGATTTTTATATCAGAAAATTTTCACCCGTCGTACTAGAGTTAAACTTGAATACGCGGGTGATTTTTTTAGCAAGGTATCCTTAATAAAAAGATTAATAAAAGAACTTGACATTTTATGCATAAAGTTGTATAAATATACAGCTGAGTGAATAAAACACGAAAGCAAAACATAAAATGCAAAATGCAAAACCAAGCGATAAAAACCAAGGAGGTTATTTAAAATGAATAAAAAAGACATTAAGAAAGTAGTACTCGCATATTCAGGCGGATTGGACACATCAATTATCATTCCGTGGTTAAAAGAAAACTACAACAACTGCGAAGTAGTAGCAGTATCAGGAGATGTAGGACAAGGAACAGAGCTTGACGGACTCGAAGAAAAAGCAATAAAAACAGGAGCATCAAAGCTCTATATAGAAGATTTAAGAAAAGAATTCGTAGAAGATTATATTTTCCCCACAGTAAAAGCAGGCGCTAAATACGAAGGCGACTATCTTCTCGGTACATCATTTGCAAGACCTGTAATAGCAAAGAGAATAGTAGAAATAGCAAAAGCAGAAGGCGCAGACGCTATTTGCCACGGTTGCACAGGTAAAGGAAATGACCAAGTAAGATTTGAGCTCACAATTAAAGCTTTGGCACCTGAGATGCATATCATAGCACCTTGGAGAGAATGGGATATTAAGTCAAGAGACGAAGAAATAGAATATGCAGAGGCACACAACATTCCTCTTAAGATAAACAGAGAGACAAATTACTCTAAAGATAAGAACCTCTGGCATCTTTCACACGAAGGCCTCGATTTAGAAGATCCCGCTAACGAGCCACTTTACAACAAAGAAGGATTCCTTGAATTGGGCGTATCACCTGAGCAAGCACCTGACAAACCGACTTACGTAAAGATTGACTTTGAAAAAGGCGTTCCCGTTGCAATTGACGGCAAGAAAATGGGTGCAGTAGAAATCGTTGAAACACTCAACAAATTGGGCGGTGAAAACGGCGTAGGACTTGCAGATTTGGTAGAAAACAGACTTGTAGGTATGAAATCACGCGGCGTTTACGAAACACCTGGCGGAACAATCCTCTACAGAGCACATCAAGTATTGGAAACAATCTGCTTAGACAGAGATACAATGCACTATAAAGAGCTTATAGCAGCAAGATTTGCAGAGCTTGTATATTTCGGACAATGGTTTACACCACTTCGCGAAGCACTTTCTGCATTTGTAGATAAAACACAAGAAACAGTAACAGGTAGCGTAACACTTAAGCTCTATAAAGGCAATATGATAAATGCAGGCGTTACATCACCGTATACACTCTACAGCGAAGAAATTGCAACATTTGACGAAGACCATGTATATGATCAATTTGATGCACAAGGCTTCATCAACCTCTTTGGTCTCCCAATCAAAGTAAAAGCAATGATGGATCAGAAAAGACAGGGTAAATAATAAAAGCAAACAATAAAGGAGTTTCATAAATGGGAAAAATGTGGGAAGGCCGTTTTTCAAAAGCACTTGACCAAACGGCAGACGATTTTAATTCCTCAATATCATTTGACTCAAAGATGTTCCGTCAGGACATAAAAGGTTCGATGGCACACGCAGCAATGTTAGGAGCAAAAGAAATAATATCTTTGGAGGACGCCAATACTATTATTGGCGCCCTTCAGGGCATTCTTGAGGATATTGAAAAAGGCGCATTAAATATAGACATGACATGCGAAGACATACATATGTTCGTAGAAGCAGAGCTTACAAAGCGTATTGGCGATACAGGTAAGAGACTTCATACAGCAAGAAGCCGCAATGACCAAGTGGCACTTGATATACGTATGTATTTAAGAGATGAAACAAACAAAGTAATCGAAATGCTCAAAGATACCGTTGAGGCAATAATTGAACAGGCACAAAAAAACAAAGATGCCATATTGCCAGGTTATACACATCTTCAAAGAGCACAGCCAATTACTTTCGGACATCATCTCATGGCATATGCAATGATGCTTTTAAGAGACATCAGCAGATTAAAAGATGCACTCAAAAGAATGAATTTATCGCCACTGGGAAGTTGCGCATTGGCAGGTACCACATATAACACAGACAGAAACTTCACGGCACAAATATTAGGCTTTGACGGCATTACGGCAAACAGCATAGACGGAGTTTCCGACAGAGATTTCTGCGTAGAGCTTGCAAGTGCGTTCTCACTTATTATGATGCACTTGTCAAGATTTTCAGAAGAGATAATACTCTGGTCATCATGGGAATTTAAATTTATAGAGCTCGACGACTCCTTCACAACAGGTTCCAGCATTATGCCGCAAAAGAAAAATTCCGACATGGCAGAGCTTGTCAGAGGAAAAACAGGCAGAGTGTACGGCGATTTGATAACACTTCTTACTATGCTCAAAGGCTTACCCCTTGCATATAACAAAGATATGCAAGAAGACAAAGAAGCAATTTTTGACAGTGTGGAGACAGTACAAAAATGCTTGGAAGTATTCGCGCCCATGGTACGTACCTTTACAACATTAAAAGACAATATGTACAAGGCAGCCCAAAAAGGTTTCATAAATGCAACGGACCTTGCAGATTATATGGTAAAAAAAGGCTTGCCATTTAGATCCGCATATAAAACAGTGGGACAAATAGTAGCATATTGCATAGAAAATAATAAAGTATTAGATACGATGACCATAGAAGAATACAAGAAGTACAGTGAGTTATTCGAAGACGACCTGTATAACGAGATAAGTCTTGAAACATGTGTCAGCAAGAGGATTTCCGAAGGCGGCACATCGGTAGAATCAGTAGAAAAACAGATAAAACTTGCATTGGAGAGCTTAAAAAATGACTAAAATATTTATAGACGGCAGGGAAGGCACAACAGGACTTCGCATTTATGACAGGCTTGCAAGCCGCGATGATATAGAGCTTATAATATTAAAAGAAGAAGACAGGAAAAATCCGGCAAAGAGAAAAGAAGCAATAAACTCCAGTGATATTTCATTCCTCTGTTTACCGGATGCGGCAGCAATAGAAGCAGAAGAAATGTGCGATAATCCAAATACGGTAATTATTGACACTTCAACGGCGCACAGAACTACTCCCGGTTGGGCGTACGGTTTTCCGGAGATAGACGAAGAGCACCGAGATGCAATAAAACAAAGCAAAAGAATTGCAGTGCCCGGCTGTCATGCAAGCGGTTATGTAGCACTTGTGTATCCACTTGTGAAAAACGGAATACTCGACGAAAATGCACTGCTCACTTGCCACAGTATTACAGGCTACAGCGGCGGCGGTAAAAAAATGATTGCTGAATACGAAGGAGAAGAAAGAAGCGAGCTTTTAGATGCGCCGAGACAATACGGTCTTACACAAAATCATAAGCATTTAAAAGAAATGAAAGCATTAACAGGCATAGCACCCGTATTCAGTCCGATTGTTTCAGATTTTTACAGCGGCATGGTAATGACAGTGCCACTTTTTAAAGAGCAGCTTAAAGAAGGCAAGACAGTCGAAGATATAAAAACAGTATATAAAAATCTGTATACAAGCGAAATAGTATCTTACAGCGAGGATATAACTGACAATAACGCAGGCACATTTATATCGGGCGCCGGAATGTCACATAAAGACAGCATGAAAGTAAGCGTTTTAGGTAATGAGGACAGAATACTGCTTATTGCTCAATACGACAACTTAGGTAAAGGCGCATCGGGAGCAGCATTGCAGTGCCTTAATATTAAAATGGGAGCAGACGAGAAGAAAGGACTTGAATTATGAAATATATAGACGGAGGCGTTTGCGCCGCTAAAGGCTTCAAAGCAAGCGGTTTGCATTGCGGTATAAGAAAAAATAAAACAAAACGTGATATCGCATTAATTTTAAGCGAAAAAGTAGGTACAGCAGCCGCAGTTTATACAACAAATCTTGTAAAAGGCGCGCCGATTTTGGTAGATCAGGTAAATCTTGCCAACGGTAAAGCGCAAGCTGTTATTTGCAATAGCGGTAACGCCAACACTTGTAACGCTGACGGCGTAGAGAAAGCAACAAAAATGTGCGAACTCACAGCAAAGGCGTGCGGCATACTTCCGACAGATGTAATAGTATCGTCTACCGGTGTAATCGGAATGCCGCTTGACATAGCACCCATCGAAAATTGTATGGGCGACCTTTACGCACAACTTGATGATACACTCGAAGCCGGTAAAAACGCAGCAGAAGCAATAATGACAACTGATACAGTTTTAAAAGAAGTAGCAGTTGAATTCGAAATAGACGGCACAGTTTGCAAAATGGGCGGTATAGCAAAAGG
>JAFZEI010000012.1 GCA_017560765.1 Clostridia bacterium | reverse complement strand
TACCCTTGGCATCTGTAATATTTACATACACACCGTTTATTGATTCTATGCTAAAGTAGCCCACAATATTGACTTTGTTTGCAATGTGCAAACCCATTCCCTTCCATTTCGCCGCATCATTTGTCCCAACAGCAGTCACGTTCTTTACAGTGGTTAATGCTCTAAGCTCTTTTGTTCCGTAATTAATTTGTTCTGCAGTCAACCGAGAATTTACAAGATTCTCCTTGTTATGATTTTGATAAACTTGTGCTGCCGCTCCGTAATTAAGCATATCCACAAGCAGCGTTTTAAGATATTCATCATTTGTATTACCTAATTGAGAATACATATATGATGCCACACTGTATTCTTTAGTCTCACCGTAATATATGTCTTCCCCCTTCGTTGCCATCACCGTTGTATAAATTTTGTCATTCATCATGTGCGGAGCAATATTTTTAAAGGAGAAAACATAACACTCAATCCCTTCTATAGCAGTTTCTTCTCCTTGTATGTTAACAGATTTTTCTCCTGTTTTTACTTTAAGATAAGGGGATGTGTATCCGGCACTTACAAAAGGTGCCTTTTTGAGAATAAAACTAATAGTTATGTCATTAGAAACAGAAAGCTTCGCTCCGTCAAGGACAAGCGATTCGTCCTTGATCTCTTCTGCCAATAACAAACTCGTGGGTGATAAAACAGAGATACTTATTATAATAACAAGTATCAAAGAAATGGTCTTCTTACAACAGTTCATTTCAATTCTCCTCGTATAATATTAATTTATGCCTATTCTTTTATATTACTTACAGTCATCGTGTTTGTCAATACCTGTTTTTGCTTAAAATACAGTATTTTTTATGTAATTTCACTTGTATCTTTGCTATTTTATGTGTAAAATAGTCATGAAAAACAACAAGGATGTCGATTGTCGTGAAAAACATATTGCTTTGTGCCCTTAATTCAAAATATATTCATTCATCATTAGCCGTTCACTCTATAAAGGCAGCTTATAACTTTTATTGCCGCAAGGTAGGAGAAAGTTTCGGTGATGTGTCTGTTTGTGAATTTACAATAAATGACAACTATTCGTCGGTTTTGTACCATATTACAAGCAAAAAGCCTGATGCTGTGTGCTTTTCAGTCTATCTGTGGAATGTAAATTTCATATCAGCTCTTTGCAAGGACATTAAAGCATGTTTACCTGATTGTACAATCGTACTTGGCGGCCCCGAAGTCTCTTTCGGCGTCGATAATTCTTTTTTTGCAGAAAACTTATATGATTATGTAATTGCAGGTGAAGGCGAGAAGGCTTTCTTTTCTTTGTTTGCTCATTTATGCACGCAAAAAGCCGTATCTTTGCCGGAAGAATTCCGTATTTTCTCAGAAGGAAAAACCATCCGTGCAACAACCGCCGTATCTTTAGACGAGCTACCGTTTGTATATAATGAAGAAAATATTGCCTTATTCAAAAACAGAATAATTTACTACGAGTCCTCAAGAGGCTGTCCTTTCAGCTGCGCATACTGTCTTTCCTCTGCCGAACACGGAGTGCGTTTCTTATCATTAAGCCGTGTTTACGAGGATTTACAATTTTTTATCGATTGTAATATCCCGCTTGTGAAATTCGTAGACAGAACTTTCAATTGCAATAAAAAAAGAAGCTATGAAATATTAAAATATATAATCGAAAACGGACGGAATACGTGTTTTCACTTTGAGGTTGCCGCCGACTTATTTGACGAAGACACCCTTCAGTTGTTAAAAACCGCTCCCCGCGGCAGAATTCAATTTGAGATTGGCATTCAAAGCACCAACAAAAAAGCATTAGATGCCAGTTGTCGCACAATTGACACAAATAAAGTTTTAGAAAACATTAAAAAGCTTATATCTCTCGAAAACATCAATATTCATGCCGATCTTATCGTGGGGCTTCCTTATGAAGGATATGACGCTTTTACGGAAACATTTAACGAGGTTTACTCCTACTGCACAGACAACAATCACTACATTCACCAGCTGCAAGTAGGTTTTTTGAAGCTTTTACGCGGGGCGCCTCTTAACAGGATGCGCTCTTCTTTCGGATATGTTTTTTCTGAAAATCCACCTTATCAGGTGTTAAAAAACTCTTATCTGTCCCCGGACGAGCTTAATATGCTTATTGCCTTTGAAGATGTCTTTGAGAGATATTATAATTCCGGGCGTTTTCACAGCTCCCTTTGTTATATTGCCGCAAGCAATGCGTTTTCTTCACCTTTTGCTTTTTACACTGCTTTGTCGGAATACTACAGCTCTCATCAATTGCTTTTCAGAGGGATTTCTTCAAGAAAAATGTATGATGTGCTGATTGATTTCTTAGCCGATTTCTATTGTGCGGATGAAATACAGAAAATCAAAGAGCTATTACTGTTTGACTATTTTGCCTCTGACAGCTCAGACTTGCCACCGCAGAGCCTACATTCCGTATGGAAATCCGAACGACACTATAAAGAAAGCGCAACTGAAATCTTGACGGCACTGGGCAAGAGAAGCGACCGTGAAAGCACAGTACGTTTCGTAGGAAACACACATTATGTATTTGACTATTCGAAGAAAAATCCTGTTACGGACAGATTTGATTTGTGTAAATAATTATGTTTGGGCAAAGTGCCTAATAACAAGTTTAAAAAATTGTTGAAATTTAATATTACATTATTTACAAGTTAGTGGTATGATATATGCAGTGTCTATAAATCTGAGTTGATATAATAGATTATTTAATAAATACAGGAGGAAACATATAAATGGCAAGTGTTGTACTTAAGAACATCTACAAAAAGTATCCCGGCGGCGTTACTGCTGTAAACGACTTTAATCTTAACATTGCAGATAAAGAGTTTATCGTTTTGGTAGGACCTTCAGGATGCGGTAAATCAACAACATTGAGAATGATCGCCGGTCTTGAAGAAATCACATCAGGCGAACTTCTTATCGACGGCAAATTGGTAAACGATATAGCTCCTAAGGATAGAGATATCGCGATGGTTTTCCAGAACTACGCTCTTTATCCTCACATGACAGTTTTCGAGAACATGGCTTTCGGTCTTAAACTCAGAAAGACTCCTAAGGGAGAAATCAAAAAAAGAGTTGCAGAGGCTGCAAGAATCCTCGAAATCGAGCATTTGCTCGACCGTTCAATCAAGGCTTTGTCCGGTGGTCAGCGTCAGAGAGTTGCGCTTGGTCGTGCTATCGTTCGTGAACCTAAGGTATTCCTTATGGACGAACCTCTTTCAAACTTGGACGCTAAGCTCCGTGCTCAGATGCGTACAGAGATTATCAAGCTCCACCAGAGATTGCAGACAACTGTTATCTACGTTACACATGACCAGACAGAGGCTATGACAATGGGTTCAAGAATCGTTGTTATGAAGGATGGTTACATACAGCAAGTTGACAGTCCTCAAGTTCTTTACGAGAAGCCCGTTAATATGTTCGTTGCAGGCTTTATCGGCAGCCCTCAAATGAACTTCGTTGACGTTAAAGTTGAGAAACAAGGTGCTGACCTCTTCCTTAGAATGGGCAGATTTACAATTAAACTCCCCGAGCAAAAAGCTGAAAAGATCCTTGCCGGCGGCTATGTAGACAAGACTGTTGTTATGGGTGTACGTCCTGAGGCAGTTCATGACGAGCAGATGTACTTAGAAGCATATCAAGATTCACAATTCGAATCAAAAATCGAAGTTGTTGAGCTTCTTGGTTCTGAGTCTCTCATTTATATGATGCTTGAGAATACAAACTTCATTGCCAGAGTTAAACCTCGTAACAATATCTACGTTGGTGATACAATGCGTTTTGCAATCAACCCCAACAAGGTTCACGTGTTCGACAAAGAAACAGAGAACATTGTTACAAACTGATAGCTTAATACGTTAATTACAGCTACGGGATTCATTTCAATATGAATTCCGTAGTTTTTTTATGCAAAAAATAATTGCACATGCAAAACTTTTATGGTAATATGAAATCAAGAAGAAGGATAAACTTTATAAAGAGCATTTTACGCGAACTGCGTGGTATATAACAATATATTCACATTATAACACAAGAGGAGGTTTTACTATGTTAGTTCATTTTAACACAAAGAATTCTACTATTGACGGTAATGCGTTAAACATTATGGAGAGCAAAGCTTTAAAGCGTTTTGCAAGATATTTTGCAAACGAAGCAGAGAGTGATACAACTCTTACAATTAAAATTGCTGATAAGAAACTCAGTTATAAAGTCGAGCTTACTCTTCCTTATTACGGATTTGTGTTGAGGACAGAAACATACGATGACACAAGCCCTATTGCTGCTTTAGATAAAGGCATGGATGCAATGGAGCGCAGAATGGCTAAGTCCAAAACAAAGATTCAAAACAAAAAACATCAAACCATAGAATTCGCCCCTGTAATCGAGGCAGAGGAAGAACCTGATGTATATCCAATCGTAAGAATTAAGTCTTATGAAATGAAACCTATGTCGGTACAAGACGCCATCTTAAATATGAATAACTTAGGTCATAGCTTCTATACCTTCCTTAATGAAGAATCGGGAAAATTTTCTACCGTCTACAGACGAAACGAAGAAGATTACGGCATGATTGAGCCGATTTAATTTCCACAGAAAAAACTCTGAGATTCAATTTTTATTGAGTCTCAGAGTTTTTTAATGCTTTTTATTAAAATTTCTTACAGCTTTTCTGCAACTGCATTCAAGAATCCATCAAGATCCATTACTTGCACATCTGTTTTCGAAGTAATCAAAGCAAGGTCTCCTGTCATTTTGCCCTCAGCAACTGTGTCAAGAACAGCCTTTTCTGTTCGACGAGCAAAATCAACAAGGTCGTTAAGACCGTCCATTTCTCCTCTTTTAGCAAGAGCACCTGTCCATGCAAAAATTGTAGCAATAGGATTTGTAGATGTTTTTTCTCCCTTAAGGTATTTATGGTAATGGCGCGGAATTGTACCGTGTGCCGCTTCATATTCGTAATATCCGTGAGGAGAAACAAGAACAGAAGTCATCATTGCAAGACTGCCAAAAGCAGTTGCCAACATATCTGAGAAAACATCTCCGTCATAATTCTTGCAAGCCCATATAAAACCACCCTTGGATTTCATAACTCGAGCAATTGCATCATCCACAAGAGTATAGAAATATGTTATTCCTGCAGCTTCAAATTTTTCTTTATACTCATTCTCATACATTTCTGCAAAAATATCCTTAAACCTATGGTCATACTTCTTAGATATTGTATCTTTTGAAGAAAACCACAAATCTAATTTCTCAGAAAGCGCGTACTCAAAGCATGTACGAGCAAAGCTCTCTATAGACGAATCAAGATTGTGCATACCCATTGCAATACCGCCTGATGCAGAAAAATCCTTAATAAGAGTAGTTGTTTGTGTGCCATCAGGCAATGTTATAACAAGCTCAGCCTTGCTTCCTTGAGGAATAACTGTGTCAACTGCAGAATAAATATCTCCGTAAGCGTGACGTGCAATAACAATAGGCGCCTCCCAAGAAGGGACGAGCGGAGATATTCCGTCTGCCAATATAGGAGCGCGGAAAACCGTACCGTCAAGTATGGAGCGGATTGTGCCATTCGGGCTTTTCCACATTTTCTTAAGACCAAACTCCTCAACGCGAGCTGCATTTGGTGTAATTGTAGCACATTTTACAGCAACACCGTATTTTTTGGTGGCATTTGCAGAGTCAACAGTAACCTTGTCTTCTGTTGCATCTCTGTTTTCAAGTCCTAAATCATAGTATTCTGTCTTTAAATCTACAAAAGGTGTGATAAGAATATCTTTAATTTTCTTCCACACGATTCTTGTCATCTCGTCGCCGTCCATCTCAACAAGCGGCGTAGTCATTTTAATTTTGTCACTCATTTTAATTTTCCTCCTTATGTATAGCCATATACATTTCTCTCGCGCTTTCTGCGCTGTCCACACCTGTAGGATTTTTCACCGGAGCAAACTCTTCTTTTCTCTCAATTCTGAAAACTCCCAGGCTGTCAAGCTGTGAAAAAGCGTCAAACAGAAACAATTCAAATTTATATCCATTCGGAATTACCACCGTTTCTCCGGTCGCAAAATCCGCACAGTTCAATTTTTTTACTGCAATATGATATGACATGCCAACTTCTGCCAAAGACTCAGCTACATCAATATCAAAAATATAGTTTAAAACGTTTGTATCCCCATAAACCCACACGCCGGCATCGTCCTTGAGCTCCGCAAGCTCCAACGGAATTTCCGTATACTCTATAACTGTTGGTTTGCCTCCGCGTCTGCAGAAGACACCTGCCTTTTCGTCTGCAGTGCGTTTTATAAATGACTTGGCTACAGCTTTATGTCCGGAATCCTCTAAGAAACCCAAAAACATCGGGTCCGCCATTTTCACAAGACAATTATCAATGCCGCAAATAAAAATCCTTGAGATACCTTTGTCTCTCATCTTCTCAAAAAGTCCTGCATTCTTAAGAGAAGCAAATAAACCTCCGTTGCCATTGGGGCTCTTTAATACCGTATATTTATTCTCCAGCAGAATATTCCCTTCTCTATCCATTGCCGGAATCATCGTCTGAGGGAAAAATGTGATGTTTTCTTTGCCGTAATCAAAGTAATTATTCTTCTCAAAAAATTCAACCGTATCTTTATGGTTAATGTGGCTGGTCATTATATACCACTGCACCTTACAGCCGGCCTGAGCGGAAACTTTTTTTAAACCACAGCATTGTATCTCAAATAAAGATTTGTGAGAAGGCAGTCCAATATCGTAAGTACCCTTCGGTCCTGTATGCCCAAGTCGTGTTCCTTGACCTCCCGCCATTGTAAGAGCTGCCATTTTGCCCTCTCCCAGAACCTGCAGGCCTTTGTCATACAGTCTTTTTCTTTCTTCTTCACACATTGAAGTAGCATCTGTACACGGAATCGGGGCAATCTCTGTTTCTGCAGTCTCTTCCTTCGTGTTTGTTAATTTTTTAAATAAATCCTGCATTAAGTTAAAATCTATATTTTGCACATCCGTCAAAAGAATTTTCTTTTGTTCATCTGTTAATTCTTCATAAAAATTAAAAAGTTTCTCCTGTCCGAAAGTTTTTGCTTTATTAAGCAACTCAGGCAATGCCACGGGAAACGCCTCCTTTAATTTCTGCCCAAAGCGTAATGTTAAAATATTTTATTATGGTTTTTTAAAAAACCATTCCTTTCACCGAAAAAAGATGCTATACTAATAAACAGCAGTTCTCTTTTGTTCTTGTATAGTATAAACAAAAGCGGCATCAAAGTAAATAATTAAACTGACAAATATTTAAGCTAAACGGCTTTGAGGATTAAAAATGGATAATAATAAATTCTATAAAAACATAATGAACGAAATAAACTCAGCTCCTGTTAACGAGCCGTCAACCGGAGCCGCGGACGAATCTGTCATAGAGACACCGGAGCTATCTGTTCCGTATGAAGAAGTCACCGTACCTGTAATAAATTCCGCAGAAGAACCTTCTTTTTGGCAAAAGCTGACCACTACTGTTTCAGAAGGTGTCGTTTTTGGCGGTTTGATTATGTATCTTCTTATTGTTATAAATCTCATTGGCACAGCAATTTTTGCACGAAAATCCGGCATTAGTCTTACACAGTCTGTTTTATACATGTTTCATATTGACACATTATCCCTTGATTCTTTTTCTTTTCTTGAGGCAAGCATTCTTGTGTCGTATATATTTGCTTTTGTTTTCGGCGGCTTGCTGGTCTTTGCTTTTTTAAGATTAGCTTACCATATTTGCAAGCTCTGCGGCTTTGTTTATTCCAACAAGGTTACAAGGATTATTTTGCTTTCTTTTATGGGTATATTTTTAATAGCAAGCTTGATTCTTATTATTGCCGGTAACAATATTCTTTCTATTTCAGTTTATAATTGGGCAATGCCATTGCTTGCCTTTTTAGGCGGTTTCTTCATGTATTGCATTTCCCTCAGAGATGTTAATGTTTATTAATGAGAATTTAGGCTGATTAATATCACATTTTAGTTTAAATCAAAAAGCACCCATTCAAGGGTGCTTTTAATTATCTCTGATATTTTTTATTAAATTTGTTCTCCGTTATTTCTTCTCTGCATGAGATTCATGATTCTCTGAGCAGGATTTACAATGCCTCCCAAGGATTCGTCGTAGTTAAGTGCATCAATGAGTTTCGCAATATACTTAGACATATCAACCTCTACAAACCAAGGAGCATCTTTAAGCTCAGGACGTCTGTATGTAAGATTTGTAGCAAATATTTTATCAATTATTCCCTGCTCATAGCATTTCTGGAATTCTTGTATACCATCTGTAAACAAAGCATACGTTGTAGCGGCAAAAATTCTGCGAGCTTTGCGACGTTTTAACTCCATTGCAATATCAAGCATTGAATCACCTGAAGATATCATATCATCAAGAACAAGAATATCCTTGCCTTCAACATCATCACCGATAAACTCATGTGCAACAATCGGATTTCTGCCATTTACAATTGTTGTATAATCTCTTCTCTTAATAAAGATACCAAGATTAATGCCAAACAAAGTAGAATAATAAAGATTTCTATGAATGCCTCCCTCGTCAGGGCTTACCATCATCATATTATCTTTATCAATCTTAAGGTCAGGAATCTCATGAATTAAAGCCTTTATGAATTGATAATAAGCATGTACATCCTCAAAACCAACCTCAGGTATAGCATTTGAAACTCTTGCATCATGTGCATCAAAAGTAATAATATTTGCAACACCCAAAGATGCGAGCTCTTGAAGTGCGCAAGCGCAATCCAAAGACTCTCTTACGGAACGTTTGTGCTGTCTGCCACCATAAAGGAACGGCATAATTACATTAATTCTTTTAGCCTTACCGCCAATTGCAGAGATTACTCTCTTTAAATCTGCATAATGTTCGTCAGGAGACATGTGGTTTTCCATTCCCATGAAGTTGTATTTGCAACTGTAATTACCAATATCTACCAAAATGTAGATATCTTTACCTCTTACGGATTCATCAATTATTGCTTTAGCTTCTCCGTTACTAAAACGCGGACATCTTGACTTTAACAGATATGTATCTGTCTCTGCTCCAGGCATTGTTTTTTGACGCTCTGAAACAAGCCATTTATCAACATGCGCGCCTAAGTCTCTGCAACTGTCCATTGCTATAATACCAAGCGGACCAACAGGGAACGAAAGTGTGGAAAAAGCTGCTCTTTCCGGACTCATATATATGTTACCTCCAACGAAAATAAAAATCTTGTTCGTCCATAGTTTATCACATCAGACAAGTTTCGTAAACCCTTTTACATTGTCTTTTCAACAAAAAAAGAGCTGCTCAAGGCAGCTCAATTTTTTTAAATTATTAAAGCGAAGAAGAATCAAGCTCTGCAAAATCTTTAAGAAATACTTTCAAAGCTGCAGCAATCGTATCAACTCCGCCAACAGAATTAGATTCAATGTTAAGCGGCATCAAAGGATCATGCAATGACAAACGAAGAAGGAACCAACCATTACCTGTGCTTTCATCACACATAACGCGTATACCCTCATAATTCTTAGGCTCAACAGTCCAACCCTTTTGGGACTTTGCGTACTCACCAAGCTTTTCAATAACCTCTGTACCGTAAGTCTTAAAGTCCTCACAAGAAATATTCATACGGAATTCCTTAGCCTCAGCAGGTTCTTCCAGCTTCTCTATCAGACCATCTATTGTTTTGCCCTCTTTTTTGAGCTGAGCCATTTTAATAAGAAGTTTAGCAATAAGATATGCACCGTCATCAAGGAAGTAATTCTCTTTAAGCGCTCCGTGACCGGAAGTTTCAATAGCAACAGGAGTATAAATACCTTCGTTATTAAGACGAATAGCTTCGTTAATAACGTTTTTATATCCCCTCTTAAATCTATGGTGAACACCACCAAGATCTTCCTCAATAAATTTCTTTAAACCACTTGAAGTAATTGAGTCTGTAACAATTGTAGCTCCTGCGTGTTCTTCAATAGCAATAGCAGCAATCAAAGCAATAATTCTGTTACGGTTAATTTCACGACCTGTTCTGTCAACAGCACCTGCACGGTCAACATCAGTGTCAAAAATAATACCAAAATCAGCCTTGTTATCAACAACAGCCTTTTGAATAGCTGCCATAGCATCTTTATCCTCCGGGTTCGGAATATGGTTCGGGAAGCTACCGTCAGGCTCAAGGAATTGGCTGCCATCTGTGCAAGCACCTAAGGGCTTAAGAACCTTTTCCGCATAGAAACCGCCTGCGCCGTTACCTGCATCAACCACGATACGGAATCCCTCCAGCGGTCTTTCTTCTCCTGTCTTTTCGCGAATCTTGCGTACAATATCAGCCGCATAAACGCTTATAAAGTCAAGGTTCTTTACCTCTCCCGGTTTTGCAGCTACGGAATACTCGTTGTCTTGTGCCAATTGGAGTATTGCTGTAATATCTGCTTTTTCAAGGCCGCCATCTTTTGTGAAGAACTTAAGTCCGTTACGATTAAAAGGAAGATGACTTGCTGTAAGCATGATAGAACCGTCATATTCATATCCCTTAATTACCGTTGTCATAAACATAGCAGGTGTAGAAGCAAGATTGCAGTTAATTACTGTAATACCAAGATTTGAAAGTCCGCCTGCAACTGCCGCATTAAGATCTGCTCCGGAAAGTCTTGAGTCATTTCCTATTGCAACTGTAAGCTCCTCATAATTCTTTCCTGTTTTTCCCTTAAGCCATTCACCGAAAGCACATGCAATCTGTCCCGCAATCTCAGGTGTAAGATTAACGTGTTGTCCTTCAATACCCTCAAGAGCAACACCTCTTATGTCGCTACCATTTTGTAATTTTTTCCATTTGTCATTTAACATAATTAATCAATCTCCTATTATATTAAAAAATCTAATATGATATTTCCCTGAATTATATCACCGCAAAGACTTATATGTCAAAGCTTATCAAATTCTTCTACATTAAGAACGAAGAAAGTAGCTCCTCCCACAGTAACCTCATCGCCCAAGCCGTCCCTGTGCAAACCTTTTCCGAAAGAATTTGTAGACATTGCTATCTGCTTGCGCGTTGAGCAATATTTTTGAAGCAACTCTTTTATTCTTGCTACATTATCATCCTCTGTTCCTATCAGAAGAGTCGTATTTCCCACCATTAAAAATCCGCCCGTCGTAGAAAGCTTTGTTACAAAAAAGCCCTCTTGTGTAAGGGCTGTAGCAGCTACTGCGCTATCATCATTATTTACAATTGCCAAAACCAGTTTCATATCTATCCTCCAAAAAATTATAATTCCGAACTCAAAAGCATTAAACTATGCTTATCCAACTGCTTGTAATTCGGTATTTCATATCTGTTATCACTTGTATCTCTTACCAACACACGTCCGTCATAAAGCAACTTAATATCACTGTGTCTATTGCGTATTTCAAAAGACAGTTTGCCTCTGTCTGTATCTACTGTCCATTTAAGCAAGCCGAACCTGTCGGTAATTTCTATTATCTGCGTTATTTTAG
>JAFZEI010000011.1 GCA_017560765.1 Clostridia bacterium | reverse complement strand
TTTTCTTTGTTTTTTTTCTTTTCTTGTGGCACTTCCGGTGCAGGCTGTTCAACAGTATTGTCATCTTTTTCAACGTCATCATTTTTTGCAACGTTATCATTTGCCACAATTTCTTTTTCAACAACCGTAACTGCAGACTCTTCTGTTGTTTCATTTTTTTCAACATTCAGAATAGCTTCAATTAAAGTCTGCTTACTCATTTTTGTCATTGACTTTATGCCTAACATTTTGCCTATGTAGCGCAAATCGTCAATTTTTTTCTTCTTTAGATCTTGAAGATCCATTGGTACACCAACCTTAACTTAATTAAATTTTTTATACAGGTAAATATTTTGAATAAATAATCTATGGAAATATTATGAAATCGGCCTAAGCGACCTTATATTATTATGCTAAACGATACCTATTCTTTTGTCAATAAAAATTTACATATTTTTTTGTTTAAGTCTTATATCTTCTCCTGCAAATTTAAGTATATCATATCCGCCCAAAATCCTCGAAGCAACACGTTCACCATAGTAATCAAAAAGATTTGACGGAGAAAGATTCGTTGTAATTATAGTTTTACACGGCTCTTTTTTACCTTTTAATTCTCTGGTATTTAAAATTTCCAAAAGCTCACCATACCGAGTTGCCGTCTGTTTTTCACTTCCCAAGTCATCAATAAGCAAAAAACTGCAATTCAAAATAAAGTCAATTATTTCATTTGACTCCTCTTGACTGTAAAAGCCCGGTGCAAACGGTTTAAACAAGGATGTTGCCGGCATATAAAGGCACGAAATTCCCTTATCTGTCAAAGCATTTATTATGCAGTTCCCCAAGAAAGTCTTTCCCAACCCGGAGCTGCCCAAGAACACCATATTGCTTACATCAGGATTCTCAAAACATTCAACAAATCGCACACATCTTTTAAACACAGCCTCCATTTGTACTCTTGGAGCTACGAAAATACCGTACTTTTCCACATCCGGCTTATCAGGATAAAAGCTGCTGTCAAATTTGCAAAATACGTCTGTCTGCGGAATGCCTGCTGCTTTTTTTAACTTCGCTGCCAAAATATTTTTTTGACAATTGCAAGTTGTTTCAATGCCATTTTGCATTACAAAACCCGTATCAGCGCACTTTTTACAAGAAAAAGCATTTTCTGTATAATCAGAGCTGTATCCTGCCTTTTCTAAAATAAAAGCTCTTTGTTTTCTTAACCGCATTATTTCATTATCTATTTCTTCTTTATTAAAATTTAAATATGCCTGAGGAAAACCCTTTACAATACTCATCGGCGCTTTACGCTTTGTGACATAATAAACCGTAAGAATACCAAGTATATTGATTGTCCTGTCTATTTGCTCTATTTCAGGGAAATTTGTATAAATATACGCTTTGCGTTCCTCTGTTATTTTCTTTGCTTTGTTTCTTTTTTCATCATATTCTTTCTCTATTTCTTTATATATATTCTTTATAATCATTGTGTATCTTCCTCACTGACAATAAAACTGTTCAGATAGTCCTCGTCATATCTTCGCTGTACAAAATTATTCTTTTGTTCCGCCACAGTTTTAGGAGTATCACTTGCGCTTTGTTTTTTTGTTGCCGCGTATGCGCTTCTTCTTTGCTCTTCATAATTTAAAATTTCATCTACTGTTGAAAAACCATTCTTATACCAGGATGTTATTATGGCATCAAAAGTCGCCAAAGTAGCATTACTTTTACCTATCGATTTCTTTAATGCAATTTCAATAATTTCAAGGTTGTATTTATATGTGTAAAACCACTTTTCTACTACCTCTTCTTCATATATATTCATATTACGACGCCACTTAAGTCTTTTTAATATTTCATTCCGAAGAGTTCTATATTCTTCATAAGAATTCATATACGCTTCAAGCTGTTCTGATGTACGTATATGGTATTTTTCTCCCCATGACTCAGCAACTTTTCTTATGTACGGTTTTGTCATTACTCCGCTTTTGCTGCAGTGTTGAAAAAGTAAAAAAACAACGTCAGAATCAAAATTGTACTTTTCAAACCAGCTGTCTATTTCATTGTACCAAACTACAGGCATCTGTCCGGAGAAAAACTTATCACTCACTGCCTTTTGTACTTTTGCGCGTGCATATTTCTTTTCAAGACTCGTTTCTGTTAAATCATCCGGTCTTGATACGGTACGCAATCTGTAATTTCTTTCTATTTCTTTTTGTATGATATCCATAATAATAACGGTATCATTTTCTATTGCAATCAGCCCGTTACTTTCCAAAACTATCATATTTTCCTTTACTACACAATCATCACAATTTAAAATGGCAGCAAGAGTATTTTCGTCACAATCAATATTATGTTC
The DNA here is from genome assembly GCA_017560765.1 of Clostridia bacterium. Classification (GTDB taxonomy): domain Bacteria; phylum Bacillota; class Clostridia; order UBA1212; family UBA1255; genus Egerieisoma. The sequence continues at coordinate 4,358 of JAFZEI010000011.1, read as the reverse complement.
TGATGCATACAAAATATATAAATACAGCTTTACAGCATTTGCCGGTAAACCGGGCAAATATTCTCTTATAAAAATACCCGGAATGACAGTTTTTTCAAATAACTTATTTTCAATTTTGCTTATTTTCATATTTGTCCCTCATAATCTCCCGCTTTAATTCAAAATGCTCGAACCCACACGTACTGCGCTGACTACGAGACGTCCATTTGCATGGTTAAATTTATAACATGTGGACAAGGACATTACATCGTCTGTTTCTTTTAAAAGAATATCTGTTTTAAATACTGATTTACTCTGCAAATCTTTTATAAAACTGTAATATTCATCAGTTGACGAGAAATTTGTCTCAATATAATATTCATCTGTAGTAGTTTCATAAACAGAAAAGATTCTCCAAATGCCCACTCCGTTTTCTGAATACGTGTATAAAAACGGATGTTCCCTTAAATGCTTATCATTACCTCCGGTGTAAAACTTTAGAAGATTACCAAACATTGAACCATCGTTCATATTATGTCCGTACACTATAGTATGCCCCGAAAGCGTTTCGCTGTCATTGCGAAAATCAAGAAAAAGGGAACCTGAATCAGCATACTTTTTATCAATATTTCTGTGAAGATAAAAATCATTATCCTCCGACTGCATTACATTGTAATTAATTGTAGTACCTCCGATATAAAGCCAAAAAGCAAAATCGCTGTTTCGTTCTTTCAATGCTTTTAGCTGTTCTATCGTAATTCCCTCGGGATACGTATATCTCGGAGGTGTTTTAAGAGGATATTCAGGTACAGGTTTTGCAGTATTTTCTGCTGTTCCTATGCTCGATGCAGGAGTCGGTGTAGTAAATGTTATGCCAAATTCATTACGTATTTGCTCATTGTCTTCTCTTTCAGAGACATACGCATGACCTTTATCGCTTAACATTCCGGCTGTAAAAAACAATATTGCACATAATACCGTTTGTGTAGCAATATAAAAAGCCTTGCCTGTTAAACTCTGTTTCTTTTGTTTTTTACTATTATGTCTCTGTTCCACCAAACTCTACCTCCTCATCCGGCAAATTATTTATGATTTGTGCGGTACAAAAAACACTTTCTGTTTGCAAACCGCTTACATCAATACTTACTAAATCCTGTCCGTATACTTCTATATATTTTAAATTAATTGCACTTGTAAAATCCATTTTTGTAAATCTATTGTAGCTTCCCTTAAAATACTGCAACTCCGTCATTCCCGTAAAATCAAGTTCAAGGATGCAACAACGAGAACAATTTATCTTTTCTAACTTAGGAAAAGTATTTATAAGAAATGTTTGAACCTCTCCATTTCCCGAAATATCAAGCATTTTTATATTTTGAAGTTTATCTCCGGATATCGTAATATTAGAAGCAATATTAGAATAGCTGCAGTCAAGATAATACAACTCCGGTAAAACGGAATAATCCAACCAACCCAAAGGCGTACCTGAATAACTTAAAACTTGGATTTTTGAATTATTAGACAAATCTATATTTTTTAACGCTTTATTATTATCCAAAACCAACCTCTCCAGATTAACTGCTGCAGAGATATCAACACTCTCAATATTAGTTCCCGTAATAGATAAAGATTTAACACTCTTGTTCTTTTTTAAAGAAAAAGTTTGCAATATGCCACCGTTTATAGAAATTTCTTCAAGATTAGGAAACTTTGCCAAATCTGCTTCTAAATCTTTATAACTAACACCGGGAGCACGAATATTTAATCTCTTTATTGCGCTTACATCTCTTATTTTTACTTGGCTGTCTGCTTTATAATCTGAAAATCTGCCATCAGGGTTATTATTTATAAGATATTCAATCGCTGCTGTTTTTACAGATTCGTTATTTAAGGATAGGACATTTAAATTATCCATTATTCTTCTATATCCGGCAAACCTGATATCTTTTTGAAATTTCATTTCTCCTGTTGTTTTTTTACATTGTACCTGCCCGTAAACAGAAGTGTTTTCACACTTTATATCAGCATTAGGCGCAAGAACCGTACCGATTACTATAGCGTCTGTCAAATCAATAGTTTCTGCCTCATAAAAGTTAAAAACGGCTCTTGAAGCATATAGGCCTGTTTCATCCCGCACAAGAATATAATAATTTTTTAAATCAATATGTTTACCTGAAACATTAATTACCGCATAAAAGTTATCGTTTCCGGAATCAACCCAGATATAATTGTAATCCTTAAATGTTTTGCCTTCTTCTGCAATATTGTCAGCGTCAATATTATAAATAAGATATTCATAATTCTCTGTTGTGATGCAAAAAACGCCTTTATCTAAATTTGCATCTTTAGAGTTCCACTCTGTCAAGTTATGAGACAATGACATATACGCCTGAGAGCGCACAAATTGATTTGCGCTATCTTCTGCCGCGTTATTATCTGCTGTATAATTTTCTATAACACTTTGTCCTGCTTTCGGAATATACGTATTGTTTGCAAGCGTGTCTGCAAGAAAGCATACGAAAACAATCGCAGCAATCAATGTAGCTACAAGCAAAGCTTTACCTTTTATTGTTTTAAAATAAGAACCCGCCATTATACGTGGTGTCATCTGTAGGCCCCTTCCATTTTAAATAAGCTGTTTGTGGAAGTAAAAAAGTTCTTCCATAGTATACTCCATAATTTTATATTTGGAACAGAATTTTTTCTTTTTAATAAGCAAACTTTTCATTTGCGGAGGTCTTGTTGTCATATTATGACAATCACTGCCAAAAACCAAAGGAATACCCGCATCTATAAGGGTTGCCGCAAACTTTGCACTTTTTTTACTCTGCATAAAATCCGTGGATATCTGACAGATGATATTCGGTATGGAAAATAAATCTCCATAGTCATTTTCACTATATATATCAATATATCGTTCTGCATGTGCCAGTACCGGCACTTTTTTTGCTTTAAGTGACAAATTATATATATTTTCTCCATAAGACATTCTGTAATTATCGTATGGCAACTCATACATAATCATATTTGTTCCTTCAAGAGATAACGCTTCTGCATATTCAAACATCTTCATCTCCTGTGTCACACGAATTTCTGCTCCCAATCTTATCTCAGGCACCTTAAAATCCGATTGCACATTTGCTAAGTATGTTTTTAACTTATTAAAAGAAACCGCTCTCCTTTGCAAAAAACTTTTTTCATCTTCACGGGACAAAAGGCAGTGAGGAGTTGCAAACACAACATCTACATCCTCATCTGCCATTTTTTTTAACATCATATATGATTTTTCCACACTGTCTGAACCATCATCTATTTCAGGCAAAATGTGAGTATGAAAATCAACATATCCCATATAAATCCTTTTCTGCTGTTTATGATTATTTGGAGGTGTAATAAGAAGACGAATCTTTCTTATATATTGACTTTTTATTCTCTACACCGGCTACAACCATGCCTAACAGCTTTGCATTAACTTTTTCTAAGGTGATGTTAGACTTTTTTACATCCTCAAATGTTGTATTACCATAGCTTGTAACTAAAAGCACTCCGGAAATACAATCAGCCATAACAGCAACGTCCGTTACTATATTAACAGGTGGCGTATCGATTATTATGTAATCATAATAATCACTTGCTTTTTGTAAGAAAATTCTCATATTTTCACTGCCGAGCAATTCTGAAGGATTAGGCGGTATAGGACCTGAAGTCATAACATCAAGATTAGGAAAAACTTCTCTCTTTAATGCATCTGACATAGTTTCAAAACCTACAATAAATCTTGACAATCCTGTAGAATTGTCAATTTTTAGCTTTTTGTGAATTGAAGGGCGGCGCAAATCAGCATCTATTAAAAGAATTTTTACCTTGGCTGTTGCCATCGTTAAAGCTAAATTTATAGAAACCGAGGACTTTCCTTCTCCTGCATTAGAAGAAGTAACTGCCACAATTTTACCATTTGTCGGAGAAAGTGCATAAAGCAGATTCGTCCTCAAAGAATTATAAGCTTCTTTCGCAGCAAAAGGGAAAGTTTTGTCTGTTATAAGCTTAAACTGTTCAGGCTTTCTTTTATTTTTAATCATCGCTTATTACCCCCTTTTTTTGGGTTAACATCAGCTTTGTATATTTTTTCTTTGTTACTTGCACTGTTAACATCGGGAATTTCTGCCAACAACAGCATTCCCATTTCTTCACACAAAGCGGCTCCGTCTTTAACAGTATTATCCATTACGTTTAATACAACAAAAAATAATGTGCTTACAACAAAGCTAATTATCAATGCTATTGCACAATTTCTCATAATTCCCGAAGAAACAGGTGCAGTAGCAAGAATAGGAGAATCCACTCTTTCTAAAGTAAGCTTACCAACCTTTGTAGCTCTC
>JAFZEI010000132.1 GCA_017560765.1 Clostridia bacterium | reverse complement strand
AGCTGACAAAAAGAAAATGCAGCCTCAAAAAGCCGCATAGATGCTGGGTTTTAAAATAAAAACACCATTGAGTTTGAACTTGAGGGTTCATATCTCAATGGTGTCTTCATATGGTGGGAGATCATGGATTCGAACCATGGAAGTCGTAGACAACAGATTTACAGTCTGCCCCATTTGGCCGCTCTGGAAATCTCCCTTATTAAAAATACAGCCGTTAAAAAACGGCTGGAGCTGGTGGACGGATTCGAACCCCCGACCTGCTGATTACAAATCAGCTGCTCTACCAACTGAGCTACACCAGCGAATCTCGCTGTGCGTCATGCGCGACAACGCTGATGATTATACATACATTTTCTCTGCTTGTCAACACTTTTTTGTGAAAATAAAAAAATTTTTTTAATTTATTTTTATCCGGTCTGTTTAATTTCTACCATGCCACATTTTGCCAAAGCAAATATAAAAAGGCAAGCACAACATCAACACTCAGCAATAAATCTTGTTAATATTTCTTGATTTTTGCTCTTAAATTGGTATAATATTATAAGATTTTCAGCGTATCAAAAGGAGAAGCAGATAACATGAAAACCATGCCTGATTTTTCATTATTCTCAAACCTGGGAGCAAGCTCTGTTAATAAGGAGCCTTCAAGAACTTGGTTTATACCTTACAGTTGCCGTTGTAATGCACTTTCCGGTGCTCGCGTTTTAAACGGATACACCCCCGAATCTGCCTACGCCGGCATAATTTCAGAAAAAAGCACACGTCGTAAAATGCTTAACGGCGATTGGTCTTTCACTCTTTGCAATAGCAAGAACGAGGCAGAGCAAATTTTCAGTTCTGACATTGACACATTGAATTCCCAAAAAATCAAGATTCCCTCAAATCTTAACGCGTCCCTTATTTCAGAAAATTCCTTCTGCATTTATCAACGCGAATTTACGCTCCCCGGTGCATGGACAGGCAGAGATGTATATATTAACTTTGACGGCATTGACGCCTTCTTCTGTGTTTATATTAATAATGAGTTTGCAGGAGCCGACTGCAGTGAAAATCATGCAGCAGAATTCCGTATTACTCCCCTACTTAAAGCAGGTCAAAACACCGTCACTGTGATAACACAAGCAAAATCAGGTATATCTCGAGACGTATATCTTTTAGCACGGACGCAGGAGCATATAAGAGATATTAAAGTAAAAACAACACTTGACACTATATATATAGATATAGATGCGACTAAAGAAAACGGAGCCGCAACGGTTGAGCTTTACGACAATAACAATCAACTTATAGTAAGAAAGGACTCTATAATTAAGGACAGCCAAGCATCTTTTGAAATCAAAATAGATAATCCCATAAATTGGACAGCAGAAAGTCCCTATCTTTATACAGCCCTTGTTCATGGTTTTAATGAAGTTATTCCCATAAGAGTCGGTTTACGTATTTTTACTGTAAATGAAAAAGGAGAATTTCTTGTAAACAATCAGCCGGTTAATCTTAAAGGCTTCAACGAACACGAAATGTACATTGATGCTTTTCAATATAAACCATTACGCGAAATTATACAAGAGCTTTTAATTCTCAAAAAACACAATATAAACAGTGTAAAAACATCCTTCTACCCTAATACTCCGGCTTTTATTAAGCTGTGCGACGAGATGGGTTTCTATATAATTGATGATATTAAAAATCCTGTAAATTCTGACATTTACACAAATAATGATTTGCTTATATTAAAAAACATATTTTTTCCTGCTGTCATCAAAGCACAAGAAATGACATTTACAAAGCAAACGTATACTTTCACAAACACGTGCGATTTCACAAATCTGGAAGATTTTACAATTATGTATACAATAAAAACACCTTCGCAAGTTTTCGCTCAGGATGTTTTAGATATAAAATGTGCTCCTCATGATACAGTCAGCAAGAGCATAGATTTTACTTTCCCGGAATTTTCCTTCGAAGAATTTTTCATTGAATTTAGCTGCAAATTAAAAAAAGACACTGTGTGGGCTCATGCCGGTTATGAAGTATGTTTTTCGCAGATAAAGCTGCCTGTTTTACAAACAGTTCCCGAGACGGAAACAACCTCCTCCATGCCTCCTTTCAGCGTACACTTTTCAGAAAAGAACGAGAGCGGCATAATGTCAATAGACGGCGAAGATTTCACCTACCGCTTTAACATGGCAACCGGTACATTTACAAATATCATTTTCAACGGTATAGAAATGTTAAATACCATGCCCGTCTTTTCAGTTTGCAAAGCACAATCAGACAATCAACAGCTTTTATTGCAGCAACCATGTTCTTGTAAAATATTATCTAAAGGAAGTAAATATATAACACTGTTGGCTTCTTACTCAATAGCATCACCTTCTGCTGAACCTTTTGTCACATTTTCAGTTTTGTGGGCAATTTACGGCAGCGGAGAAATAGGCGTAGGCGTTACAGCAGAGATTAAGCCCGATTCTCACAACTTCTCACGTTTTGGCCTTGAAGTGAAAATGCCTGCAGATAACAAGTTCGTAAGTTACTACGGTTATGGCCCGTATTCATCACTTTATAATATGAAAAACCATTGCAAGAAAGGCATTTATCAATCGACAGTTGCCCAAGAATCCGCACTTCAGATTTGCCCACACCACTCAGTAAATCACTTTGGTGTACAATGGGCTGTGGTGCATGATGTAGAAGGCCGCGGAATTATGATAAAAGGTATGCCCGAGATAGGATTCAGTGCCGAGCAAGACAGCACAAACGACCCTTGCTCTCTTCTCCGAATAGATTACAATCAATCACTTGACGACAAGCTATTCTTCTACTCATTTACAATAAAACCTATTTTCACAGAATGTACGGACATATTAAGAGAAAGTCGTACTTTACCCGGAATAACGGAGGCATAATATGAAAAGCAAACTTTTAATTTTTTTCACTGTTGTACTACTTTTTATATTTGTTGGTTGCGCAGAAGAAAACCAAACAAATAGTCCCAAAAGTACAAACACAATTACAAGTACAAATGTAATTTTAAGTACCCCCTCTTCGCAATCCACAGGAACCAGCAGCAACCGACCGACAGATTCCGTCACAGGGGCGATTACATCAGCAGAGGCACCAACACCGGGCGGCACAAGTACACCATCCAACGTAATAGACGCACCCGTTTCCGGTACCACTGCATCACCAACAAGCAAGCCGACTGCAAAGCCTACGGAAAAACCCACGCCCACACCTCAGGGCCCTACTGTTAAGTTTTCTGCAAACGGCGGCATTTACTCAAAAGCCTTAGAGGTAAAATTAACGGCGGACCCGGGATATACTATTTACTATACCACAGACGGTTCTGACCCGAAAACAAACGGCAAGAAATATTCTTCCCCCATAAAGGTCCAAGAAAGCACAGGCAATGTAGGTTATTTGACTCAAAGTATTGCTTCATCTTTTAGATACGCAGCGCCTTCTTCTCAAATAGTAGGCACAACGATAAAGGCTTATGCAAAAAACGGCAGCAATATAATTGATACTGTAACCAACACCTACATAGTTTCTTCAGATTTCGCGAATAATTACAATCTCCCAAGCATTTCAATTTCAATAAAACCCACTGATTTTGCAACATCTTCCGGTATCTATGTAAGCGTAATGAATGATCCTTTCGGTACAAAAGAACGAAAAGTAGCTTTCTTTGAACTTTTTGACAGATCCGGCTCAAAGGTTGCAGGTCAATACATAGAGCTTTCTATGCATGGCAACGGTTCTTTAGGTAATCAACAAAAGTCTTTCCGAATGTACTTTAAGAAAGACGCAAATCCAGATGTCCTGAATAATCCGGGAAAACTTAAATACGACATTTTCGAAGGCAGAGTTTATGATTCTTCTAACGAGAACATTGATTCTTATAAACGCTTGTTGCTGAGAAATTCCGGCAACGATTGTACATGTTCCATGCTCCGTGATGCTTTAATGCAAAGAATTTGCAAAGGTATGAATGTAGATTATATGGAGACTCAACCTGCAACTGTATTTATCAACGGCGAATTCTGGGGGCTTTACAATATTCGAGAAAGATATGATGCTAAGTATTTCGAATCTCACTATGGTGTCCTTGAAGAAAATTTTGTTATGTTAGAAGCACCCTCTCCGTTAAAGTCAAATACCAGCAAACCTCCATACGAAGTAAATGACGGTCTACCCGGCGACGAGGTTCCTTTTAACAATCTTGTTTCTTATGCCAGAAACCATGATTTATCAAATGCAACATACTATAATTACGTAGCCAATCAAGTAGATGTGGATAGTCTTATCGACTTTTATATTTGTAACCTTTACTTTTGTAATATCGACTGGCCCTCAAATAACATTAAGGTTTGGCGAAACAAAAACCCCGAGGATCCCAGCGGTCTTGACACAAAATGGCGTTTTGTGCTTCTTGATATGGATCACGGATGCAGTTATGCAAACGACTATAAATTCGATATGATGAATCGTATTAATAACAACTCCATATTATCTGACTTGATGTATGCTCTCCTTGCTAATAATGGTTTTAAGCAAAAATTCATTGACAGATTTGACTACGTAACCAAAAACATTTTTACCGTAAATAAAATGACAGCCTTGCTTGACGATATGTCAAAAGAGATTCGCCCCATCGTTTCTCTCCACAGTCAGCGCTGGTCTACTTCGGGCTTTTCGACTTCTAAATGGAACAGCGAAATCAGCAAGATCAAGACATTCCTTGAAAACAGAACTCATTATGCTACAAAACAATTTAACGAGTATTTTAATCTTGCTCCCATTAATATCGGCATCACTTTTTCAGATGGTATTTCATCTGCAACAATCAACTCCAAGAGCGTATCCTCCGGCAGCACTGTGGCATATTCCGTAGGTGAAAAAGTAACCTTAAAAGCAACTGTAAAAAGCGGCTACACCTTTGCCGGCATAACAATATCTACAGCAGACGGCAAGCAAACATTTTACAGTTCCACTTCTGTTACCATTACTGTAACAGGAAAAATGACAATTTCTGTACTTGCACGCAAAACCGGCTTCACAGCGTCAGAAGCTCTTGTTGCAGGTTCCAGGACCATATTCTATTTAAAATCCAACGGAGACTTATATGCTTGGGGTGCCAGCGAAAACGGACAAGGAGGCATCTTCACCGGCACATCACTTCTTCCTGTTTCACTCGTTATGACATCTGTTAAACAAGTATCAACTTCACAAGGCGGAAATGTAGGAGACGATCCCCATACATTAATTTTATCTGCTGATGGCAAGCTGTATGCTGTAGGCAATAATAATTACAACCAAACAGGTTACTCCGGCGATGAATATTACACGTTAAGACCTGTAAGCGGGGTTCCGTCAGGAACAATTGCGGAAATCAGTGCCGGCTATGACCACAGTTTGATTTTGATGACGAACGGCGACCTTTACGGCATTGGAAATAACGAAAAAGGACAGCTCGGTTCTGCAAATTACAAAGGCAAAGTTACAACATTTACAAAAATTGCCACAAATGTAACATCTATGGCAGCAGGAAGGCGTCACACCGTATACGTAAAAGGCGGCAAAATGTATGGATTGGGCGATAATCGTTGGAAAAAACTTACATCAAGCAGCACAGAGGTATTTACCTCTCCTGTTCAGATTTCAACAAAAACCATAACTAAAGTATTTGCCGGCGAGCACTCAACTTTCTGTATAGACAGCGCCGGAGACCTTTATTACTTCGGTTGGAGAAGTACTTCAACTTTCTCAACCGGAGCGGGTGACGGTCAACTCCACAAAGTTATGTCTAATGTTGCGTCTGCCAGCATGCAAGATGAGCACGCAATTATCGTCACAAAAGACGGTAAGATATACGGTTGGGGACTTAATTCTTATAATCAAGTTTCTACTTCATCTTCAGCATCTTCGTTCTCCACGCCGCAGCTCATAAGCAGCAGCGCTAAGACGGGAGCCGCAGGTTCATGGTTCTCTGCCATTCTCAACAAAGACGGCAGCGTTACAGTCTGGGGTAAAAACGAATACGGAATATCCGGCACAGGTTCTAATTCAAATAAAATCGGTAAAACCACTATTTCTTCCGGTAAATTTTCGAAATGATGATTGCAGCGCAGGCCGAAATTAAAAGGCTTGCGCCAATTATTATAATTAATTTAATATTTGATTCTGATGATAATATTTCATTAGATATTATGCCGCCCGCTTTTTCATATCTATAGTTAAAGCGGGCGTTTGGCGCACTGTCACCAACGTCCATAAACTCCATAACTTCTCCGGTTACTGTAGAATTATCTGCCCATTTAAAATCAAAATTATCTCTCTCATCAAGCGCTACCAGAGAAGAATTAACCTTTATTATTAGCTCTTTGCCATTTAAAGTGTATTCTGCTTCGCCCACACTTTCAAATTTCCAAGAATTATCCACGAATCTCTCCACGGAAACCTTTCCGTCGCCATGGCTTCTGTTGATTACAAAATCATATCCTGCCCAGCCGGTATAGTAATATTGATCACTGTCAATATAAAGATTCATCCAATTTGTACCTTCTGCCTCTATGATATCAGATTCGCATTTTACATAAAAATACGTATATTTTCCCGTTTTGGACACTTTTGCAAGAGCTATATCATTGCGTCCCGTTTCATTTACGTATGTATATATTGCACCAATACCATCTGCATTTCTATGAAGAATATCATTCGTGCTATCTAAATATTCCGGACCTACAGATTCCAATACAGACAAGTCTCCTTTTATATCAATATCAGCACTTCCCGTACCTTTTTCTCCTGCGCGAGTTCCTTTAAAAAGCCTTATATAATATGCCATTTGATAATAATAGTTATCTCTGAAAAAATCACTGATAGGCTCTATATCACGACTGTATTCAGGGCTTAACAAATCCACATAAACATATTTGAATTGTGGGTCATTGGGCGTAACCACATAAGAACCTGCCACAAGCTGCGTATTAGCATTAGGGTCTATCCAACGACCTGCAGTAAATTCATTCCAGCCCGTAATCATGACAAGTTTAGGATCCAACTCAAAGACTCTTGACCATTGCTCTGCAAAAGCAAGACCAAGCCCCGATGTTTCGAGCCCAAAGCCAAAGTCAAATCGCCCTGACATTTCATTTTTTCCTTTGTGATAACTTCTTCCCTTTGAAGAATTTGCGTGGAAGCCGGCAGACACTGCAACCTGCTCTATATTGCCGTCTTCATCTCTTCCCGGTTCTTGAGGATATTGTGCTATCCATGGCCATCTACCTTTTCCTTCTGTTTCCAAAGTCCATGAATTAAACGCCCAAGAACGACGGATGGTAAAAAAACTTTTTATCTCATCAGAAAGTGTTTTTGTATTGCCTAAAATCAATGGCTTGCCATTCCAGTAAAACCATAGTTCTTTATGAAGCTCATCTTTGTATAATTTATCCCAAAGCCATTCTATGTGCATCTTTCCCGTTGCCTCTTGGTCTCCGCAATGGAATACCACTTGAGGAGTATTTCCTCCTTTTGCTCTTATATCAGACCAAACATCCAATAACAGCTGCCATGCATCTTCAAAAAATGCAGAGTGATTTGTTATATCTAAAAACACAAAGTCTACTCCTGCATCACACAAAAGCTGAGCATGTTTAGCATATACCCAAGCGTCATTATTACGATAATAACCAAAATATGGTTCTGCCCAAAAAAAGGTTCCGCTGCCATAAAGTAAATCTTCCCAAACAGCCTCAATTCCGCCGCGTTTATATGAGTGTGTTATGTCTAAAATCGCTTCATCTTGTGAGCCATTAAGGAAAAGAAAATAAAAAATACCTACGTATTTATCTTCTTTTACATTACCTGTTTTATCATTGAGCGGTAAAACTCTGCCTAAATCATCTGTAGCAATCCATGTATCATTCTTAACATCTCGTATATCTGCTGCATAAGAAGAACCAATATTACCAAAACATATACAGCATATAAGTAATAATGCTGCAATTCCTTTACAGTATTTCATTTTAAGATTCCTCCCTTGCAATTATGTCACGATTAAACCCATCAGGTATACCGCTATTCTTTATGGTCATATTAAAATATCTTGCCATACGATTCATAATTTCTTCAAAGTTCTTTATATTTCTTTGAGTTTCCCTAAACTCTTGGAGCAGCAAACCTGCGCTTATTGCCCTTAATCTCAAGTTTTTCTCATATATTGCTTCGTCTTTGATTAAAATATCTGCATAATCGTCTCTTTTGTCATTTTCAATACCTATAAGTACATTGTCTGCATTTTCTCCTTGCAGACAGCCTTTTTTCCAATATTCCTCTCCCCACAAACTCTCGTTAGACGGTATGCCTCCATAATATGAATTAAGTGCACTGTTGCCCTTATACGTTTGTGCAAATTGTACGAGCTTAACAGCATTTTCCATTTTGCTATGAGAAATATACGCGCTTATTCCTATACCTTTTATAAATTCTGTATTGGAGTAACTCATATTGGTGCCGTTAACACTTGGTAGAGGCAGTAAAACAAGATTTCCATTCGCCGCAAGCTGTTTTGCTCTTCTGCCAACTAAAGAATCGCTAACTTCGTCTGATATGATTCTATAATCGTCATATTCAGGCTGACACGCATTCACCCAAGCCATAGCTGTCTCAGCATAGAAAAGGGCTGAACTTTTCAACGTCATTGAATAGCATTTTCCGTTTTTTTTGCATAAGCCGAGTACATCTTCCATAACCTTAAGATTTTTATCAGTATTAAATTCTACTCGGAAAGAATCATTATGCCATTCATCTCCCAAATTATCATAAAAATATTTCCACACATAAGATTTTCCGATAGGCAAATGAACACCTAAAATGTTTTTATATTCTTTATAATCAAAATACCTTCTTGTTGTATTTTGAGCTGTTTCCTTAAAATCCTCGTATGTCCAATCAACACTTGGTATATCTACTCCTAAAAAATCAAATACTTCTTTGTCTAAATATACTACAGCTCTATCATAATTAAACGGTAACATATATAAATCTTTCTTATCACTCTTAATAGCCAATCGTCCCGTGTTAGCTATTTTTTCCGGCATATTATTTGTTGAAACAATATCCGTCAATACTTTTAAATCATTTGGAGCATATTCCAACATTTCGTCTGCCCCAAAAAGTATAAGCTCGGTCTCATTTAAATGCGCAGGATATTCATTTACATAATTAATTTTCACACTTATATGTGGATATTCATTGTTAAAAGCATCTATAAAAGCGTTTATTGCCCTATCTTGATTCTCAAAATCCTCGTTGCCAAGCATAGTTTTCTTTACCATCAATGTAATATTGTTTGAATTATAAAAAAAACAAATACCTGTTAAAAGAATAATCAAAGCCAGACATAAAGAAATTAATCTTTTTACCATCATTTTCTCTCCTCTAACTTTTATCTGTTGAGAACATCCCTAAGCTCCGTTACCTGTTTCATAAATTCTCCGTCAGAGCCTGTTCTTGCCTTTGCCCATGTTAATAACGAATCTTTGTTGTCACATACAGCCGATTTCCACTGTTTGAGTGTAGTGTTGCCTTCCCACGGCCAATTGCCGAAATCCTTATTTAAATAATTATCAAATTCGTTTTCTATTTCCTTGTAAGATTCTTCTATTAAGGCTTTAAGCGTATCGTAAGAACAAATTTGTGTAGTGAGCGTATTGCAAAAATCATAGAATTTATCAGCGAATTCATCATGTTGCATACAAAAATAAAACAACCCTTGAATTTTTAATGCATCAGGATATGTGTTTTTATTCACAGACGGATAACCTGACTTATTATCAAAAGAAATATAGTTTGCAAGCAAAAAGCGTATGCTTTGACAATCTGCTTTTGTATAAAGTTCAATAGGATATTGGCGCTTTTCTGCTGCACAAACAAACCTTCCTAACCCCAAATCTGCGTCTTTAAGCATAAATCTCCATTTACCGTCAGTTGCCGCTGCATCTGCGTTTCCTCCCGGATTGTTACCTGCATAGCGCCAAAGCTTTACATTATTATGGGGCCAGTCAGTATTGCACAAGAATAAATTCAATGCACAATATTTCATAAAGTTATCCATATCTATTTTTTCACAAGCCTGTTCATAAGTGTACTTACCTGAAGTAATATCAGTCAAAAGTGTCAAGAAAGCTTGCAACTCACCTTCCGGTCCGTCATCTTGCTTATAATAAAACCATTTACCATCATATCTGCCTCCCAAAGAGGTGTCCATTTCAGTCGAAATAACAGTAATTCCGTCTTTATCATCAATACCGTAGACGTTTTGAATATATTTATTATTTTGATATTCTCTTAAATTCATTATACCGTAATACTCACCATTTAAGAAAACAACTACAGGTCTGTAATCCATTGTATCTACTTCGGGAGCTGCCATTTGAGTTATTTTGGCCGCAAGACCATCTCTTAAAAATGTTATACGAGAGCTATCCTCAGCAAAAAAGATAGAGTCATTTCCTCCGTTTCTTAAAACAAAGCTGTCATATCTGTCAAGTATATTGCCTTGGCTATCTTTTCTGTCACTAAACAACGCATACTTAAACTTACCTGCTCCATCATATACATCAGTTTGAAAATAATCTGCTTTTCTTGCTGTAATGCGGAATGATTTTTGTGTCAAATTTCTTGTACTGCCACCAAACAAACGAATTCCCGCATCTTGTGCAAAGGCCAAATCACCATCCGTTTCAAAAAAAGAAACATTAACCGGCCGTTCCCATTCCGAACCGCGACCATCTGTATTTCTAAATATACCGTAATCGCGGCTGTTTAAATTACTGTCATCCGTCACAAGGGAAATTACCGGCAAATCAAATCTTGTTTTTCCGCTGCCGCTATTGCTTTCCTCTAATTGTATATACGTTGCTGTAGCTATTTGACCTACTACATTACCATTATCATCAAAGCATGCAGCTCTCACTACGGAAACTTTTACATTCTCTTCTTTTTTAGCGAATCCGGTTTTCACAAAGCCGGCATCAGGCAGCAAAATGCTGCCTTTATACTCATCACTATTTGAGGTAGGCTCACTGCCATCAAATGTTACTCTTATGGTTTTTGCATTATTACTTAGCTTCTCAGGGATTGTTATTTCCAATTTTAAATTATCACTGTAAAAACCTCCTCTGTCCGAAAAGACAGGCTGGGTAAGCAGCGATACATCCTGAGTATATGTTTTATTTTTTGTTCCGCTACCTAATCGATTACTATCTGCACAACCGCATACCAAACATAAAACAAAAAAGTTATACATTTGAGCTTTGTCTTTCTCATATAACCTCCCCAAAAAGCAAAAATCATTCTTGAAAGAATTCGTGTATTTTATGCATATATTCACTGATTTTTATATGTTGAGGACATATTTCTTCGCATTTATGACAACTTATACAGTTTGAAGGAAGAGCGCCAAAACGCGGTACCCAGTCTACATACTGATGCTTTGCCTGCTCAAAATTATCTTCTAACAAAGCACTGTTATACGCAGCAAAACTTTGAGGAATAGCTATTTTTTTCGGGCAAATATTGCAATAAGAACAACCGGTGCAAGGAACTGTTCCCATCTTCTTGAATTCCTTTGTTACTGCTTCTATTATCTTTTTATCATCTTCTGATAACATTCCTACCGAAGAACGTTCTGCATATTTTATATTCTCATCAACTTGTGCTTGCGTGCTCATACCGCTCAAAACTGTGCCTACTTCCGGCATATCCCACAAGAAGTCAAAAGCCCCCTCTATCGGCGTTTTACTCTTACCGAATATATCCTGTATTGTTTGAGGAACATTAGCCAAATATCCGCCTCTAAGCGGCTCCATTACAATAACACCGAGTCCCTTTTCTGCGGCGTATTTCATTCCCTTAATACCGGCCTGATACTTCGTATCCAAATAGTTTAGCTGTATTTGACAAAAATCCCATTCATCAAAACTATCTACTATTTCTTGAAACAAATCATACGTATCGTGGAAAGAAAAACCAAGGTAACAAATCTTGCCTTGTTCACGAGCTTCTTTCATTTTTTCCAATAATCCAAATTTCTTTACATTTTCCCAACTGCTTTTATTAAGAGAGTGAAGCAAATAAAAATCTATCTGTTCTGTTTTTAATCTTTTTAGTTGTTCGTTTAAAATACGGTCAAAGTCAGTATCTTTTTCTATCAGCCACACAGGACACTTTGTAGCAAGATAAATCTTATCTCTGTAACCATCGGAAAGAACTCTGCCTGTAATGGACTCGCTTTTACCGTCCAAATAACAGTATGCCGTATCAATATAATTAACGCCTGCATCAATCGCATCTCTTACCATTTTTGTAACAACGCGCTCATCAGAAGGAAGACGCATCATTCCGAATCCCAGCGGTGACAAACGCACTCCGGTATTGCCAAGATCTCTGTAAACCATTTTTTAACCTCCTTAATATTATCAAGCTGTCAACATTTAAAAAGTGAAGCCACACAACTGTAAATTCGCTTTGCAGTATCAGGTTTGTTCATAGTGTATAGGTGTATACCGTCAACCCCTTGCGATACCAAATCCACAATTTGATCTACAGCATACGCAATAGCTGCATCTTTCAAAGCTTCAGGGTTGTTCTCATACCTTGCCATCATTTTCACAAATTTATTCGGAAGGCTTGCACCGCACATTGTAACCATTCTTTCAATTTGTTTTTTATTAAGTACAGGCATAATACCTGCCTCTATGGGCACATTTATGCCAGCTAAGTCGCAACGCTCTCTGAATCTGTAAAAATGATCATTATCAAAAAATAATTGAGAAATCAAATGATCACAGCCTGCATCAACTTTTTGCCTAAGATATTTTATATCTGTTATTAAATTCTCCGACTCTGCATGACCCTCAGGATAGCAAGCGCCTGCAACGTGAAAATCGCCATGTTCTTTTATAAATCTAACAAGCTCATCTGCATGATTAAAATCTCCCACAGGCTCCGTCTCCGGATTGCCGTCACCTCTCAAAGCTAAAATATTTTGAATGCCGTTTTTCTTAAAATCATCAAGCATATTAACAACATCTGCTTTTGTGAGATTAATACCCGGTAAATGTGCCACAGCTTCTATACCGTATTTATTCTTTATAGTAGATGCAATCTCTAAAGTTGCGGCACAATTCTCGCTGCCGCCCGCACCGTATGTTACGCTTATAAATGCAGGTTTTATCTCAGACAGCTCATCAAGAGTCTTGTATATTGTATCAATAGGCATGTCTCTTTTAGGTGGAAAAACCTCTAAAGAAAATACTTGTTTATTATCAAAAATATTATCCAACTTCATATTATTCACTCCATAAATTTTATATTAATTATTTTGCGGTAGGAACACCGTCTACATATTCCCATTCATCTGCCAAATAAACCGTCACCTCTGTCGGCGGCGCGTCTAACAACTCAGTACATTTACAAAAAACAGTCATGGGGGTAGAATTCTCAGGATACGGAACTTCTTTTATATACTTGGGCATTACTAAAGTTTCCACTCCCTTACCAAATGCAATAGCTGTACCACTTATCGCAGTAACAGGAACACCTTCTATGGTTTCCGGAATTTCCGCAAATTTTACAGAAGCCTCTTTATCCTCCAAATTTGTTATTTCGTAAAGTTTGTAGGAATAATCAGCCCCGTCATCCGGTCTTTCACATAAGAAGAAGTATTCTACATTGTTTTTAATATATTTTACTGTATCGTAAGACTCCGGCTTTAATGTAGATGCCCACTGAGGTTTAGAAACGCTCTCAACACTGTTTATGTCAGAAAAAGTATAACCCGCTTTTAATTTAACGTACGTTTCCTGCTCATCATACGTTTCTGAGTAAGAAGAATCATAACCGAATTTCACAAGATATCCGTCGCTGTCTACATAGAAAAACATAAAACCGGAGAAATTTTTCATTTCATTGAAGACCTCATAGGAACTACCTAAAACATCAACCAATTCCTCTGATGTGAGCGAAAATCTTATATAGGACAAATTCTTTTCTTTCTCTTTAACAATACTTCTGCTGCTTTCGATTGCCTTTTTTACTGCTTCCATGTTAATTTCAAAAACATTGAGTCCTGTTACCTCTTCGATAACATCAATATCATCTGAAACATACAAGCAAGGCATTGAAACAGTATCACTATCTTTCTCTACCGAATAAAACTTATCAGGCATAAAGAAATATTCATTTGTAAGTATCGTTTCTGAATTATGTTTTTCGGCTGTTGCCGTAAAAGCATCTGTACCCAAACCGCTTATTGTCATTATGTATTTTGAACTGTCAGTAGATGAAAATTCACCGAAAGCCGCATCACTATGAGTTTCAAAAATAACTTTATAGCTTTTAGCTGCTGAAGTCTTATTAAACCCGGCACTAACAAAATCCCAAGCATCTTTTGCCTCTATATTACTCTTTGGCAATGCATCACTTTTACATGAAGCAAAAGTAAACAGCAAAGTAAATATTGCAATAACAGCAAATACTACAGTCACTTTTCTTTTTGAGTTGTTTCCCACAAAACCCACTTCCTTATTGTCACATAATTCTTCATTAAATTATAACAATAAAAAAAAAGTGTGTCAAACTCATAAACAACGAAATCCCCTGCTATCTATCTTGGCACCTACCGGAAGACGGACAGTTTTTACAACCGCATCCGCAACCGCACGAGGTTTTACCGGATTTTTTATCTTTAATAATTTTTATGATAACCGCAATCACCACTGCCAAAACAACAGCTGCCACTAATATTGTTCCACCATAAGCTTTAATAAATTCCATCTCTTTTAGCGCCTCCCTTTTTATATTATTAATTTTATATTTTTGTCGTAAGCTTTGTACTTTCTTTATATGGTTTAAACAACATGTATACAAAAGCTGCAATAAGTACAAAAGCGATAATAGCACAAATTATATTTCCGCTTCCCGCAAACAGCATTCCCAACTGATACACAATGAAAGAAATCGCATACGCAAACAATGTCTGATATCCTATTGCAAACAATGTCCATTTTGCAGAGTTCATTTCCCTTCTTATTGCCCCGATTGCCGCAAAACACGGTGCACACAGCAAGTTGAAAATCAAAAATGAATATGCAGTCAGCTTTGTCATACCCATAATGTCAGTAACACCAAATACTGCTACAATCTCTTCTTTTGCAATCAGACCCATTATCGTAGCAACGGAAGCAGTAGCGCCTGCCTCACCTGAGCCAAATCCCAAGGGAACAAAAATCCATTTTATAGCATTGCCAATCGGATCAAGTATTCCGAAATAGTCTGCAGCCCAAATAATAACTGTAGAAAGGAGAATAATTGTTGTCGCCTTCTTTATAAAAGACCAACCACGTTCCCACATACTGCGCATTATATTACGGAATGTGGGCATGTGATACGGTGGCAATTCCATCACAAACGGAGCCGGTTCGCCGGCAAACATTTTTGTCTTTTTCAGCATTATACCGGAAACGACGACAGCCGCCATTCCAATAAAATACGCACTGGGTCCAACCCACCAAGCACCCCCGAAAAGAGCAGACGCAACGAGCGCTATAACAGGAAGTTTTGCTCCGCAAGGAATGAATGTTGTTGTAATTATTGTCATTCTCCTATCTCGTTCATTCTCAATAGTTCTGGAAGCCATTATACCCGGAACTCCGCAACCGGTTCCTACAAGCAAAGGAATAAACGACTTACCCGAAAGTCCGATTTTACAAAAAAGTCTGTCCATAACGAAAGCGATTCTGGCCATATATCCGCAAGCTTCAAGAAAAGCAAGGAAAATAAAGAGCACCAACATTTGAGGAACGAAGCCCAAAACCGAACCTACTCCACCAATAATTCCGTCAAGCACAAGACTACTGACAGTTTCATTACAATTGATAGCATTTAAACCTTTTTCTGCCAAAACAGGTATGCCCGGCACCCACACACCATAATCCGCAGGATTTGGTGCCCCCTCAAGAAGAGCGTTTACGTCACTCGTAAAAGTTTCACCAATAACTTCACCGTAAGAGCCATACGCCTCTTCAAAAGCTGCAAAATCTTTATTATCAATTGCACTTTGAATTTCTTCTGCTCCGGGCAGTTTATCTTTTACCGCTTTATCTACCGCATCATTAACCGTCTTGTCCGCCCATATTATTTCAGCAAACTCGTCTGTTGCCGCTTCATAGTCAGAAACACCTATGTTAAACAGATGGAAACCATCACCAAACAATCCGTCATTAGTCCAATCTGTCACCCAAGCACCAACGGTAGTTACCGAAATAAAATAAACTGCAAACATTATTATTGCAAATATGGGAAGTGCGGCAAATCTATTCGTTAAAATTCTGTCAATTTTGTCTGAAATTGTCATTTTGCCAGCATTTTTCTTATGATAACAACCTTTTAAAATTGCTTCTATATATGTATAACGCTCATTCGTAATAATGCTTTCGGAATCATCATCCATTGCTTGCTCTGTTGCCTGAATGTCTTCCTCTATGTGTTGCATCACTTCTTTATCAAGATTAAGTTGCTCCAAAACTTTGCTGTCACGTTCAAAAATTTTAATTGCATACCAACGCTGCTGTTCTATAGGCAGTCCGTGAACTGCCGCCTCTTCTATGTGCGCCAGTGTATGTTCCACTTCTCCGCTAAAACAATGCTGCGGAATAATCTTTGTTCCTTTTGCTGCCTTTATTGCTTCTTCTGCAGCCTCTGTTATACCTGTTTCTTTTAAGGCGGAAATCTCTACTATCTTGCAGCCCATAGCCTTTGAAAGCTCCGGTATATTTATTTTATCTCCGTTTTTTATGACAATATCCATCATATTCACTGCAACAACTACAGGAATACCTAATTCTTTTAACTGTGTTGTTAAATAAAGATTTCTTTCTATATTAGTACCGTCAACGATATTTAATATAGCATCAGGTCGCTCTCCTACAAGGTAATTTCTCGCAACAACTTCTTCTAACGTATATGGAGAAAGAGAATAAATACCGGGCAAATCGACAATTATTACGTCACTGTCCTTTTTGAATTTGCCTTCTTTTTTTTCTACCGTTACTCCGGGCCAATTGCCAACAAACTGGTTTGAGCCGGTCAAAGCATTAAAAAGTGTTGTTTTTCCACTGTTCGGATTACCTGCAAGAGCGATTTTTATACTCATTTTTATTTTCCTCTCTTTTTATTATATGTAAATCAAGTTAGCCAAAACTAACTTATTTTCAAAAAAATTACTGTACTTCAATCATTTCAGCATCTGCTTTTCTTATTGAGAGTTCATATCCCCTTACAGTTACCTCAATCGGATCTCCTAACGGAGCAACTTTTCTAACCGTTACTTTTACTCCCTTCGTAATGCCCATATCCATTATTCTGCGTTTCACGGCACCTTCACCCCACAGTTTAACAACAGTGACAGTTTTACCGATTTTCACGTCTCTTAATGTAGACATGTCATAGCCTCCTCATATAAAATCATCAATTTCTCATCAAGTTGCAAAAGCACAGTTAGTCTTAACTAACCATTCCATATGTTAGCACATCCTAACTGCCTTGTCAACACTTTTTTATTTATTATTTAAATGATTATTTAGACTGTTAAGCTCCGTAAGAACTTCTTTGAATTGCTCTTGCGTCCAATGAAGATATTCCCCTACTGTCTTTATCGTAAGATTTGCACCCATTTTCAATGTTGCCATATTAATTCTTCTTTTGGTGTATTTTTCCACAATTTGCAATATTCCCGGCAAATGCATTATTTCGCGCACTTTTGTTTTCTCTGTATACATTACAAAAAACTCCCTTTAATAACTGTTTTTTATATTCTATGCAGAAAATAACAAAAAAGTCCGAATATTCTCATTCAAGAGATTTATCATAAAAAGATATAAAGATTTCTATTAATTCACCATCAAATTTCGTAAAATGACCTTTGTCGTCAAAAAGTTCAAAAACAAATCTGTCAGAATTTTTGTATATATCACGATACTTTTCATAACCGTATTTTACAGGAACAGTAACATCATCTTTACTGTGCATTATCATTATTTTTGAATTTGTCTTTTCAAAGCCTCCCATAGCTGTAGAGCTTGCATATTTACCAAAAATCAATCGCTCATATCCTTTAACGTATGGTAAAAGCAAATTTACGGCTGCGCCGGTGTACTTTTCGCCTTGTTGTTCCAACAAATCTGACGATTGGTTAAAGCCGGCTACAGATATAACCGCATCAATATCATTATGGAAATTCAGCACTGCACATACGGAATATGCTCCCCAACTATGACCAAATAACATAATAGGTAAATCTTTGTATTCCTGCTGTTTTTTTACAAATTTCAGTGCATAATCCATATCGGCAACACCTTGAGGCAACCCACCTATTCCGTCACCTTCACTGGCCCCGTTACCTGTAGCGTCATAAGAAAACACTAAATAACCTGCTGAGGTAAAAGCATCCGCAACTTCCATAAAAGCGTTTTGCCCTCCGCAACCCATTCCGTGAGCAATAACTATAACGCCTTTTGCCTTGCTGTTATTTTCTTTATAGTATTTATATCCTGCAAGCTTCTGCCCGTTATCCGAATTAAAGTTGCAATTATCTACCCGTAGGTCTTTAAAATCTTCTACGGAATATGCATTTTCTTCATCAAGCTCAAATCGTCTGTCAAAAATAATATTGTAAACAACTGCAGTCAACAATGGTATAACAACAATAACCGTTATAAATACGGCAATTAAGAATGAAATCAATATTTTTTTTAATCGTTCTTTTTTTGCTGCTTCCATTGCTTCTCCTGTCTTTTTTATTATCTCCAAAAGTTGTTAAATTACGCCGCATATTCAAAAAGCAGAACTTATCAACAAGACAAGCTCTGCTTTTAAAAACAAAATACTTTTATACAAATACTTATATGAGTACAGCTATAAGCTGTGATGCAAGAACTACAAGAACAAGGGCAACAGGATATGTTGACGCATAAGCAGCTGCAACATCATCTGTACCTGCAACATTTATAAGTGTTCCTAAAGCAGGTGTACTTGTCATACCTCCTGTAATTGAGCCCAATGCGTTAAGCATACTCATTTTGAGAAGTTTTCTTGCAACAACGTATCCGATAATCATAGGAATAATTGTCATTAACGCTCCACTGACAAAACCATATAAAATAATCATTGCTCCGTCAGAGGATTGCTTTATTTGGTCAACAAGCTCAACTCCACCTTCAACTCCTGCACCCAACAAGAAAAGCATTAAGCCAAATTCGCGGAATACTTTAAGAGTTTTCTCCGGTACTTTTAAACTTAACTTGCCCATTCTGCCAAAGTGTCCCAAAATAAGCGCCATTATAAGCGGACCGCCCGTGTTACCCAAAGAGAATGTTGCTGCACCCTCTGCATATCCTGAGCCGGAAAGAGGAATTTTTATTGAACCGAGAAGAATTCCCAAAACAACAGCCAATCCAAATGCGCCAAGTCCGAATTCGTCAAGCTCAAAAAGCTTCTTAGTTTCTTTTTTCTCTTCAACGACAGACTCCGTACCTACTTTCATAAGTTCTCTTTCTTTTGCCATGTCTGCTTTTAGGAATTTAGGTATCAGTTGTACAAACAACACAACACCAACCACTCCGAAAGGATATGCAACTGCATGACCTAAAGCAACAAGTCCCAATTGGTCAGGATTTGAACTTGAAACGGCTTCTTGTGATGCAGAGAAACCTGGAGTACTTGTTAATGCACCTGACATAATTCCGGTACCGTAAGCACTTCCCTTTATCAAAGAGAACAATGCACACACAAGCGCGCCTGAACCTACAATCAACACTCCCAAAAGAACGTAAGATTTTGCATTCTTTTTAAGATTTTTAAAGAAGCTTGGACCGGCTATAAAGCCTACTGCCGTAACAAACAATACCAAGCCTATTGAGCTTAACATCTTGTATTTACTTACGGCACCTGCTGCAGCATCTTCAATAAAGAATTTTCCTATAATCGGAACATCCTTCAATACCGGCAATGTAAACAAGTAGCCAAAAAGTAAAGCCATTAAAAACACACCGGCTGTTCCCAAGGACACTCCTTTGATTTTTATGCTGCCTAATGCATAACCGATAAATGCTATCAACATTGCACCGCAAAGTACGATAGTTGTACTGCCAACTGCACCTAATGAAAATATTTTATCAATAATATCCATTGCTTATAATTTGCCTCTTTTCTTACTTAGCCTCGTACTTAGGATTGCCATGTGTATATCTGGGCAACAATTGAGGAGATACTTTATCAGTAACTATGCCTGCATCAGCAAGCTCTTTGTCAAATTTCTTAACGTGATCAAGAGTCAACTTACCAACTTCGCCAACAGTTTTTGCCTTAGCTGCAGCGTGAACACCGGCATTGCGTCCGAATACGATAATGTCGAGAAGTGAGTTACCCATAAGTCTGTTTTCGCCGTGGATTCCTCCTACAGCCTCACCTGCAACAAAGAGGTTTTCAACGTCAGACATACCGTCTGCACCTATTTTGATACCACCATTCTGATAGTGAAGTGTAGGATAAATCAAAATTGGTTTTTCTCTCATATCATAACCGTATTTCATAAACATACGGAGCATAGCAGGAATTCTCTTCTCAATAGCGCCCTTTCCGTGAATCTCTTCAATCATAGGAGTGTCAAGCCAGATACCGTAGCCATCGGGAGTAGGTACACCCTTGCCTCTTTCTTTGCACTCACGAATAATAGAAGCAGCAGAAACGTCACGTGTCTCAAGAGGATGCATAAATGCTTCGCCCTCTACGTTAATAAGCATTGCTCCGAGCGAGCGAACCTTTTCCGTAACGAGAGCACCGAAAATCTGTGCGGGGAAAGCAACGCCTGTAGGATGGTACTGCAATGTATACGCATACAAAAGAGGAGCGCCTACACGGTATGCAAGTACAAGACCGTCAGCTGTTGCACCGTAGTGGTTTGATGTGGGGAATCCCTGATAGTGAAGTCTTCCTGCACCACCTGTAGCAATAACAACTGTCTTTGCTTTTGCAATAAGGATTTCATGTGTCTCCATATTCATAAGAACAGCGCCGGCTGCCTTGCCGTTTTCGTCAAGAATAAGCTCTACTGCTGCTGTATAGTCAACAACAGGAATCTGTCTGTTAATAACTTCATCACGAAGAACACGCATGATTTCAGCACCGGAATAGTCTTTTGCTGCGTGCATTCTCTTTCTTGATGTACCGCCGCCGTGTGTTGTAACCATTGTGCCGTCTTCTTCTTTATCAAACATAACGCCCAAATCGTTAAGCCACTTAACTGCGCCGGGGCCGTCTGTAACAAGTTTATATAATAACTCAGGAACGTTTTTAAAGTGTCCGCCTCCTAAAGCGTCAACGTAGTGAGTCATCGGTGAGTCGTTTTCTTTATCTGCAGCCTGAATACCGCCTTCTGCCATCATAGTGTTTGCATCACCGTGACGGAGCTTTGTTACTATCATAACATTAGCACCGTTCTCATGTGCCATAACTGCTGCGGAAGAACCTGCTCCGCCTCCGCCGATTACGAGAACATCAACATCATAATCTGCATGGCTTAAATCGATTTCATCAGGATTTATGCGGCTGTGTGCCTGCAACAATGCAGCAAGCTCGGTAGGAACTTGTTCACCTTTGTTAGGTCCCATTTCCAATGTGGCAAAATTTTCTTTCTTATAATCCGGATGGAATTTTGCAAGTAAAGCTTCCTTTTCCTCTGCTGTCATTCTTCTTGGTTCAAAACCGATACGTGAAGCACGACTTGCTTCAACCTTTTTTATTGAATCCAGCATCTCCTGTGTATAAAATGCATCGCTCATTTTGCTTTCCTCCTTATTTCTCTATATCTCTGTGATTGTACATGTCTTTAAGCTCATCTATTGGTTTTGCCATAAGCTCTTTCATAGACTGTTCAAAATCACCGTTTGCAATTTCTGCTGCTCTTTTTTCAAGATGCTCTGCTGTCGGTGCAATATACTTTCCTGTAAGTCTTCTTGCAAGAAGAGCTACCTGAGGATGAGAAATTTGAGCCGGGCAACGTGAAGAACAGATTCCGCACATTACGCAGTCAAAAGACTCCTCTGCACACTTTGCGTATTCGCCTCTTTGTGCGTATGCTATGTACTGCATCGTGTTAAGGCTCTGTGTACAGCTCTTTGTACAAGCATTACAGCCGATACAACTGTAAATCTCAGGATAAAGCTGCATCATTATACTCTCCGTAGGGCGAATTTCATTAATATCATAAGTTTGCTTAACAACCGGGAAGAAAGGAATTTGTGCTACGTACATATTTTCTTCTACCTTTGTTTGACAAGCAAGACAAACCTTGAGCTCAGGGTCGCCTTTTATTCTGTAAACCGAAGCACATGCGCCGCAGAAGCCATTACGGCATCCGCATCCGCGTACAAGCTGATATCCGGCATATTCCATAGCGTCCATAATTGTAAGCTCTGACGGTACGGAATACTTTTTGCCCATTATAAATACATTTACCATATTTTCCATGTTTTTTGCCTTCACTTTCTGTAAAAATAATTAGTATTAATACTCATTCGGGAGTTCATCCAACTGGTCGCAACGGAATACCGGTCCGTCTTTACAAACGTACTTCGATCCTATATTGCAACGGCCGCATTTTCCTATGCCGCACTTCATGCGAAGCTCCATTGTTGTATAAACCTGAGTCTTATCGTAGCCCATCTCCTGCAGAGATGCCAATGTAAACTTAATCATTATCGGAGGACCGCAAAGAAGCGCTGTTTTGTTGGTATCAAAATTAAGCTCTTTTACGTACGCAGGAACAAATCCTACATGTCCTTCCCAACCCTCTTGAGGTCTGTCTATGGTAAGGTGAACATTTACATTTTCTGCCTTCATCCAATCATTGCAAATTTGGTCATAATCTACCAAATCATCTGCTGAACGAGAACCGTAAACTATATCGATTTTACCGTAATTTGCACGGTTTGCAAGACAGTAATCGATTACGGAACGAAGCGGTGCCAATCCAATACCGCCGGCGATAAAGAGCAAGTCTTTGCCTTTAAGCTCTTCTTCAACCGGGAAATTACGTCCGTAAGGTCCGCGAATTGTAACTGTCTGACCTACCTCCATTTGATGGAGCCAATCAGTAAGCTGTCCGCAGCGCTTAATACTGAATTCCATAAATTCTTTATTTGTGGGCGAAGAAGTTATTGAGAACATCGCCTCACCTACTCCGGGAATTGACAGCATTGCGCACTGTCCGGGCATATGCTCAAAGCACTTACCGCCACCGGGAGCATTTACACGAAATGTTTTAACATCCGGTGTATCCTGACGAATGTCAGTAACTATACCAAGCTGAGGTATTAATGCATCGGGATTCATTTCGATTCACCTCCGAAAGATTTAATTACTTTTACAATATTCAAAGATACGGGGCATTTTGACAAACATCTGCCACAGCCTACGCATGAATACAAACCGTCATTATTAGCCGGATAATAAACCAGCTTGTGCATAAAGCGCTGACGGAAACGCTCCATTTGACTTGTACGTGGATTTCCGTGTGCACACTTTGTAAAATCAGAGAACATGCAAGAATCCCAGCAACGGAATCTTTTTACTCCGTGTCCCGTATCAAAATCTCTTATATCGTAGCACTGGCAAGTAGGACACACAAAAGTACATGTGCCGCAACCAAGACAAGCTTTGTAAAGTTCCTTCCATTGTTCAGCATAGAAAACATCATTAAGCTTAGTAGTTAAGTGCTCACCGCTGAAATAAGAAAGATCCAAGTCCTTAAGAGGCAACTTATCCAATATATTTTCTATTGCACTCTTTGCTTCTTCAACTTTTCCCTCTTCGGAATCTTCTGCGCTCTCCAAAACGCCTGCAAGAGCTTTAGTAAGCTCTTCTCCTTTTGCTGTCTCTGCTTTCCAATACAGAATATCTCCAACCAACCAAGTAGTTACGTCGCCACCTTGTGGGTTAGCTGCATTTATTCCGAATGCACCGCAGAAGCAAGTCTCTTCGGGCTCATTACAAGCCATTGTAACGATAACGCCGTTTTCTCTTCTGTTTTTGTAGAATGAGTCAACAGGTTCGCTTAAAAATACGTTGTCGAGTACTTCAAAGCTCTTAGCGTCACATGCGCGCACTCCGAAAATCACAAAAGGTTCTGCCGGATCGCGATCCTCAATTATATCTATGTTTTTTCCTGTTACTTTAAATGAAATAAGATTTTCACTTTGAGGAAAAAACAATTCTTTTGCTGACTTTACAGTCTTAAGGCAGTCAATATTCACATTGCTTGCAGGTGTCCACTGCTCAAAAAGGCACTGGTTTGCACTCTCTACAGGAAGATAAATATTTTTTACTGCTGCAACTGCCGCGTATAATTCAGGTAAACGGTTTTTAGCTATTTTATACATCATTTATTACCGCCTCTCTCATAAACAATACTAGGCTCTGCATCCTGTTTTGTATAAGATGTCAGAGGCATTCCCAGCTCAATATCCGCACCTGCCTGATATTCTCCGTAAAGCTCATTAATATCTTTAATAAACTTACGATTAAGCAAGTGAAGAGGAATATTCTGCGGACAAACTCTTGTACATTCACCGCAGTCTGTGCATCTGCCTGCTACGTGGAAAGCTCTTATAATGTGGAAAAGATTTTCTTCGAAATCATCTGTATTCGCTTTGCTGTCTACACCTGATTTGGGGTTGTCAAATACACATGTAAGACAAGAGCAAGCAGGACATACGTTACGACAAGCGTTACAACGAATACATCTTGAAAGCTCCCCTCTCCAGAAATCAAATCTCTCATCGGGAGTCATGTGCTCAAGATTTTCGATATACGCAAATCTGTTACCGAAATCCTCATTTGCAATGGCTGTCTCAGGCTCTTGCTCTTCATTGGAAAGAGCATCATATATCATATGTTTTTTGCCCTTACATGACATACACTTTTCAAAAAGAACATCTTTTTTAGCGCATGATTTTTCACCGTAAATTGTCTCAAAAACAACTTCGTCGCCTACTGATTTAACACCTGTAATACCCTTGATGCCAAGCAGAGCTGCTTTTTGAACATCAATTTTACCGTCGCAAGGTATACCCAAAACGTACACATTGTCACGATTAATTCTGTTTTCCTTTAAAAGCTGATTAAAACTGTATGTATCGCAAGGCTTTAAAAGCGCAACGATTTTGCCTTCTTTTTTGGATTCAAGTATGAAGTATTTGCTCTGATTCGAAGCGCAGAAATCATCATAAATCATATTATCCAAATTATCTTTAGTGAAAACTGCAGGAGTAACATCATAATAAAATTCTCCGTTTTCCCAGCCCATCACTCTGTCTGCTGTACCGTCTTCCAATAATGCACGGCATTTTGATAAAATTTCTTCGCTTATTCTTTGCATCTCAAATCCTCCAATTTCTTATTGGGTCCCAAATTGTGGATAGTTTCTACAAATTCATTCATTGTTGCTGAGAATTTAGCACCCTCTGCTGCGGAAATCCACTCAACTCGTGTTCTGCCCTTTTCTATTCCCATATAATCCAGCATACTGAAAAGAAGCGTCATTCTTCTTCTTGCAAAGTAGTTGCCTGATGTATAGTGGCAATCTCCCGGATGACATCCGGCTATAATTACACCATCCGCACCTCTTTGGAAAGCTCTTAAAATAAACATAGGATTTACACGACATGAACAAGGAACGCGTATAACCTTTACATTTGCAGGGTAAGAAAGTCTGCTTGAACCTGCAAGGTCTGCACCGGCATAGCTACACCAATTACAGCAAAATGCAACAATCAACGGTTTAAATTCTTTATTATTTTCATTTATTTGCATATTGCGTCAACCTCCGCCATAATTTGTCTTGTAGTAAAGCCCTTAAGATCCATTGCGCCTGACGGACAAGTTACAGTACAAGCACCGCAACCTTGACATACTGCTTCATTAACCAAAGCAATACGGCGAACTTCTCTCTTACCGTGGTCATTTACTTCTTTGTTTATATACTCTATTGCTCCGTAAGGACAAACATTTGCACACTGCGAACATCCGTTACAAAGAAGCTCATTTGAATTTGCAACACAAGGATTACATGTAAGTTTGTCTTTTGCAAGCAATCCAATAACTTTAGCTGCTGCTGCACTTGCCTGAGCGACTGTTTCCGGAACGTCCTTAGGTCCTTGACATACGCCTGAAAGGAACACGCCTGCTGTAGGACTTTCTACAGGACGAAGTTTTGCGTGAGCCTCTGTAAGGAAATTATTTGTGTCGATACTTGCTGTAAGCATTGTAGCAAGATTTTTAACACTGGGATCAGGTTCGATTGCTGTAGCAAGAACAACGAGGTCTGCTTCAATTTTAATTTGCTCATTGGCAATAAGGTCAGAACCTTGAACAAGAAGCTTACCGTCTTTTTCTACAACTTTACCAACCATACCCTTTATATAGTCAACACCGTATTCTTCAACTGCTCTGCGGTAAAATTCATCAAAATTCTTACCGGGAGTTCTAACATCAATATAGAATACATGTACCTTTGTGTCAGGATATTTATCACGAATCATCATTGCATGCTTTGCTGTATACATACAACAAATTTTTGAGCAATATGGCTTACCGCAACCGGAAACATCTCTTGAACCTACGCATTGTATAAATACTATCTCATGGGGATGTTCATTGTCAGAAGGACGAAGAAGTGTACCCTTTGTAGGACCTGCCGCATTCATAAGTCTTTCAAGCTCTAACGATGTAATAACGTCTTTATTTTGAGCATATCCGAACTCTTCAAAGTTATCAAGATTAATAAGTTTATAACCTGTTGCTGCAACAATCGCACCATACTCTCTCTCAACTATTTCGTCTTGCTGTTCAAAATCAATAGCCTTTGAAGGACAAACAGTTGCACAAAGACCGCATTTACCTGTTTTCATTTTTACACAATACTCTGTGTCAATTACAGGAACATTAGGTATAGCCTGCGCAAAAGGTATATAAATCGCACCTCTTTTATTAAGTCCCTGGTTAAACTCATTGGGAGCTTTTCTTGAAGGACATTTCTCGGTACAAACACCGCAACCTGTACAAAGGTCTGCTTTTACGTGTCTTGCCTTTTTTCTGATTTTTACTTTAAAATTACCTACGAAACCTGATACACCCTCAACCTCACTGTATGTAAAAAGGTTGATTTTCTCATGAGCTGATGCATCCACCATTTTCGGTGTCAAAATACATGCCGCACAGTCAAGTGTGGGGAATGTTTTATCAAGCTGAGCCATTTTACCGCCGATGGTAGGAGATTTCTCAACTATATCAACCTCATATCCTGCATCAGCAATGTCAAGTGCTGTCTGAATGCCTGCAATACCACCGCCGATTACAAGCGCTCTTTTCGTTACTGCACTTTCGCCGGCCTTTAATGGTGTATTAAGGTGAAGCTTGGCAATTGCCGCCTTCGCCAAAATAATTGCTTTCTCTGTACCCTCATCTTTATCTTTGTGTATCCAAGAGCACTGCTCACGAATATTGGCGATTTCTACCATGTAAGGGTTAAGACCTGCAGCCTGGGCTGTCTTACGGAATGTAGCTTCGTGCATACGAGGTGAACACGAACATACTACAATGCCTGTAAGGCCGTATTCTTTTATAGCCTGTCTGATTTTAAGCTGACCGGCTTCGGAACACATATATTGATAGTCTGTTGATATAACAACACCCGGCTCATTCGCTACAGCCTGTGCTACTCTTTCTACATCTACTGTGCCTGCAATGTTACTGCCGCACCAACAAACAAATACTCCGATTTTTTGCAATTTATTCACTTCCAATCTTTATCTGTTTACTTACTGTATTTTCTGAATGCACTTACGATTGCCTGTTGTGGCATATTCTCGTCCAACTTTTCAGGCACTGCATTCGCCTTAAGATGGTTCTCGCCTTGCTGTCTTATAACGCAAACACGCACAGCTTCTATAAGCTTTGCCGGTTCTACGCTTCTGGGACATCTTTCAATACATGCAAAGCATGAAAGACACGTCCAGATTGACTTAGACTCCATCAATTTTTTTATTTGTCCCTTTTCTACCATAGAAACAAATTGATGAGGATGATACTCCATCTCTTCAAATGAGGGACATGTACCTGAGCACTTACCGCATTTCATACACTTTTTTGTATTAACACCGCTGATTCTTATCACGCGCTCTGCAAGTTCTTTCTCGTTTACCGTCACAAAAATCCCTCCTTATTTCAAGCCGAGTGCTTCGGCGAGTAATTCTGTAAAGTAGCAGATAGTCGGTTTATTGTCGATTGTACTGTTTGTTTCTAAATTATACAAGCACAAAGGACAAGCTGTAATAACTGTATCAGCACCTTTTGATACTGCTTCTTCAAGAATCATATTAGCACGCTTTTGCGGAATGGCTTTATCCTCTAAAGCAACATAACCACCGCAACATTCATTACGATATCCCGTAATTACGGGAGTTGCACCGATTGCTTTTATAAAATCCTCAAGAATTGTAGGATTTTCGGGGTTATCAAACTGCATAACTTTTGCAGGTCTCAACAACAAGCAACCATAATATGCTGCAATTTTTCTGCCTTTAAGAGGATTCTTAACAGCTGCTTTAAGGTTATCAAAGCCTACAGCATCTCTTAACATTTCAAGATAGTGAACAACATTTGTTTCGCCTACGTAATCCGTGTCAAGTTTAAGATAATTATTTACTTTCATTCGGATATCATCATTTGTAAGCATATCGTTGTTTACTCTTTTTATAACATGATGACAAGCAGAACACAATGTAAGTAATTCCCTGCCTTCTTTTTTTGCACTGTCAAGAGCACGTACTGCAGATAATTTAGTAGCAATCTCATCAAGTGCCAAAGGATAAACAGCACCGCAACATTGCCAATCTTCTATTTCTGCAAGCGTAACGCCGAGAGCTTCGGCTGAAACTCTGGCGTAACGATCCAATTCTTTTGCTTTAGTTTTTAATGTACATCCGGGATAATAACTGTAAGTCATATTCATTTTCCTTTCAGTTTTAAATTTAAGTTATTGTAATATTAATTTTATACCATTTGTTCAGGCTTGAATACTTCGTCAAACTTCTCTGCAGTGAGGAAACCAAGTGCCACACAAGCTTCTTTTAATGATATGTTTTCTTTATAAGCCTTCTTAGCTGTTTTTGCAGCATTGTCATATCCTATATAAGGATTCAAAGCTGTTACAAGCATAAGCGAATTATAAAGATTGTGTTTCATTTTTTCTCTGTTAGCAGTAATACCGGCCACGCAATTGTCGTTGAAAGAACGAATTCCGTCTGCTAAAAGGCGTACTGACTGGAGGAAGTTATATATGAGAACAGGCATGAAAACATTAAGTTCAAAGTTTCCTTGTGATGCTGCCATACCAACTGCAACATCATTTGCAATTACCTGTACTGCAACCATTGTCATAGACTCGCACTGTGTAGGATTAACCTTTCCGGGCATGATTGAACTGCCGGGTTCATTCTCCGGAATGAAAATCTCACCAAGACCACATCTTGGGCCGCTTGCAAGCCAACGTACGTCGTTAGCAATCTTCATAAGGTCTGCCGCCAAAGCTTTAAGTGCTCCGTGAGCAAATACAAGCTCATCTTTTGATGTAAGTGCGTGGAATTTATTCTCTGCAGTTTCAAATTTCTTACCTGTAAGGTCAGAAACAACCTTTGCAACCTCTGCTCCGAAAGTCTTGGGAGCATTAAGTCCCGTACCTACTGCCGTTCCGCCAAGTGCAAGTTCTTTAAGGCCCGGAAGAGCGGCTTCAAGCATACCTTTTGTTTTTTCTATCATATTTCTCCAACCGCTGATTTCTTGAGAAAACTTAACGGGAGTTGCATCCTGAAGGTGTGTACGTCCGCTTTTTACGATATCATCATTCTCTGCTTCAAGGCGCTTTAATGTTGCAATAAAAGTATCCATTGCAGGGAAGAGCTTATCTTCGATACCAATAACAGCTGCAATATGCATTGCTGTAGGGAATGTATCATTTGAGCTTTGTGACATATTAATATGGTCATTAGGATGAAGAAGCTTTTTACCGCAAATTTCATTACCTCTGTTTGCGATTACTTCATTGGCATTCATATTAGACTGTGTACCACTTCCTGTTTGCCAAACAACTAACGGAAAATGGTCGTTCAAATCACCTGCTATAACCTCATCACAAGCTTGGCTGATAACATTTTTCTTTTCTTCGTCCATTTTGCCTAAATTAAAATTAGCAATTGCAGCGGCCTTTTTTAAAATACCAAATGCATGAGTAATTTCACGGGGCATTATTTCTCCGCCGATTTTGAAGTTCTGAAAACTTCTCTGTGTCTGTGCAGCCCAATAACGATCTGCAGGCACCTGCATTTCACCCATTGAATCGCGCTCTATACGATATTCCATGTCTTTTTCCTCCAAAAATATTGTCTATATTAAAATTAAAATTCAAGTTTAGAAATAAGGTCTTTAAGAACATTGCCACTCTTATGCATGAGTTCAATCTCACTCTCCAAAAGTGTAGGTGTTACACAACCCTTTACTCCGTCAATACCTAAAACAACAAGGTGACTGATGCATACATCACTTAGTCCGTATTCACCATGCATCATTGAAGAAACAGTCATAATATAATCCTTACCTGTAAAGAGTGATTCTACAATGCTGCACACAGAAACTGAAACCGCATAATAAGTAGCTTGTTTATTCTTAATAATCTCACCGCCGGATGTTCTTACATATTCAATAACCTCATCATAGTTAGGTGGTGTTACGATATCTTTACCTGTGTATTTAATTCCCTTGCAATAATCCTCTATACCGATAGCGGCAATTTTTGCCAAAGACCAAGGTATAAAAGATGAATCACCGTGTTCGCCCATTACGTACGCATGTATGTTCTTTTGGCAAACACCGAAGTGATCAGAAAGATAATAACGAAGACGTGCTGTATCAAGAATTGTACCGGAACCGATAATTTTATTTTCCGGTAAACCTGAATACTTCATAAAAGCGTATGTCATAATATCAACAGGATTGCTAACTATAATATATAACGCGTCAGGAGCATATTTTGCAATTTCAGGTGCAATTTCCTTCATAATATTTACGTTAGTTTGTGCAAGATCAAGTCTTGTTTGTCCGGCTTTTCTCGGAAGTCCGGAAGAAATTACCACCACATCAGAATCCTTAGCATCCTCGTATGTGCCTGCGTAAATGGTTACAGGACAACAGAAAGGTGTTCCTTGCTGAATATCCATTGCCTCTCCTTCTGCTTTGTCATGGTTGATATCAATGAGTACGATTTCTGAAGCAATTCCTTTTACTGTCATAGTATAAGCTATTGTAGAACCAACACTGCCTGCTCCGATAATTGTTACCTTGTTGCTCATATGCATCCTCTTTTCTAAAAAATTATTTTTAATTTCAAAATTATACTGCGTATTTTTGCTGTAAATAACGAACTCTTGCGTTTTTGCACATAGCAAAAATGCCTTTGCACGCACTCTGATATTATCACACATGCAAGCAGAATTGTCAAACACAAAAAGCAGAATACACAAGGCATTCTGCTTTTTATTAAAGATGTTATTTTATAACATTTACTCAGTCTCTTTTTTATCTTCTTTATCTTCTACACTGTTGTAATTAATATACTCTTCTATAACTTGTTGTATAACAGTTTGATCAATATCGGACAATGCAAGAGAATTGTCTTTAACGTATTTTTCTACTTGATCTTCATACGCATAATTCTTATACTCCGTTTGCACTTGGTCTTGAACAACCTTATGAGTAATATCCGAAGATGTTGTGATTCCTTTTGTTCCGTTATAATCAGTTAAACCTTCTATAACAACCAATTTATATGCTGAATCAGTCTTTATAATAGTTGTAGCGCCAACCTCCGTTTGTTTAAACGCCCAATCAGCAATTTTCTCACCCACAAGAGCAGATTTTGCTTTTGTTAAATCCATCAAACCATTAGCAGAATCAGTATCATCAGAATATCCTATAGCCAACGCCTCTGCAGAATCTCCGTTTTTGATTTTTTCCTCAAGAATCTTTAAGAAGTTTAAAACATCATTTTGTTCCTTTTCTGAGACTTCTTTTTTATCTGCGCCCAATATAGATTTTGTTATTATTCTGATTGTAACAATCCTGTACTTATCAGGATCTTTTTGATAATGGGAGAAAAGCACACTTTCTTCAGGTTTTATTTCTTCTATAATGGAAGTGGCATAATCATTTACCATCATTTGGTCAACATAAACGGTCTTATAGTCATTTACATTCATGTTCATGATTTTTTTCAATAATTCATCTCGTGTTTTTACCCCGTATTGTTCTCCTGAATAACTCAACAAAGAATCAATCTGAGTATCTAACTCTCCGAGAAGCTTATCTGTTTTTTCCTTTGAATATCCCTTTTCTGCCGCTATTGCCATTTCCTTTGCAGCAAAAAAATTAAGCATCAAATCCAAAGCCTCATCTTTTGAATAATCAAGATAATTCTTGCCGTCTTTATATTCTTCGTAGAATACCTTTTTAAGAGCTTCAAAATACTCTTTCTCTGATTCAATTTTATTAAGCTCCGTAAAATCATATTCAGCGAAACAGTTATTCATAGCCTGAGAAAAGAACTGTGTATAATAAGCCTTATATATGGGTGTTCCTTTATACTTAGCGACCACGGTAGTATCTGCCGCCGCATCGCTGACTGTAGGTGTCGGAGTCGCATTTGCATCTGCTGTGGCACCTGATGCTGTAGCCGTTGCGTCAGCAGAAGCCGCTGCTTCTGCGTCTCCGAGGATTACCTTTTTAGCAAGCTCGTAAGCATATTCTTTGTTGTAATCTTTTATTTTATAATTCTTGTCTTTCTTGTAAGATGCAATCTCTTCCTCTACCTTTGAATTAACCTTCTCATCCATATATGCTGTGTATACCCTATCGTGTACTTCATCATCAGAAGTATCTAAAATCTTTGTACACATCATGATATGGTAACCGTATTCTGTCTCTACTATTTCAATTTTATCCGAGGCTGCAGTTTGTTTTAATCCCCATTCTTCAAAAGCTTTTACATAGTCTGTTCCATCATATACAACGTAATAACCATCACTGTTGGGTTTGCCTTCTGCATCAACATCATCTGATCTTTCCATAATATTGTCAAATGTAATTTCGCCTGCATTATATTTATCTACAAGTGTCTGAGCCTCCGCACGAAGCTCTGCTTTTGCTTTATCATCAGCTTTATCAGGTAACTCAAGCAAAGAATGTCTTACCTGAACAGTTTTGAACTTTGAGAAGTTATCTTCGTAATACTTGAGAAGCTCCTCGTCTGTAGGCATTACACCCTCTTCAAGTTTTTGTTTATACGTCTCTATGCAGCCTGACATTACAAAATAATCCACAAGCTGGTCATAAGACATAGAATAAGCAACCTTTACAAATTCCTCGACAGTTTTAACACCAAAAGACGGTCCGTAATAAGTATTCATCTGGTCTATATAAGAAATTGCATTTTCTTTGAGTTCTTTTCGTTTTTCTTCATCAGGCCATTCTGCCTTTGTAGAGAAAACAAGATGTTTAATCATGAAAATACGACTTTCTTCGACTGTCTTATCAACAATTGTATCAAAATATGTTTTGCCGTCCATCTTCTTTGCAACAAGCGCTTCATAGAGCTTATTACCATAAAGTTCATTGTAATCTTCTGACCAATTTTCGCTTGTACTTTCTTTATCAAGAATATCAAAGAAATTATTTATAAAAACGCCATCCGGAATTTTCTCTCCATTAACAGTTCCTATACAGTTTTCAGCCTTTTTGTTACAGCCAAAAAAAATGCCTGTCAACATAACCAAAGATAAAACCAATGCAATAAACTTAATGTACTTATTCATACATGCCTCCGTAATCATTCCGTAATAATTCTATACATATCCTTAGCGTCGTCCTTACGCACAGTTTCTGCCACGCTGAGGATTTCAAATTTCGTTTTGCCGCCTGCAAAAGCAATCTCCACAATATCCCCCGGCTTAACGGCAGCACTTGCCTTAGCTGCCTTACCGTTTATAGATACTCTGCCGCCATCGCAAGCTTCATTTGCAACGGTTCGGCGTTTAATCACTCTCGAAACCTTTAAAAATTTATCAATTCTCATCTTTATCCCTCATGTCCGCAATAACCTTGTCTGTGTACTTTGACAATGCAACCTCCGCATCCACATCGGAATTATCCGCCAATCTGCAAATCGAATACAAAAGTTCGCCGATTTCTTCTTCTGAGGCCTTTTCGAACTCCTCTCCCGACGGAAAGCTTTCGCTCATACCTGCTTTACGAATTTTTTTAGCAACCTTTTGACTTCTCATCAAAGCCGGAAAAACATTCGGGATGTCTTCTAAATCTTGCTGTAACGAAGAAAAGCCTTTCTCTGTAAGCTTTCTTTTTTCCCAGTTGTCAAGCGCCTCTTTTTCATCTTGCACATTAACATCGCCAAATACATGAGTATGTCTGAAAAGCATCTTTTTAGCACATCTGTCAGTAACATCGCTAAATTCAAATTTGCCTTCCTCTTTTGCTAAAATAGAGTGGAAAATAACTTGCAAAAGCACATCACCCAGCTCTTCGCAAAGTTTCTCCGTACTCTCTTTTTTTATAGCATCAACAGCCTCGTAAGCCTCCTCTATCATGGGTTTAATCAAAGTTTCATGCGTTTGTACTCTGTCCCAAGGGCAACCCTCCGGCGAACGCAAAAGTTCGATTATATGATAAAGCTCCTCTAAGGAATATTTTTCTCCCTTTGTCTTAGGTTCAATTTGTATCATAAAGCACCTGTCATTTCTGAAGTTATTAAAATATGTTGCGCATTGCCACATACATTGATTATAATACATTAAATGTCTGAGGGCAAATTTTATTTATAAGTATAACAAGGATGTGTAAACAAACTGTGTCAGATATATGGAACTTTATGGACAAAGCAATAGAATATGCGAAAATCTCCGCCGCAAGCAATCCATTTGATGTGCCGGTAGGCTGTGTCATAGTAAAAGATAATAAAATAATTTCCTATGGTTATAACAGCAGAGAAAGCAATTGTAAAGTCACAGGTCATGCAGAAATTCAAGCAATAGAAGAAGCCGAAAAGCTTCTTGGCAGTTATAAACTCCAAGGTTGCAAAATTTTTGTCACTTTAGAACCATGTCCCATGTGTGCAGGTGCAATACGTGCCGCACAAATAGAAGAATTGTACTTTGGCGCCTATAATCTCAGTGACGGTGCAGCAGGCACTGTTTACAATATTCTTTATCCTCACGTCAAGGTTTTCGGCGGAATAAAAAAGAGCGACTGTCAGTCGCTCCTCAAAGATTTCTTTGAAAAATTAAGAAATAAATAATATTTTATTTTTCCCTGTCAAAAATTTCTATGTCAGACATATACCACGTACCGTTTCTGTTCACGTACCATATTCTTGTATTTGTCTCTAATTTTTGTTTAAAATCAGGCTTTCCTCTTTGACCGTATATCCAATAATCAAAATAAACAGCACAAGAAAAACAATCGCTACCGTAAACTCTCAGGTCGTATGCTTCTGTGTTTTCAAACTTAGTGGAATTATGATCTGTATACCAATATTGGCGATACTCGCTCATGTCCTTGTACATCTGTGTGTTTTTTATGATTCCGGAGAGGAAGTTGCTCATAGAAATATCATTTGACATAAAGCCTGCGTATTTTTTTGCCCCGCTTATTGCAATATCCTTGTACTTGTTCTGATTGCTGTCAGAAACTGCAAAATCGCCGTAATATGTCATACTTTCACTGTCATAACGCAGAGGAACAATATCTCCGTTATAGTTTTTAGCCACAATATCAAGCTCTCCCGAAACTACTGCAGCTTTGTATTTATTAACTACCGGCGACGCAAAATATTCAGTAGGAATATTTTCCAATTCATCTATTTTAACATTCTGCTCTGTTTTCCAAGTATCACTTGCAGTAATTTCTTGGCCGTTTACAACAACAGTATAATTTGAAGGAATCTCAAAATTAAACACCTTAAAACCAACATCGAAAGTTTTTGTTTGCGCATTATAAGTACATTCCACAATATTACCGTTATTATCTTTAACGACAACTTCCGGCTTTCCGATAAGCTGATGAACCTCGTAAGTATTTATCGTCTTAAGTGACGATTTATCCGCTTCACTAAGCATATATTGCATAAATTTGTTTTCTTGAGATTGTCCCGTTGAATATTTTTCTGTTAATTTTGTGCCGTTTACGGTAACCTCAAAGCCTGCAGGCGCATTTATGGTAACATCTGACAACCGAGCAACGATTTCATTATCAGCATTATTTACAACATCAATAATCGCTCCGTTTGATGTCTTTACTTCGATATTTTCCGGAGCTGTCAAAAGTCCGCATATCTCATAACGGAATATTTTTTTATTACCATCAACCGTATATTCTGTTTTCGCCGGCTGGTCCTTAGCAATTTCCTGTTTAAATACATCTCCAACTGCCTTTCCGTCAACAAAAGGAGTAGTGGTTTCAGGCGCAAGAATCACAACATTTATGTCTGCAAAAGAAAAGTCCGAAATACAATCAAACTCATACAAACTAAATCCGAAGGTGCTTGTTTCTTTAGATTTTTTAAGCGTCAACTTACACAAGTCCTCTCCGTCAGCTTTTATTGTAAAAGCAGGCTTTTCAAATCTATCATAAGAGAATGCTTTAACATAGGAAAGCTCCTTACCCTCTATTGCCTCTTTAAGCTTCGCTTCGTAATCCTCACGAGAAACAAAGCCTGTCATTACCACATCTGTTTTATCAAGTATTTCGTTATATTTTTTGTCTTGAAAAAGCGACATAATACGGTCTACTTCTACCGTATTCTGACTGCTCTCATAATCAGCCAACCAAAAAGAAAAGAAAATCGCACCTATAACCAACAAGCAAACAAAAACACATATTGAGCAGAAATATATTTTCCAAAATTTAGAGTTTTTTATAAGTTCTTTAATTTTACCCATTATAACACCCTCCAATTATTAATTGCCTTGCTCATATTGAGTATTAATCTGATCTGCTCTGCTCACAAGAATTGACGTAGCCATTTTTCTCGGTCCGTACAAAGAAGCGCATTGCGTAATAATTTGCGGATTATTCTCGCTTTCCTGATTCTGTGCCATATATGTAGATGAACCGCCATCTAAATTCGCCGCATTAACAGCACCGTAATTCATCATAATTTCTATTAAATCCTCATAAGTTGCACCCATGCTCGAAGGCTGTCTGCCATCAATTGTGAGCAAAAGCATTGCTCCATCTGCTCTTTGTCCTATTGCAGTACGCGGATTTAACCCTGCCTCCGTAAAGCCGCCTACCTCGCAAGCCTTTCCGTTCATTACAAGATACGGTCCGAAATTCAAGGCCTCCACAATACCGCTGTCCAAAGCTTGTTGAGCCGTCATTTTGCCCAGCACCAGAACGCCTTGCTTATTTATTCCGATTACTTCGTACTCGCGACTTTTGCTGCCGTACATAAGAACACCTTTTGATATAACAATACCTGAGGAGTTTTCTCTACCTGTCGGAATACCGCCGTTGCCTTTACCTGTGTCGTAAAAGCCGCCGCCGTTTATTCCGTAAAGAGCGTTGTCATTTTTTACCATATTAAGCGTGGTAACGCCCTCCTTATCGTTTCCGTAAGCTGCCGGTGTACCTATGTATACTCTCTTTGGATTTTGCACAATAAGAAGTTTACCTTTATAAGTTTTTCCCTCAATATCAATCAGTTGCACACTGTTTATATCAACGGGCTCATCCCCATTATTTTCATCGTTTTCGCCATCAGGGAGTTTAATAAGCGTCGGGTCTGTTTGTCCCGAGCTGTCAACTATAGCGTTATTATTAATAATGCTTTCAACCGTTTCGTCAGACAAAAACCACGTAGCCAAAAAGCCTGCTGCACTTGTTTCCGTAACAGTCAGAACAAATCTGTCTCTTGCTGATTCTGACGGACCATGAAGCACAATAATATCTGCACAAAGAGCCAGCATAACAATTGCCAACAAAAAAGTAAG
Source organism: Clostridia bacterium (assembly GCA_017560765.1). Classification (GTDB taxonomy): domain Bacteria; phylum Bacillota; class Clostridia; order UBA1212; family UBA1255; genus Egerieisoma. The sequence continues at coordinate 4,571 of JAFZEI010000132.1, read as the reverse complement.
AAAAGAGATGCCTACCCTGGATAAAACGGTTTTAGCAGAATTTTTCTTCTTGGTGTTCTGCGGTTTCTGCACTCGTTTGACATCATTATGTTGCTTTATTTCAATATTATCATCTGAAATTCTGTTAATATTCGATGGTCTTCTGCTTTGGATTTTTTTCACGGGAACAAAAGCGGCATTCTGCTTTCTGCTCTGCCACTTTTCTATATAATCGCAAAGCCTATCCACAACTTGCTCGCTCCCGTGTTTTGAATAATTAATCTTGTATTTCATGCGTCAAAACCTTCTTTTATAATATGTCATCACAATTTCTACTATAACCTTAATAAATCGTTTCGTCAAGATGGTAAAATTTGGGTTAAATAAATACTTTTTTCTAAAGAGCAGCTAATTTTTTCAGCTCAGTAATAAAGGCACTTTCTTCTCCTCGTCGTTGAGGGTACAGCACATATAAAGATTCCTTAGCTCTTGTCATAGCGACGTAAAAAAGGCGCCTTTCCTCTTCTAAAGCTTTGCCGACTGTTGCATTCCGTCCGGGAAACTCGCCTCTTACAACATCAATCAAAAAAACGACATCATATTCAAGACCTTTAGAGGAATGAACTGTTGATAACTCAACGCAGCAAGTGTTGCTTGTCCGAGAAATTATATTTTTATCATCAATTTTGTCCAATAAAGACACCATATTTTTCACACTGCCTGAGTACATACATAAAAACTCAAGAAACTCGCTTAATATCTCCTTATAATATATATTTCTGCCGGAGTTTCTGCAATAATTTTCTAATTTATTACTTAGCCCCTCTTCTCTCAGTGTTCTCAACATTTTAGAAGGAGTCGGCACTACTACGCAATTTCTTTCCATGCTTCTCATTACGGAGATTATATCATCTAAAAAATCCATTTCTCTCGTCTTAAAAAAGTCTTCTCCGCATTTCAAATTATATCCTTCACAAACAAATACAGCCCTTGGTAATAATCCGGAAATATTATTCCTGTAAAGTACACCTATTTTCGTGTCTTTATTAACTTTTAAAAGCTTTTTTGTTTCTTTGCAAACAAATTCCGCTTGCTTAATACCGTTTTTAAAACATTTTATTCTTGGTACGGGACCTTTTATGTTTTTGCTGTAGAGATTTTTGCTGAATCTGTCTTTATTCTGCGCTATGAATTTACAAGAATAATCAACGATATTCCCCACTGACCTGTAATTTCTTGACAAATAATATGTTTGGCAATCAGAAAAATTCTTTTGAAACTTAAATAAACACTCCGGTGCTGCACCTCTAAATCCGTATATGCTCTGGTCATCGTCAGCCACTACAAAAACATTTCCGTGTTTGCCTATCATCTCAATTATCGCAAACTGTTCAGATGTAAGGTCCTGCGCCTCATCCACTTGTATATAATCAAATCTACTGCAGAAATACTCCCTTATTCGCAGCTTGTTTTTCTCAGGCGAAGACAAAATCCCCAATGCGATTGTAATCATATCATCAAAATCTATCATACAATATTTATTTTTATATATATCATACGATGCCATAATTTTGCGAAAACCTTTAATTTCAAGTACAGTATTGCTTTTTTTATTAAAATCATTTAATTTGTCAATTATATACTCCTCTCCATCTTCCCCATTAATTTCCTTGTACAAATCCTTAAAAATTTTTCTCTTTTCTCCGCTGTTTCCTTCTATCCTCCTATATTTTACTCCTACGGAACGCTCGTACTCCTTTATGACCTCGTTGCAAAAACTGTGGACAGTTTTAAAAACAGGAGTTTGAGAAAAATTATCGTCAGTTTCATTTTGTGATTGCAGAAATCTTTTTTCCATTTCCCTTGCCGCAGCATTTGTAAATGTAACGCACAATATTTTTTGAGGCATTTTGATTTTTCTTGCCAGTCTTATCGTTCTTTCTATCAAGACAGTTGTTTTACCGCTTCCCGGTCCTGCTAAAACAAGAGCAGGACCATCAATATGTGAGACAATTTTTTCTTGATTTTCATCTAAAGAGTATTTCAATTATTTTCAGCTCCTTCACATATTTGTATATGTGCTTGCTAATATACTCTCGTATAAAAAAAACAGTCAACGCTGTTTGTATTTCCCATTTATATTTCCATGATAATTCTTTTTTGCAAAGACAGAAATATGTGTTATACTCACTGTGTTACATTAATTAACCTTCGGGGAGTTTCAGTATGAAAAAAAATAAATTTGCGCAAAGCAAAGCTGTAAACTTTATATTATTTTTAATAACATGCTGTATTGTTTTTTCAGAATGTTTTTCTTGTGATATTTTTGCGGCAGACACAACAGGCATTTCATACATAATATATGAAAGCGACACAAAACAAACACTGGAAAAACATAACACAGAAGTTATTGCCGATTGTTCATTACTTGCAAGACTGATGACATGTCTTCTTGTCTACGAAAATCCCTCTTTATCCGTCACAGATTACGTAACTCCTACAGAAAACAGCACTTCACTGTCGGGCCGCTACTCACTTACTGCTTCTAACCAATATATGGTTGACCACTTATTAAAAGCTGTCATTTTGTGCAATGCTGACAATGCTGCACGTGTTCTGGCAGAAAAAGTCAATCCAAACAAAGAGTATTTTGTTTCTCTTATGAATCAAAAAGCAATAGAAATAGGATTAAAAAACACATATTTCACAAATCCCGACGGCAGTCCGGATGAACTTCAACGTACCACCGTAAATGACATGTCGGTTTTCTTGTCATACGCTATGTCAAACGTGCAATTTCGCAATGTTGCTGCCAATCCTGCTGCTCATATATGGGGTGGCACAGCAGTTATAAATGAGTGTAAATTAGTTTCAAACAATGCTTTTGCAAATGCATCAGTAACTTCCGGTGCTCTCGCCGTATACAACACAGCAGAGAACTTGTCCACTACAATGCTTTATTTCGTAAGTACTCAAACAAACAACACACCGGCAGTAAAGCTTACTATGGTAATAAGCGGCATCTCTCCGGAAAGCGCATACGAATTTGGTGTTAATTTTATTAATAATGTTTTCCTGAATTATAAAAAAACAGCTATTGTAAAAAAAGGAGATACCTTAATCACGACCAAAGTCGGCAGAAGTGACCTTCTTATTAATGCCAACGAAACGCGTTACTGCATGATACCTGCTGACGTCAGCAATTACGTAGAAAATATCAGCTACAATATCACTCAAAAAAGCACTACTTCTACAGTTCCCGGCAATGCTGTAACTTTAGAGGATCTTGATGCTCCTATCGAGAAGGACAGCATAATAGGAACAGCAAACTACCTTCTAAAAGACGGCAGCATACATTCCGTAAGCATAGTAGCAGGCAACAGCGTGCATTCCGACAACAAAGCAATAAATTTATTTTATAAAACAATACAAGAAAACACCGATATCTTTATTTTGATATCGGTGCTCATTCTTCTTGAAATTTTTCTCGTTTTAATTTTTGTTATCAACAAGTTAAGAAATAAATAATTAAGCCTTACCGTTGCATCCGAGAACGTTAACAAGCTTATGTTTAACCAAAGCTTTGATGTTAGATCTTGCGGGCTTAAGATATTGTCTGGGGTCGAAGTCAGAAGGAGCTTCTGCAAAATGCTCTCTGATTGCTGCTGTCATAGCAAGACGAAGGTCAGAGTCAATGTTAATCTTACAAACTGCCATTGAAGCTGCTTTTCTGAGCATGTCCTCAGGAATACCGATAGCATCAGGCATTTTACCGCCAAATTTGTTGATTGTCTCAACATACTCAGGGATAACTGATGAAGCACCGTGAAGAACGATCGGGAATCCGGGGAGTTTCTTCTCTACTTCTTCAAGAATATCAAATCTGAGCTGAGGCTTTTGACCGGGTTTGAATTTATATGCGCCATGGCTTGTACCGATAGCGATAGCCAAAGAGTCAACACCTGTTCTTGAAACGAACTCTTCTACTTCTTCAGGTCTTGTATAAGAAGCATCTTCTGCTGATACATTAACAGCATCCTCGATTCCTGCAAGACGTCCAAGCTCACCCTCTACTGTAACGCCTCTTTCATGAGCGTACTCAACAACTTTCTTTGTGAGAGCGATGTTGTCTTCAAATGAATGATGTGATCCGTCAATCATAACTGATGTGAATCCACCGTCGATACAAGACTTACAAAGCTCAAATGAATCACCGTGATCCAAGTGGAGACAGATTGGAAGATCTGTTTCAATGATAGCTGCTTCTACCAACTTTATAAGATATGTGTGGTTAGCATATTTTCTTGCACCTGCGGAAACTTGAAGAATAAGAGGAGCATTTTCCTCTTTAGCTGCTTCTGTGATTCCTTGAATAATTTCCATGTTGTTTACGTTAAAAGCACCAATAGCGTATCCGCCTTTATATGCTTTCTCAAACATTTCCTTTGATGTTACCAATGGCATGAATGAACAACTCCTTTAATCATAATTAAATTTATATTGATACTTTAAATATCCTTATTATTATACAGCTATGGTGGCAAAATGCAAGCTTTTAATGTTATTAAATGTATTCGACGAAATGTTTTCGT
>JAFZEI010000131.1 GCA_017560765.1 Clostridia bacterium | reverse complement strand
ATGTGTTTAATACATATCCTGCTGCGTGAGAAAGTTAGTTATTAACGTAAATATGTTGTTATTTAAGGAGTGTAAAAAATGCCCAAAACATTGAAAAATGATATGCAAAAAGAACCTGTTATAACATTTATACTTGGTAATGGTTTTGACCTTAGTTTACATATGGAAACAAGTTACTCACATGTTTATAAAACTTATTTGGATACACCTTCTTCTTCAAATACTATTACTAATTTTAAAAATGAGTTAAGAAATCGTACTCCGTTCGATAAATGGGCTGATTTTGAGATGGGGATGGCGGAATATGCAGGAACTTTGTCAAGTGAAGAAGAATTTGTTGAATGTGTTCGTGATTTTAAAAGACATATGGCAAAACATATTAGACAAGAAGATGAACGTTTAAAAAATATTGTTAGTGATAGAAATTATTACCCTCAAATTATAAAAGAACTTGATCGCTCTTTTGAACAATTTCATGCTGGATTTTCACCTAATGTTCGAGCTAAAATTGAAAGATTAACTGGAAATGAATTTTGGAATTATAATGTTATTACATTTAATTATACAAAGTCGTTAGAGTACATGTATCGTGCTAAAACTTGGTATCAAAATGTATCTATGGTTCCACCATTGCATATTCATGGAGATATAGATAACGATATTGTATTGGGTGTGAACAATGTTGCACAAATAAAGAATACAGCTTACAAACTTACGAATAAAGGCCTTCGCGCTTTTGTTAAGACTTGTTTTAATGAACAGTATGATAGTAGTAGGGTGTCAAAAGCTGCAAAAATGATAGAAAACAGTTCTGTTGTTTGCACATACGGATTCTCTTTGGGTGAATCAGATCAATTTTGGGTTGATTTATTAATAGAATGGTTAAGAAAAGATACGAAACATCATTTGATTGTATATAAATACGATACTACCCAATATGATTATTGTATTTATGATGAGGTGATGGATGTTGAAGATGAGAAAAAAGATGAATTGCTGAAACATTTAAGAATCAGTGATACTAATCTTGATAAACAAATTCACATTCCAGTAGGATATGATATTTTTAATTTTGAATTCAAAAAAATTGAAGATAGCCGTATTTCTGAATCGCTTACTGCAATTTAGTACAATCACGTGCTCTCTTGGATTATTTTCATATAATTAACAAGAAGATAATTCTGGATGATTTATTTAACAACTTAATACCCAAAAATGAATATTACTCCCGATGTTGATTGCTCTAAATGGTATTTAATTAACATCGGGGATGTTTTTGTAAACAATTGTTCTGTTGTGATTTTTGTTAAAATTAATATAATTTACCCTTTGTTTTTTTGCCTAATCACAAGTTTAAAAATTTTACGAAACCCTTTCTCAATGTTTTTTGTACAATAATAGTTTGTGCTTTTATGCATATAGTATTTTATATAAAAAATTGGTGTTCTAAAAACTTGACAAACTATCAATTGATTAGTATACTATCAATTGATAGTGATGATATATTAAGGGGTGAGTAATATTTTTCTTAGCATGCAGTCAAAGAAAAGAGAAATTGTCGTTTTTCTTGAAGAATTAAAAGGACTTCTGGGGAAGGATGATTTTAATATAGATTCAGATTTCTTATTGATAAAAAAGAGAAAACCGGATGATGAAGAGCATTCTACACCATATACTATATTAGATTTGGATTATGATATATGGGATGTTGTAGAAAGGCTTAAAGAATTATCAGTTGCTGAGTATTCTGAAACGAAAATAGATAAAGATGATTTGAATCCACCTTTATTATTTGTTTTTGGTAAAGATATTAATAACAAACTTGTATATATTAAGTTGAAAATTAAAGGTGATAATAAAAAACGCGTTTTATGCGTGTCATTCCATTATGCAAAGGAGCCGATGGCATTTCCGTATGCTTGAATGGAATTTAAATGGAGGTAGAACAAGATGGAGAAGAGCACTTTAATTAGAAAGGTTCACATGGAATGCCCTATATGTGACAAGATACATGAGGTAGAAGAAAGAAAACGGTTTTCGACAATTACTATTAAAGGAGAAAAAGTTGATTACGAAGAAAGGTTTTTTTTCTGTGCAAATGCTGACGAGGATGAGAGTGAATTTGAGACGGGTTCTATGACAAATCAAAACCTTCTTAATGCTCGGAATGCGTACCGTGTAAAGCATGGGTTGCTTACTTCTGATGAGATAGTCTCAATTAGAGAAAGTTATGGACTTTCCCAGGTCGATCTTGCCAGATTACTTGGGTGGGGAGAGGCAACGATTTCAAGATATGAAAGTAAAGCTATACAAGATGAGGCATATGATACTATGCTGCGTCTAATTAAAGATAATCCGTTGCGAGCATTAGACTTTTTAAAGAAAAATTCTGATAAATTTTCCGGGCTAAAGAGTTTAGCGGTTAGAGAAAGAATTTCTGAAAAACTTGATTTATACGGTAAAGAATATTTATCTCGACAAGATCTTGAAAGTGAGTATGTTTGTTTTGAGAAACCATCGGATTCAAATGGTTTTGCGACCCTAAATATTGATAAAATTGAGGCGGCAGTTTCGTATATTGCCAAATATGTTTCAAATCTTTTTAAAGTTAAGCTGATGAAGATGCTTTGGTATGTAGATGCGATTTCGTATAAAACAAGTGGATTTGCGATGACCGGTTTGGTTTATAGACATAATGATTTGGGTGCTCTTCCGATAGGACATTATAGTCTTATGAATCTTAAAAATTTGAATGTTCATGAGGAAGAAAGTTTTAATTGTGATTCTATGTTTCGTGTTCTTCCTACTAAAGGTATGGACTATACTGTGTTAAGTGCCGAAGACAAACAGGTATTGGACACTGTGATAAAAAAATTTAAGAACTATAGCGCGAAAGAAATAGTCACTTATATGCATCAAGAAAGAGCATATAGAGAAACAAAATCCGGAGAGATAATACCATTTTCGTTGGCGAAGGATATTAGAAGCTTTTGATTTATTCCAAAAGCTCTTTGGCTCTGCGATGGATTTGCTTTTCAATCAGCTTTAAGCGATTGGGAGGGAGATTATAGCGCGAATGCTTTTTGAATTTAAAATTCAAAAGATGCCTGAGTCCTTCTTTGTGTGCAGGTGTCAAAACCTTTTTGGCGCTTAAAACAAAGTCGTCATAAACGCAAGGTAAAAGTGTATCAGCGTATTGCTCTAACGCTTCATCAGATGTGAGGTCATCTCTGCCTGCGAAATTAAACAAAGAGTTGCCATGATCAAATAGCGGGGCAGGTGCGGCGATTTTGTTTGCATTATTATCAACTAAAAATCCGAAATTGCCAAAATGTCTGTCGGTGTTAAAAATCAGAGCATCAAAGACAATCATGTCATCAAAAGCTTTTAAAAAGTCACTGCCAAGGGATTCATAAAACTCTTTGACTGCATTCATGCCACCGGAGGTTATAATCCTGCCTACAGGGAGAAATGAGTAATTTTTATTAGTGAATATATCACAAGTGGAACACAGCTCGCCCTTCCATTTTGTGAGATTGTACGGGATTGCTTTGATGCCCATTATTTCTGCAATTTGAAAAGCGTAAAACTCTGAATATGGTTCGTTGCCTGTATTTGAGGCACCCGACGTGCCGCCCTTAAACAGCTTGATTTGTCCGCGATCTCGACGCCAGCACTTCGGCAACATTCCGTTTGTAGTAAACTCAGGACAAGATGCAAGAGAGGTACGAATACTGCTGCCGTAACCGGTAAATGCAATCAAAGCAAGAATCTGACTGAAACGATTATCGTAAAGATTGAAGTCAGCAAACTTTCCGTCAAAGCCTTCTTCAACAACCCAATAGCAGTCATTTAAGGATAATCCTTTTGATACATTGATTATGTTAATTGGACGGTTAAGGTGTAGACCGCATTTGCTGAGAAAGTTATGCACATAAGCTCGATTTTTAGGAATAGTTCTGTGTTTTAGCCATTTGGAAATACCATCTCCGCTCAAATCTAAGTCTAACGGAAAAAGGTTCTTTTGCTCATCATTTTGCCATAGAATATGAATTTCAGGAGTATTGCTATCCTCGGTAGCAGAAAAACGGATAAGCGTTGTATCAAAATGTTTAAGTTCGTAATTCATTTTTGCACCTCCTGACTAATGATATTATTATAACATATTTTAGCCTACAAATCGACAATTATTTGAGGATTTGTAGGCTAATTGTACCATGTTTCAAGTAAAATTCAATTTGTTTTTTTAATAGTACTTTTTGCTGCTGTTTAAGCGTTTGACGATTTCCAAAGCCTCACCGAATCTCTGGAAGTGTACCACTTCGCGCTCTCTTAAGAAGCGAAGCGGCTCAAGAACATCAGGGTCGTCAGCCATATTTATGAGATATTCATAAGTTTGTTTAGCCTTTTGCTCTGCTGCCAAATCCTCAATCAAATCTGTTACAGGGTCGCCTTTTGACTGAATATATGACGCCGTAAAGGGGACTCCGCCTGCGTTTTGCGGGTAGACACCAAGACCGTGCTCCACATAGTCAGTGTCAAAACCATATTTTTTAAGCATCTCGCAATCTGCGCCTTGCAAAAGTTGGTGACACATGGTGCCTATCATTTCAAGGTGAGCAAGCTCTTCAGAACCGATGTCATTAAGAGTTGCGCGAGTTTCGCCGTTGGGCATGGAAAAACGCTGGCTCAAATAGCGAAGTGAAGCCGCAAGCTCACCATCAGCGCCACCGTATTGTGTGATAATCAGCTTAGCCATTCTGGGGTCAGGCTTTTTGATATTTACGGGAAATTGAAGTTTTTTATCGTATAACCACATAAAATTTACCTCCGTTTAAAATTCGTCCGATTACTGCTTATTCCAGGGCCAAGGATTATCAACCCAATCCCATGAACCCTCCGAACCGGAATACATTTCAGCGATTAAAGGACCGTAAAGAGATTGATACGTGTCAAACAAAACCTTGCGCTTATCAACAATGGAGTTGTAAAGCTCAATGGATTTCTTGCAATCGGGATGAGTGTTAAGATACAGCTTAAGGTCTATGAGAGCAAAGTCCAGAGCCATAATTTCATGTTTTAATTTCTCTTTATCCACAGTCACAAACCTCCTTCGCTTTGTTGTTGCATATTGCGCAAACGTATGGTTGGTCTAAATCTGCAAAAATTGTTCCTCTGGAAAGACCCTCGCAGGCAGAATAAAGTTTGCCGGGTGTCTGCCACGGAACGCTTACCATAGCATAAGATTTATTATCAACGTGCGCATTGTTACTGAAAATGGACGGATCATCTAATGGAACCGTCACGAAAGGAGAAGAGCATAATTCTTTCATGTTTAAAACCTCCGTTAAAAAAATTCCTTTCGATTTATAATATGAGAAAATTTTATAAAGTGTTAATCAATATTTTAGATTAATATATTTCCCGGGAAATAGTATCAAAGTTGACGATTGCAGAGAGGATAGGTAGAATTCCGTCTGTAAGAAAGCGGGAAGGAGGTGAAAACGTATGGAAGAAACCGCAAAGAAAAACGATATATCGCGAACAATTGTAGCACGATACGGCAGTATCGGCAGGCGTGATAAAAATATTGAAATCAACATAATAAGCTGGAATAACGGCAGAAAAAAGGTTGATATCAGGCCATGGTCATCAAATGGAGTTTATGCGCAAAAGGGACTTACTTTTGGCAAAGAGAGTTTTTTAAAGCTAATGAAGATACTAAATGATGTGGATATATCGCTTATTGATTCAGAAGTAAGTGTAAAAGAGTATAGGGAGGAGGCTCCGCTTCCGGAGGAGCCAAAGTACAAGCCGGAGAGCGAGGAAAATAATGATTTGGATATTGAGGGAGAGGAGGAGAGTATTCCGTTTGACGAATCGGATGAGACGGAGCAGAGCAGTGAAAGAGATACAACAGATGTGCTGAATAATGCAGCATCGTAAGGATTTTTATATATCGACCGTAACAAAAGGCTGCAAAACTACAAAAAGGTATATGCAGCCTTATAAAAATTTCATTTATATTTAAATTTCATTGATTTTTTTGTTTGTTTTTAGTAAACTATACTAGTAAAAATATGTTTTAACGGAGGAGTTATTATGTTTGAATATAAAGGACCTATAGTTACTATCGTAATGGACGGTATTGGTTTGAGAGAAAGCGAAGAGGGCAACGCTGTAAAGCTTTCTTATACACCAGTTTTGGATAAGCTTTTTGAGAAATATCCGTATACATCTTTAAAAGCTCACGGCACAGCAGTGGGACTTCCTTCTGATGATGATATGGGAAATTCTGAGGTTGGTCACAATGCCATAGGTGCAGGAGCTGTTTACAGCCAAGGTGCTAAGCTCGTAAACGAGTCTATCGAATCAGGAGAAATGTATAAGGCTAAGGGTTGGACAGAGATTATTGAAAATGCAAAAAACAATAAATCTGTTTTACATTTTATAGGACTTTTTTCAGATGGTAACGTTCATTCTCATATAGATCATCTTAAAGCTATGATAAAACAAGCAAAGAACGAGGGAATAAACAAGGTTCGTGTTCATATTCTTCTCGATGGCAGAGACGTAGGAGAAACATCTGCACTTGATTATGTTGTTCCGTTCGAAGAGTATATAGCTGCTCTTTGTGATGCAAACTTCGATGTAAAAATTGCAAGCGGCGGCGGCAGAATGAATATCACAATGGATAGATATGAGGCTGATTGGTCTATGGTTGAGCGCGGTTGGAATACTCACGTTCTTGGTGAGGCGCGTCAATTTGCATCAGCACAAGAAGCTATCGAGACATACAGAGCAGAAACAGGCGTCATTGACCAAGATTTGCCGGCATTCGTTATTGCAGACGATAACGGAGCAGTAGGTAAAATCAATGACGGTGACTCAGTTATATTCTTTAACTTCAGAGGCGACAGAGCTTTAGAAATAAGCAGAGCTTTTGAGGATGCTTCTTTGAATACCTTTAACAGAAAATATCTGCCTAAAGTATGTTATGCAGGTATGCTTCAATATGACGGTGATTTAAATATTCCTTCAAGATTCCTTGTTGAGCCTCCCGCAATTCAAAATACAATGGGTGAGCTTCTTGCAAGCAAGGGTATCGCACAGCTTGCTGTAGCAGAAACACAAAAATTCGGTCACGTGACATATTTCTGGAACGGTAATAAAAGCGGTAAGTTTGATGAAGCATTGGAGACATATATTGAGGTTAAATCCGATGTTGTTCCTTTTGAACAAAGACCGTGGATGAAGGCTGCAGAGGCTACAGATGCATTGATAGAAGGACTTCAAACAGGCAAATACAAATATGCTCGTATTAATCTTGCTAACGGTGATATGGTAGGTCATACAGGTAATATGGCGGCAGCTAAAATTGCTGTTGAGACTGTTGATTTGTGCCTTTCAAGAATATTGCCCGTTATAGATGCTTTGGGCGGTATGGCAATCATTACGGCAGACCATGGTAACGCAGACGAGATGTACGAGGTTAAAAAAGGAAAAGTTGTTTGCAATGCCGACGGCAAGCCTAAAGCAAAAACAGCACACACTTTGAATCCTGTTCCTTGTATTTTCTATGATAATACAGCAAACAGCAGTAAATATAAAGTGAAGGACGGTAAGTTCGGACTTTCAAATATTGCAGCTTCTGTTGTATATCTTTTAAATATTGATAAGCCTGCAGGCTGGGATGAGAGTATTATTGAATAAGAGGTTATCTGATGTCAGAATTTGATGAACAAAGCACACGAGACGTTGAAAATGATGTTTCTGACTTGTTTGAGGACAGTGACAGTATGATGATTACTGATGAGGCAATCGCTGTTATGGCAGGCGTTGCCGCATCAGAAGTCAGAGGTGTTGCCGGCATGAGCGGAGGCTTTGCCGGTGGCATAGCTGAGGTTTTCGGACGAAGAAACCTTTCAAAGGGTGTTAAGGTGCTTACCAAGAACGATTCGACTACAGTTGATTTATATGTGATTGTTAAATACGGTTACAGAATTCCGGATTTAGCATTTCAAATACAAGAAAATGTAAAAAGCACGATAGAAGCACTTTCGGGAATTATAGTAGATGCCGTGAATATCCACATACAAGGTATTGACTACAGCGAAGATTGTGAAACAAAAAGCGAAAGCGAGAGTGATGAAGAATGAATATTTTATACAGAATTTTAGTGGCGGTATATGCTTTTATATCAACCGTTATCTGTGGTATTATTATGATTTCTCCTTTTTCGGACAAGAAGATTATGGAGACGGTGTTAGAATACATCAAAGTTACTTTTTACCGTTCAAACCAGTATGATGCAATGCTTTTCGTATTCGGCGTAGTTTTTTTTGCTTTGAATATTGCGGTTTTGACTTCGGGCATTAAGGGCAGAAGCTCCGGTAGCTATTTTTGCACTAACAACGAAACGGGCGTTATACGAATTTCTGCAAATTCCATCGAAAATATTGCTCTTGCACTTTCTAAAAGATTTGGCGGTGTCAAGGATGCTAAATCAAAAGCTAAGTTCACAAAACAGGGTGTTGAGATAAATGTAAAGCTTACTGTATATCCTGATGTGAATGTACCTTCTTTGTGTAAAAGTGTACAGGAGAGAATAAAAGAATCTGTTCAGAATACAATGGAAATAAAAGTTCGTCTCGTTGATGTGAGCATTGACGGAGTGAATGCTGTAGGTAAATCGGAGGAGTAATTATGTTAAGAAGAATATATAAATTTTACAGGCAACATTTTTACGCAATTAACGGAGCAGCAATTGGTTTGATTGTAGGTTTATCTTTTGTGTATTTTGGCATTCTTGAAACTTTGTTTCTTGCATTGTGCATTGTAGTAGGATATTTAATTGGCAAACAACTTCAAAAAGACAAGACTTTTCTTAAAAATATTTTAGATAAAATACTCCCTCCGGGATCATACAGGTAATAAGTTAGGAGAGCAATAACATGAGCAGACGAGAATCAAGAGAAGCAGCAGTTAAAATAATATTTCAAAACACTTTTACAGATTTAAGACTTTATATCAGCAAGGACGAGCCCTCCTCGGATTTAACACAGTCAGGAGACAGTGAAACTATGATAAATACTTATGCTGATAGTCTCACAGATGAAGAATTTGCTGCTTTGGATACTGTATATATAAAAAGCGTTTTAGATGGAGTTGTTGATAAAATTTCATCTATTGATGAATACATTGTTAAATACTCAAAGGATTGGACAATTGAACGTATGTCAAAGATTGATCTTGCAATACTTCGTGTTGCTATTTATGAGATTTTATATAAGGATGATATACCATCAGGTGTTTCTATTAACGAGGCAGTAGAATTGGCAAAAAAATACAGTCATAAGGATGCAGGAAGCTTTATAAACGGTATCTTGGGAAGTGTTTATAATGAATCAATTGCCTGATTCTGCCAGAATACTTACTGTTTCGAATATTAATAACTATATTAAATCTTTGCTTGCATACGATACTAATCTTGCCGGCATATACGTTAGTGGTGAAATTTCAAATTTTAAAATATATAATTCCGGGCATGCCTACTTTAGCTTAAAGGATAAGGGCGGCTTACTCAAATGTGTCATGTTTGCAAATAAAGTCAGTGAGCTGCAGTTTAACCCTAAGGACGGAATGAAAGTGTTGGTACAAGGCAGTATTTCCGTTTATGAAAGAGATGGTGTGTATCAACTTTATGCGCAAAAAATCATACCGGACGGAATCGGTGCTTTATATATGGCTTATGAGGCTTTGAAAAATAAGCTTCAAGCAGAGGGGCTTTTTGACAGCTCCGCGAAGAAGAAAATACCTGAATTACCGGGTTGTATTGGTGTTGTTACTTCTGAAACGGGCGCTGTTATACGAGATATTCAAAATGTTATAGGACGTCGTTTCCCTACAATGAATTTGAAGCTGTTTCATGTTTCTGTTCAGGGAGAAAATGCTACACCTGAAATTACGCGAGCATTAAAATATATAAGCAATACTCGTTGTTGTGATGTAGTTATTCTTGGCAGAGGTGGCGGCTCAATAGAGGATTTATGGGCATTTAACGAAGAAGCAACCGTAAGAGCAGTAGCAGAATGCAGTGTTCCTATAATTTCTGCTGTTGGACATGAAACGGATTTTACTCTTACGGATTTTGCGGCAGATTTGAGAGCGCCGACTCCTTCTGCGGCAGCAGAACTGGCAGTACCGGTATTAAGTCAATTGCAAAAACAGTTGACAGAATTCCGTAGTAAAATAAGTGTGTTGCCCCTTACAAACTGCAGAATAAAGCAAATGGAATTAGACAAAATCAAAAAAAGCCGATGTATATCTGAACCTTTATTCAGAATAGAACTTGAAAAAAATAATCTTAATATGGATGAAGTGAAGCTTAACGAGATTGTTTCAGAAACGGCAATCGATAAAGCGCGATACATTAAGATGTTAAGAGAACATCTTGAAGCATTAAATCCGAAAGCAGTTTTAAAACGCGGATACAGTATAGTATATAAAGAAAACGGTAGGGTTGTCAGCAAAGCTTCGGACGTGAATACGGGAGAAAAAATAAATATTCAGACAGGCGACGGAGTATTTACTGCAGAAAAAATCATGATTAACGGGAGGTAACCGAGAATGGAATGTAATGTTACAAATAATATGACTTTCGAAGAAGCAAAAGAAAAAATAGAGCAAATAATCAGAAATATGGAGTCAGGAGATTTGCCTTTAGAGGAATCGGTTGCGCAATTTGAGGAAGCCTCAAGTTTAATAAAATACTGTCAGCAAAAGCTTGATGAATATAAAGGCAAAGTAGAAGCAATAACGATAGCAGAAGAAAGAAAAGGTGAAAACGAATGAATAATGAATTTATTTCAAAGCTTAATGATATTGCGGAGCAGGTAAATTTGTACCTTGACAAAAATGTTGCATCAAAAGACAACTTGCAAAAAGTTGTATATGAAGCAATGAGATACAGTTTGCTTGCAGGGGGAAAGAGAATCAGACCTGTACTTGCAATAGAAGCAGCAGCAGTTTTTGGAATTACAGCAGAAAAAGTAATGCCGTTTGCATGTGCCATAGAAATGATTCATACATATTCATTGATTCACGATGATTTGCCTGCAATGGATAATGATGATTTTAGGAGAGGCAGACCTTCTTGTCATAAGCAGTTTGATGAAGCAACGGCAATTTTAGCCGGAGACGCACTATTGACTATGGCTTTTGAAATTGCCTCAAAAGGAGCAATCGAAGCAGACAATGTTCGCGGTGGTATTGAGGCTGTAAAGCATATTGCGTACTGTGCGGGAACAGAAGGAATGATAGGCGGTCAGATTGTTGATCTTGACGCAGAAACGAGAAAAATTTCAGAAAAAGAGCTAATATATTTATGTGAGAGAAAGACGGGAGCTCTTTTGCGTGTGCCTGTTATGGTTGCGGCGGCTGTTGCCGGCAAAGAAAATACTTCAGAAGCTGATTGCTTGTTGGAATATGCAGACACGGTAGGACTTGCCTTTCAAATCAAGGATGATATTCTTGATGTGGAGGGAGACATTAATGTGCTGGGTAAGCCGATAGGAAGCGACAAACAAGAGGGTAAAACAACTTTTGTGACTCTTCATGGCATTGAGGGAAGTAAAAAAATCCTTAGAGAGTTGACAGAGAAAGCGTTTAAAGCTTGTGACCGTATGAGAAATTTCTGCAAAACAGAAAAGCAAAAAGAAGCTTGTGAATTTTTAAGAGAGCTTGCTGTATTTTTATTGGAGAGAAATTATTAAATGTTAGATAAAATAACATCGCCTGCAATGCTAAAGAATTTATCCTGTGAAGAAAAGGAGCAGTTGGCCGCGGATATACGTCTGAGGCTTATTGATGTTGTGCTGAAAAACGGTGGACATTTAGCATCTAATCTTGGTGTGACAGAGCTTACTATAGGACTGTATAGCGTCATAGATCCTTTTCGTGATAAAGTAATTTGGGATGTGGGACATCAAGCGTATGTACACAAAATACTCACAGGCAGGAATGAAAATTTTGAAACATTGCGACAATTTGGGGGCATCAGCGGTTTCCCTAAAAGAAAAGAAAGTGATGCAGACTGTTTTGAAACGGGACACAGCTCCACATCTGTTTCTGCAGCCGTGGGTATGGCACGAGCAAGAGATATTCAGGGCGAAAATTATAAGGTTGTTGCTGTAATCGGAGATGGTGCATTTACAAACGGAATGGTCTATGAGGCTATAAACGATGCCGGCACTATGAAGGGGAGCGTTGTATTTATACTCAATGACAACGGAATGTCAATTGCTCGCAATGTGGGCGGCATGTCAAAATATTTAGGTAAAATAAGAACGGGAAAGTCTTATATAAAAGCAAAAAAGAATATTAAATCCGGTTTGGATAAAATTCCTGTTATAGGAAAGTTTTTGGTAAAGGGTATTCAAAAAGTTAAAACAGCTTTCAGAACACTCACAATTCCCGGGGAATGGTTTGAAGAATTGGGAATCAAATATATAGGCCCGATAGACGGTCATAACATTGAAGCAGTAGAAAAAGCACTTAAACAGGCATTTTATTTAAACTGTCCCGTAATTATTCATGCAATAACTCATAAAGGACATGGTCTTGCAGAAGCTGAGGCAGATCCCAGCGGTTTTCATGGAGTTTCTCCCAAAGAAACAACAAAAATAAAGCAGCAGGCTTATTCTGAGATAATGGCAGAAGAACTTTGCAAGATGGCTGAGGAGGACAGTAATATTGCCGCTATTACGGCTGCAATGCCAACAGGTACCGGATTGGAGAAATTTGGCAAACAATTCCCTGAAAGATTTTTCGATGTGGGAATAGCCGAGGAACACGCAATTACTATGGCCGCCGGAATGGCTTCCGTAGGGTTAAAGCCTTATGTTGCAATATATTCTACGTTTATGCAAAGAGCATACGATCAACTTTTGCATGATTGCGCACTTCAAAAGCTGCCTGTTGTTATAGCTCTTGACAGAGCGGGGGTTTCAGGCCGAGACGGCAAAACACATCATGGTATATATGATATTTCTTATTTGAATTCTGTTCCGGAAATTTCTGTTTGTGCGCCATGTTGCGGTGAGGAATTAAGGCAAATGCTGATAATTACAAAGGAAAATGTTTTGCCGGGACCTTTTGTGATTCGATATCCGGCAAAAGATTCTTTTGACGGTAACAGTACAATAATAGAAAGAAATCCGGTGGAATATGGTAAAGGCGCTGTACTTTACAGTAATGTTTCACATAAAGAGAATAAAAACGTTTTAATTATTTCTTTAGGACAGATAACAGGTAATTGCATAAAAGCAGCAGAAGCCCTTTCTGATATGTGTAATGTAACGGTATTTCATGGAAGATTTCT
>JAFZEI010000130.1 GCA_017560765.1 Clostridia bacterium | reverse complement strand
CATTTTTTGACAAAAACATGTATAATGCAACTAAATTCCACTTTACAGCGTTTTTTTCTTTCTGTCAAATACTAAAAATGGAATTTAGTCTTCAGTACGGAATTTAATTTTACAAGTGGAATTTAATTTTTCACTCAACTCTCATTTCAGAGAGTCAAAAGCATTGACTTGCCTTTTCCATAATGATAAAATCCAATTATTATTTATCGGGAAGGTGTTTTTATGTTTACTACAAATTTATTCAAGAGAATTATCGTTATAGCTTCTACTCTTGTTCTGGTCGCAACTGCTTTTGGGTGTAAAAAAGAGCCAGCACCTACACCGCAATATCAACTTATAGTCAACGGCAAGGCTGATTTTTCAATAATAGACAAGCTTACAAATTACACGTTGACAACAGATTCGAAGGAGCTTTTCCGTATAAAAGGAGACAAAGTATATTGCAAAGCACAAGGTGCATGCACTGACGGTACTTACGTATACGGAATACTGCGCGATACTTATGATACAGGCGCTTATATAAAGAAATGCCGTCTCGACACCGGAGAACTTGTGGCAACAAGTGATATTATTCCTCTTGGACACGGAAACGACATGACTTACGATTCTAAGAATAATCGCCTTGTTGTTACGCCCGGACTGCATCAAGATAAAAAACTTGTTATTGTGAATGCAGAAGACTTGTCTTTTATCGAAAATGTTAAAATAGAAGTCGGTGCCGATGCCATCACCTATAACGAAAAAGATGATTACTATGTGATAAATAAAGGCGCTAAAGTTCACTATTTAACTTCTGACTTCAAGCTCACAAGAAGTATTGTAAGGACGCCCTCTCCGGACTATGTGGCACAAGGTATGGGCTCTGACGAAAATTATATTTATTATCCGATGAGCAACAAGTGGACATCACAAAGACCATTTTTGGACAATATTTTAGAAGTTTATGATTGGGATGGCAATTATATTACTACGGTACATATACCTCTTGCTATGGAATCTGAGAGTATGTTCTGGGCTAACGGTAAATACTATGTTGCGTATAATAATAACGGTACAATGCCCATTTGCGAAGCCGCTATGAAAATCGAGATTAAAGACTGATTGCGGTTGACTGGGTTTTATGCTGATGTTATAATTTACATTCAGCACAAATGATGTTGACAGGAGGCTTTTTTATGGCTTTAAGGCTTGAAAATATAAAATGGGATTTATCCGATGATAACGGTGTCAATAAAGAAATCATTAAGAATATTTCTTTGAAATTCGGCGATGGTAAATTAGTTGTGGTTACCGGTCCTAACGGCGGCGGTAAAACAACTTTAGCCAAATTAATTGCCGGTGTTGTTACACCTTCTTCAGGTAAAATTATTTTAGAAAAAGATGGCAAAGATATTGATATTACCGATATTAATGTCACGGACAGAGCAAGAAGCGGCATTGCGTACGCTTTTCAACAGCCTGTTCGGTTTAAAGGTCTTACCGTTCGCAATCTTTTAGAAACTGCCGCCGACAGAAAAATGGAAAAAAGTGAGCTTTGCAAACTTCTTGGCAAGGTTGGTCTTTGTGCTGAGGAATACCTTAACAGAGAAATGAATACTTCCCTTTCCGGAGGCGAAAGTAAACGTATAGAAATTGCCACCGTACTTGCAAGAGAGGCAGATATTTCCGTATACGATGAACCGGAGGCAGGCATTGACTTGTGGAGTTTTACAAAGTTGGTAGAAGCTTTTGAGGAAATCAGAGAAGCAAGAAAGGGTACTTTAATAATAATTTCTCACCAAGAGAGGATTATTTCAATTGCTGATGAAATTGTAGTTATTGCCAACGGACAGATTCGTGCTTTTGGCCCTAGAGAAGAGATTCTTCCAACTTTACTTTCTGATGAGAAAACAGGAAGATGTCCCATTAATGCAAAGGGGGTTGAGTATTGATGAATTTTATTACAGGAGATTTAATCAAAAGTGTTTCTGATTTCAGTGATTTAAGCGATATACAAAATAGTGCATACAACATTCGTGAGGACGGTCAATGTGCTGCTCGTCAATCTACTGAGAATATTAAGATAGAAAATAAGACCGACGCGCCGGGAATAGTAATTACCGTTAAACCCGGTACCAAGGGCGAGAAAGTTTATATTCCTGCCTGTGTTACTCATGGCTCTTTTGACGACCTTGTATATAATGATTTTATTATCGGAGAAGATGCAGATGTAACTGTAATTGCAGGTTGCGGTGTCCATACTGCTGATGACGGAGCTGCAGGACACAATGGCATTCATCGCTTTACCCTCGAAAAAAACGCGAAGGTTCTTTATGTAGAAAAACATTTGGGCACCGGCAAAGGCAAAGGTATCAAAAAAATTGATCCTGTAACAGATATCATTCTGAAAGAGGGTTCATCTCTTACTATGGATACAATTCAGTTGGGCGGCGTAGACATTTCTACGAGAAAAACTTATGCCGTTCTTGAAGAAGAAGCTAAACTTATTGTTCGTGAAAGAATTATGACTGATGGTGTAGAGAAAGCCCGTACTGATTTTGATGTAATTCTTAAAGGCGAAGGTTCAGGTGCAGACCTTGTTTCTCGTTCTGTAGCAAGAGGAAATTCACATCAAGAGTTTAACTCAAAGATTGTCGGACGAGTTCGCTGTACAGGGCATTCAGAGTGTGATGCAATATTGGCGGAAAACGGTACGGTTACAGCTTCTCCTTCATTAGAGGCTAGCCACATAGATGCCGAGTTAATTCACGAAGCAGCAATAGGCAAAATTGCAGGAGAACAAATATTAAAGCTCCGTACTTTAGGTCTTACCGAAGAAGAAGCCGAGCAGAAAATAATTGACGGTTTTCTGCAATAATCTATTTTAAATTTTACAATGTCACAAAAAAACAAAAGTAACGCTATAGAAACTATAATAACAAAAGCCCTGCTTCAGCTGGGCTTTTCACCTGCTAACAACGGATTTTATTATCTGAGAGATGCGGTAAAGCTTGCCTACTTTGACAGCGAAGCTATTACGCTTATAACTAAACTGATTTATGCTCCTATAGCAAAAGAATATAATACTTCCGGAGATAATATAGAAAAATCCATACGTAAGGCTTCAGAATCAGTATGGACAAAAAACAGCAACCAATCGATTGCTGTTTTGAATAACATTTATTATTTCCCTGAGCAGCGTCCCGAAAATAAAGAATTAATTTCTTTAATTTGCGGATTTATTAAACAAGCCGTCAATATTTTCGATGCTGACATTAGCAAAGGCATTTAAATTTGAGCCTGCCCTACGCTCCTTAGAGGCATAATGTGCCGCACAGGCAATCATGGCTCCATTATCAGTACATAAAATCGGCGAAGGTCTGTAAAATTCTATTCCGGCCTTTAATGCCGCCTCCTCTGCAGCTTTACGCAAAGCAGAGTTTGCAGCAACGCCACCTGCTAAACATATCTTTTTATAACCTGTCTTATCTGCTGCTTTCATCAAATTTTCAACTAAAATATCTACAACTGCTCTCTGGAAAGACGCACAGACATCAGCCGAAATTATCTCCTCACCTCTTGCTTTTGTATTGTTTAGATAATTCAAAACTGACGTTTTTACACCGCTAAAACTAAAATCAAGACTATCATTAAAGTGAACTTTCGGGAATTGTATTGCATGCGGGTTTCCTTCTTTTGCCATCCTGTCAATCACCGGGCCTCCGGGATATCCCAACTCCAAAGCACGTGAAATTTTATCAAAAGCTTCTCCTGCCGCATCGTCACGAGTTCTCCCCATTATACGAAAATCACCATAACTACGGCAATCCACTATATGACTATGACCTCCTGAAGCTACAAGGCAAACAAACGGAGGTTTCAACTCAGGATATTCAATAAAATTTGCAGATATATGTCCTTCAATATGATGAACGGGAATCAGTGGTTTATTTAATGCAAAGGCAATTGTTTTTGCCGCAGACAAGCCTACAAGCAAAGCACCTATCAGACCTGGGCCAAAAGTCACACCAATTTGGTCAATCTCCGAAAGAGAGACATTTGCTTCTTTAAGGGCGGCATCAATAACGCCGATAATAGCCTCAACATGTTTTCTTGAAGCTATTTCAGGAACCACCCCGCCAAAAGCTTTATGAATCTCTATTTGTGATGAAATAATATTGGATAAAACAATTCTTCCTTCTGCCACAATTGCAACAGAAGTTTCATCACAGCTGGATTCAATTCCTAATGTTAAAATATGTCCTTTATTATCCATAACGGCAAAAGCCTCTTTCACATTAATTTTAAAAAACTACTCACATCAAAAAAACTGTAAAGAATTTTTTAAAAAACAGTTGATCAATCAAAATAAGTACACCCAATATGCCTACATATACAGCGAATAAGTTAAGGCTTCTTTTCTTAAAGAAATTAAGCATAAATTTAACTGCGAAGTATCCTGAAATACCTGCCGCTAACATACCTGCAATAACAGGAGCCCATTCTACAGCAGTTGGTTCTGTAATTATATCCTTTACTCCCAAAACAGCCGAACCCATTATAACCGGAATCGACATCAAAAAAGCAAATCTCATAGAAGATTCCTTTTCTACTCCCATAATAAGGCCTGCGCTTGTGGTGCTACCCGAGCGTGAAATACCCGGCATTACTGCAACGCCTTGCATTAAACCTATCACAGCAGCATCCTTGTATGACATAAGGTCAATATTTTTCGCTTTTTGTTTTGCCTTTTGTGAAAAAAACAGTAAAAACGCTGTAAAAACAAAAGCCAAGCCCAGGAAACCTCCGCTTTGAGAAATACTCTCAATATAATCATCAAAAAAAACACCAACTAAAGCCGCCGGTATTGTAGCTACAATTAAAAGCCCCGTTGTTTTTTGTATTGGTTTTTTAAGCAAAGCAAGAATATCAGGCCAAAAAACAATAAAAACTGCGATAAGCGTTGCAAAATGCAACGCTATATCATATGTCAGACCAAATTGCTCCTGATCTATACCAAAAAGTTTTTTTATTACAATTAAGTGTCCGGAACTGCTTACAGGCAAAAACTCTGTTAATCCCTGTACTATTCCAAGAATAATACTTTGTAAAATTTTCACAACCGTTACTCTCCTATATCAATAGCCTCTGCTCCGGCAGCAATCAAAGGAATACTATCTGCATCTGAAGCCATTTTGTTCTTTGTATTTTTCTTTGTTGTCTTCTTCTTTTCTGCCTTCTTTGAATATACAAAAATCGGTTTCTCTCCATTTTTTATTGTATCCTCGGTAATGATGCATTTTTGAAGTCCTTCACTCGAAGGAATTTCATACATAACATCCATCATGGCATCTTCTAAAATAGCTCTCAAGCCACGGGCACCTGTCTTTCGTGCAATAGCAATTTCTGTCACGGCATCTATTGCACCATTATCAAATTCAAGCTCCACCCCATCATACGATAACAGCTTTTGATACTGCTTAATCAGAGCGTTTTTGGGCATAGTGAGAATTTCCTTAAGCATTTTAGAATCAAGTGCATCCAATGTTACAATCAAAGGCACTCTTCCTATAAACTCGGGAATCAAGCCAAATTTCAGCAAATCCTGAGGCTCCACCTTAGATAACAACTCGTTTAAATCAAGACTTTCACTGCTATGAATACTTCCTGAAAAACCAATTGTATTTTTACCTGTTCTGCTCTCAATAATCTTAGGCAATCCATCAAAAGCTCCCGAACAAATAAACAAAATATTTGTTGTATCAATATTAATAAACTCTTGATGAGGATGCTTTCTTCCTCCCTGAGGCGGCACAGCAGCTACAGTTCCCTCTAATATTTTAAGCAACGCTTGTTGAACACCTTCACCGCTTACATCACGTGTTATAGAAGGATTAT
This sequence comes from Clostridia bacterium, assembly GCA_017560765.1. Lineage (GTDB taxonomy): Bacteria > Bacillota > Clostridia > UBA1212 > UBA1255 > Egerieisoma. The sequence continues at coordinate 12,666 of JAFZEI010000130.1, read as the reverse complement.
CTCCGCGACGTGATATTTTATCAACTTCGTCAATAAAAATAATTCCCTTTTCTGCCTTTTCAACATCAAAATCTGCCGCTTGAATCAATCTGAGTAATATATTCTCTACATCTTCTCCCACATAACCGGCTTCTGTCAATGATGTAGCATCTGCAATTGCAAAAGGAACATTTAATACTCTTGCTAATGTTTGAGCCAAATATGTCTTTCCTACACCTGTAGGTCCAATTAACAGAACATTGCTTTTAGCAAGCTCAACACCATCAAAAGGAGTAGTATCGCCTTTCTTTTCTCCTGATTCTTTTTCTTTTATTTTTTTATTTTTCTTACTGCTTGCAATCTTTTTGTTGTCATCAAGTCTTTTATAATGATTGTATACAGCAACTGCCAATGCTCTTTTTGCTCTGTCCTGACCTATAACATACTCATCAAGCGCAGCTTTAATCTCTGCAGGCTTTAAAAGCTTTGTTTCTTTATCAACGAGGATTTCTTCATCATCAAAATCCTCCATTTCGTTCTCTATGAAATCATCATGCAAAATATCACAGCATAAATCTATACATTCATCACAAATAAAAACACCCGGACCTGCTATAAGCCTTTTAACCTGACCTTCTCTTTTGCCGCAAAAAGAACAGCGAACCTGTTTATCTTCTATTTTTGACATTCAAAACCTCCTTGCTTATAAAAGCAACGTCATGCGTTACGCATACTAATAAAACAAAGTGCGCCGCAAACTCAACTATAGAAAACTCTATAAAAATCTGCGGCGTATAATCTCGTAAACTATTGAATTATATTCTCTTTTCCATAATCTTATCGATTAAGCCATACTCCAGTGCTTCTTGTGCAGACATATAATTGTCTCTCTCTGTATCAGCAATTACTTTCTCCAAAGGCTGACCTGTTCTTTCACTGAGAATTCTGTTAAGCTTATCCTTAATTTTAAGAATCTGCTCTGCTTGAATCTGAATGTCTGTTGCCTGTCCGCGAGCACCGCCCAAAGGTTGATGTATCATAATCTCACTGTTAGGAAGTGAAAATCTCTTGCCTTTTGCACCTGCCGCCAACAAAAACGCACCCATGCTTGCTGCCATGCCCATACATATCGTAGAAACATCACACTTAATAAATTGCATAGTGTCGTATATTGCCATTCCTGAAGAAACAGATCCTCCGGGACTGTTAATATAAAGCTGAATATCCTTGTCAGGATTTTCTGATTCCAGGAACAAAAGCTGCGCAACAACTAAGCTGGCTGTCACATCGTTTACTTCGTCACTTAGTACAATAATTCTGTCGTTCAATAATCTGGAATAAATATCGTATGACCTTTCGCCTCTGCTGGTTTGTTCAATAACAACCGGTACTAATGCCATAATAAAACTCCATTTCTCCGACGTTTAAATTTTTCTTTAGTGTAGATTACGCTTCTCGTCGGCTTAAGCGTTTTCTTCTGTTTTAGACTCCTCTGCTTTAGGTTCTTCTTTTTTAGCAGGAGCCTTTTTCTTTGCAGGAGCCTTTTTCTTCGGTGCAGGCTTTTCTTCTACTGCATCAGTCTTTGCAGGCACCTTAACTGCTGTTTCGAGGATAAGTTCTGCAGCCTTACGTCTCTTAACTTCCTCTTCGATAGCAGGAATATTTGCTGCATACTGTGTTTTAACCTCTTCAACAGTTTTTTTCATGTATTCAGCAGCTGTCTCGAACTCTTTATCAAGCTCTTCTGCTGAAACAGAAATCTCTTCTGCTGCAACAATTGCCTCAAGAATAAGATCTCTCTTAATATTAAGCTCTGCTTGAGGACGAGCTTTTTCGCGATACTCCTCAATTGTTGTTCCCATATACATGCAATACTGTTCAACAGTCATGCCGTATGATTTAACTCTATATGACAATCTGTTAATCTCATCTTCAACTTCTCTGTCAACCATAGGAGCCGGAATCTCAAGCTCTGTAGCATCTATAACTTTTTTAAGTGCCTCTGACATCATGCCTTCTTTAGCTGCATCAGCTTTCTCCTTAGCAAGCTTCTCAGCAATATCTGCCTTGTATTCTGCAAGAGTATCAAAAGAACTTACATCAGAAGCAAAGTCGTCGTTAATCTCAGGAAGCTCTTTTGTCTGAATTGCATTAACTTTTACCTTAAATACGGAATCCTTGCCCTTAAGCTCCTCTGCGTGGTAATCCTCAGGGAATTTAACATTAACTGTCACGTCGTCGCCTGTATTTGCACCAACAAGCTGATCCTCGAAACCGGGTATAAACTGTCCTGAACCTAATTGAAGTTTAAATCCTTCTCCTTTACCGCCATCAAAAGGAACCTCATCTACAAAACCCTCAAAGTCTATATCTACTGTATCACCAAGCTGTGCGGCACGGTCTTCTACTGTTACCATACGGGAATTCTTTTCTGCTTCCATTTGAAGAGCTTTTTCTATATCCTCTTCTCCTACTTCTGCAGAAATCTCTGTAATCTCAACACCCTTATAGTCTTTTACTTCAGCAACAGGCTTTGTATAAACCTCCAAAGAAAACTCCATACCCTCTGTGCTCATTTTTGTAACTTGAACATTTTGAGGATAAGAAACAGGCTCTATACCAAGCTCTGCAACAGAGCCGTAATACATGTCTGTAATAACATATTCTTCTGCATCAGCAAAAAGAACTTCTACTCCGTAATATTGCTCAACTATCTTTCTGGGAGCTTTACCTGCACGGAATCCTTTAATGCTGAAGTTTTTCTTGTTCTTGTTAAATGAGTAAGCAAGACCCTCTTCTACCTTGTCCGCATCTGCTGCATATGTTAATTTAAGTAAATTCTTATCGATAACTTCTTGATTGACCGACATAACAATACCTCCACACAACTGTAACTGTTGTAAACTAAAAATTATATATAAAAAGCCTGCCGTTAAGCCGGCAAGCTACAAAAAACCACTTCAGGCTGAAGACTGCATACAATCACAGCCCTACTGCCTGAATCTCTCGTAACCGGCTCACAGACCATATCTCTTGTTGAATTTATCAACACGTCCACCGGTATCAACCAATTTCTGCTTTCCTGTGTAGAAAGGATGGCACTTTGAACAAATTTCGACTGAAATTTCTTTCTTTGTCGAATAAGTCTTAAATGTCTCTCCACAAGCGCATTTTGCTGTTACTTCTTCAAATTGAGGATGAATTCCTTCTTTCATTTCGTGTCACCTTCTTTCACAGATTCTTTTAAAGAATTTCTCTTAATAATCATTTTATACCGCCTTTTTGCTTATCCGCTAAAAGAGCATTGTGGATTATACCACACTCTGTCTAATTATTGCAACTTTTTTTTGCAAAAATATTTTATTTCCCGTTTTCTTCTTCCGGCAAACACTCCTCATCCGTTTTTTCATCGATAAATTCCTCCGGCAGAAGCCCCTTTTCTCCTTTTGCTTTTAACTTATTGCATATAAACCGGTCATAGAAGAACACCTTGAATACAACAGCAATAACATCTCCGAAAATCATACCCGGCAAACCGAAAAGTCCGCCGCAAATACATAATCCGGCCAACACAAGAAGAGAACTTGCCCCCATTCGGCCCCCGACTATTTTAGGCCCTATAAACCAATTATCAAGAGCTTGAACAGCTAACACGCACACAAGAGAAGCTACAATTGCATAGACTCCCTGCGGTACGGAAATGAAAACAACTATCACGCCCCCTATCCACGGTCCTATATACGGAATCATATTCATAATCGCCATTATTACCGCCAATAATATTGCATATTTAACTCCTGCAATAAGGAATAAGATATATGAAGCCACCAAAATAATAAGTGCCTGTAACAATTTCCCTGAAATATACTGTCTTAATATTACATTAATTTTTCTCGCTCCCCAAAGCATCGTTTCGGCACGTTTTCTTGGCAAAACAGCATAATTTATTCTTGTCATGGCATTTATTACTTTTTCTTTCTCAATCAAGATATAAACAGAAATCATTATTCCCATAATAAGATTAAAAAGTCCGCTGACTGTTCCTGAGAAAAATGTTGTTATTTTTTGCGGACTGAATATTTTTGTGGCTATCTCCTGTAATTGTACCAACCCATCATCTATAGCAGAAAGCGCATCCTCTGAAAGATTAAATTTCCCGTTTTCTGTTATATCAACATATATGTCTTTAATTGTTGCAAAAGCTTTCGGTATATTATCGGCAAAAGCCTTCACCGTATCAACCAAAGTAGGTATCAAAGCAAATAAAACCAAAGTAACAATCAGCGCCATTGTGGCGTAGGCAATTATTATGCTTAGTATTTTTCTGGCCTTATGGCTTTTCATTTTTTTTAATATTCTGTTTTCCCAAATGCTCCCGTAAGAGTTAAGAATAAATGCAATAATTGCACCGATAATAAGGTAACTGAAAACAGACAGAATAAACGACATGGATTTTGAAACAAAATCACCAAAACCGTGAATATCAAAAACAATTTTAACAGTAAGCAAAACAGCCAATATGAATAAGTATATTCTGACAGGAGTAATTTTCATGTTTGATATTTTAATTCTGTCATACCATTTTCGTTCTTTTGATTTATTTTTGTTTTCCATTATCTTTACGCCTCCGACAAACCGCCTTAATATTTTTTATAATATTCGGCAAGTTCACAACAAATACAAAAAAAACCATTCCCGCTACTGCACCGGAAAAATCAACAACAACATCAATAACGTCTGCCGCCCTTCCGTCGCTGAAAAGCTGCAATATTTCATCAACAACGGCAACAGCCAACGCAGTAAAAAAAGCGACAAAGATATTTTGTATATATCTTTGTGTAAACGTCTTTACAGCAAATATCAAGCAAAAGCCCAATAAAGCAAACTCCGCAAAATGAGCTACTGTTCTTACAATGTTTTCGCTTACAGTCACATCGTCAAAGAAAACATCTGCAATTCCCTGTAAAATAGCAACAACCGCTCCGCTCTTATCAGAAGAGCGGGCGGCATCATCAAGCGAATTACTGAATATAAAAGCTACACACAGTACACAAAGGACTATGCTGAAAATACGCTGAAATTTTAATCTTTGAAGTTTATTCCGCAATTGAAACTCCTTCCGGTAATTCTATTTTTGTTTCTACTGAGCCATCCTCTTTTCGACTCAGTTCGACCTTTATTATACCATTAGGTGTAGGATATGTTCCCTTAACCCACTCAAGTTTACCAAGATGTGGCTTAAATGTAATTTTCTCACATCCGGCAGCGACAGGCTTAATACCAAGAACATATTCTGCCATAAATGCAGCAGGACCGGAAGCCCAACCATGACAAAGGCTATGTCTAAAGCCCTTGTAACAGTAAGCGCCGTAATCTCCGTGGATGTCCTTAACTCCCTCAGGCACCAATTCATCTATACGGCTTGAGCCTTCAAGCCAATCCATATTAAAGTCTTCCCAAAATGTTGTTGCCCCTCTTGAAAGCATCGCACCCCAGTATTCTTTTATAATATCCAGCGCTTCGTCCACATCTCCGGCTTTACCCATTGCGCAAAGCATATAGTAACCAAGAAATGTAGAAAAACCTTTAGCGCCTCCTACTTTAAGCACTTCGTCTGACATTTTCTTTGCATCCTCAATACCTGCTAACGCAAGCAAAGCGGCTGCCTGCTTATTTCCGTTTGTTGACGGAATGTGTTTTGCAAGCTTTTTCACGGCTTCTTCGCAAATTTTTGCAGTCTCTTCATCGCCCAACTCACGGCAAACTACCGCACCTGTTTCTAATGCCATGCTGAGTATACCTTGAAGTCCTGCGTGTGTTGCGGCAGGATCTGCCTGTGTCGGCCAATCCACAAATCTTGTGGGCGGCAAATCTTCCTCTCCGTTTTCCTTAACACGACTTGCAAAAAATCTCAAAAGCTCTGTAATATATGCTTTTTGCGACTCTAAAAATTCTCTGTTGCCATTTTGCATATACCAACCGTATTGCACCATAATCCACCAAAGAGAGTATGATGACATTCCGCACATCATGGTTGGCAGCGGCGACTCATCACGAGCTAAATCAAGACTCTTCTCTACTGACTCGTCATATCCGAAAACAGCCTGAATCGTTGAGGTCTCCGGATGAATATCTCCAATCCAAACGAGGCGGTCTCTTTTTATACCGTCCCATACGTATTCTTGCATATTAAGGTGTACAGTATATGCAGCCGTATTCCAAATTGTATTTAAAAGCTCGTCATTACATTCAAAGGATCCTTTATATTCAAGCTCTCTGTATGTAAATATTCCCTGCACAGATTGAAGTCCTATCGAAGCGTCCTTATCGAGCAAATCAATACGCACGAATCTGAAACCGCTGGGACCTATTTCCGGCATACTGAGGAAGCCTACATCTATTATCTGGTCTCTGTTAATGTGGTCGTTTGTGGCATTCTTGGCACCGCCAACTTCGGACATCGCTTCTGAAACGGACTCTCCGAAACGTACTCTCAGCTTCACTCTGTTGGGATTTACAGAATGTATATAAAGCTTCACATATCCGTGAAATTCTACTCCGAAGTCTAAAAGTATGCCGGCGCTTTCGCCCTTGCTTGTGAGCATACACGTTTGTCCGGGATTAAAATGAATCTGCTTTACGCGAGGTTCAAATAAAGCTTCTTCTCCTGTAACGGTCGCTTTGTCGGAATCAGACTTCCACACTACTCTTGTGGGTGCCATAAAGCGGCGAACCCTCTTATCTTGCTCTGTATTTTTATAAATTTCTTCTTTTCTTATTCCATAAGGCACTTTGTTTAAATTTTCATTATTACACATTTCTATGATACCTCCATGCTTTCTCTTTTTCTCATTTAGTGAAAGTATAACAACCAACTAATATTTCGTCAAATAATTTTATTACTATTTTTGCAAAAAGCCGCCGTCCACACAAAGTGTTTGTCCCGTAATAAACGAAGCCTCTTCCGATGCTAAAAAATATACTGCTGTTGCTACTTCCTCAGGCTTTCCTATTCTGCAAAGAGGTGTTTCCTCTGCCAATAATGCCATCGTCTCTTCGGAATGCGCTGCGTTCATTTCAGTATTGATTACGCCGGGAGCCACACAGTTTACTCTTATTCCCGACGGTCCCAACTCTCTTGCAAGTGCTTTAGTCATACCTATAAGCCCTGCTTTTGCTGCGGAATATGCCACCTCACAAGAGGCACCCGCTACACCCCACATAGATGAAATGTTTACTATTGCACCTTTTTGCTTTTTTATCATATACGGAGCGACACATTGGCTCAGGTAAAAAGCGCTGCTGAGATTTACATTTAACATTTTTTGCCATTCTTGGTGTGATACATCCGTGAAAAGTCTTTGTTCAGAAATCCCCGCATTGTTAACCAGCACATCCGGCACTCCAAATTCAGATACAACTTCGTCAAACAATTTACTTATGCTGCTCTCTACGGCAAAATCGGCTTGAAACGAAGCTGCTTTTACTTGAAAGCGTGCGGAAATTTCCGTAGACAGGCTTTCGGCTCTTTCTTTGCCTGCATTGTACTGTATTGCCACATCATAACCATGTCGTGCAAAACATACGGAAATCTCGCGGCCAATTCCGCCGGCGCCGCCTGTAATTAATACTATCGGCATAATTTGCCCTCCTTAAATTGTTCTATTATTGCAAGGCAGCCTTTCGTTATATCTTCGTATGTGGCTGTAAAATCACCGCTGTACCAAGGATCTGCTATGTCGCCGCCACTGCCGGCAAAATCGAGAAGTTTTTTAACCTTGTGTTCTTTATCAAAGCCTATTATTCTCATAAGGTCGCGCACATTCATGGACTCCATACATATAAGATAATCATATTTATCATAATCTGCTTTTGTAGCTTGCACTGCTCTTTTATTACTGTCAAAAGGAATTCCTCTTTTGGTAAGTTCTGCTCGGGCAGGAGAATAAATGGGATTTCCTCTGCCTCCCCAAATTTCTTCTGTGCTTGTAGCTGCCGACTGAATGTGAAATTCATTTTCCAAGCCTTGCTTTTTAATCATGTCTTTCATAATAAACTCTGCCATAGGGCTGCGACAGATATTTCCGTAGCAAATGAATAGTATTTTTATCACTTGATTGTTCTCCTTCCGGCCTATCTTTAAGATGATTGGATTTTAGCCGAGACACAAAAAAAAATCAAGCATATTCAGCCGTCTTGGCCAAATATGCTTGAAAATTTGAACTCGCTTTTAATCAATCGTCAATTGACTCGTCAAGTGCTCTGTTATAGATGTCATAAACCTCTTGTGAAGGAGCCTTTGTAATTAATGTTACTGCAACTGCCACAATCGCGCCTATTACAAAGCCGGGGAATATTTCGTATACTTGTGTATCGAAAATCACAGGACTCATTACAGTGTCTGTAAAGAGAATGAGCCAAAGAATATCTGTGACAGCTCCGCCTATAATACCTGCAACTGCTCCTGAGTAATTGAAACGCTTCCAGAAAAGGGAGAGTATTACAACAGGTCCAAATGAAGCTCCGAAAAGTCCCCATGCATTTTCAACCATTGCCATGATACTGCTTGCCCAAGAATCTGTACTTGTAAGACCGCTTCTTGCAATAAAGAAAGCAACTACCGCAATAATCGCAACAACTATACGTCCTATCCATAATGTTTCTTTGTCAGAAGCCTTACCTTTGCGGATAATAGGATTGTAAATATCACTTGTAAATGAAGATGAAGCAACAAGGAGCTGTGAATCTGCAGTACTCATTGATGCCGCAACAATAGCCGCAAGCAAAATTCCTGCAATAAATCCGGGGAACATATCAAGAACTATTTCAATAAATACTCTTGCTTGGCTGCCGGGAAGAAGTTTTTCAGCAAGCGCGCCTCCGTCTGACAAAAGATACGTTCTGCCTAAAAACGCAATTGCAATAGCTGCACCAAGTGTAATAATAAGCCATGTAATCGCAACTGCTGATGATTTTTTTATCATTTTGGAATTCTTAATAGCCATAAATCTTACAAGGATGTGTGGCATACCAAAATATCCGAAGCCCCAAGCAAGACCGGAAATAATTTCATGCCAAGGTGCCGCAAAAGGATTTGTAGAAAAGGCTGTAATACCTTCTGCAAAAGCCTCATTTTTGCTTGCATCAAAATCTCCCAAAGCAACCATAACAATCGGCACGGCAAGAAGTGCTACAAGCATAAGCAATCCTTGGAAAAAGTCTGTCCAACAAACTGCTTTATAGCCACCCAAAAATGTATAACAAAGAATAAGTACAGCAAAAATTATCATTGCAAGTTCTTCTCTACCGGAAAAAACCTTAGGAAGAACGGCCACGAAAACCGTTGTACCTGCATTAAATGCAGAAGCAACATAAACTGTAAAGCTTATAAGGAAAATAACCGCACAAACAATTTTGAGAACTGAGCTCTTTGATGCGAATCTGTTTGTAAGATATTGAGGTAATGTTATTGAATCGTTTGCCGCACTGGAAAAACGTCTTAAACGTCTTGCTACTACTATCCAATTAAGTGCAGTTCCCAATGCAAGACCTATGCCAATCCAAACTTGACCCATACCGAATGCAAGAATACTTCCGGGGAATCCCATCAAAAGCCAGCCTGACATGTCAGAAGCTTGTGCGCTCATCGCTGTTACCCAAGGTCCCATAGAACGTCCGCCTAAGAAATATTCTTTCTCGCCGCCGCTTTTAGAACGAAGGAAGAAATAGATTCCTATGCCGAGAACTACTACAAAATACAAAATAAAAGCTATTATTTGTCCCATTTATTTTAATTCCCTTCTCAAAAATTTCTCCTAATTATAACATTCTCACTTTATCACAGTCAAGTGGAAAATCAAAAAGAGCCCGTATAACGAGCTCTTCAGATAAAACCTTATTGTAATTGGGAATTACTCTTCGATTTCTTTTACTTCTTTCTTCTTGCCGCCTGCAAGGAACATATAAACGAGAGCCGCAAGAATTCCGCCTACCAAAGGACCAACAATAAATACCCAAATATTTACCAAAGCATCAGAATTTTCTGTGAATAAACCAAGGAAAAGAGCAGGTCCGAAGCTGCGAGCAGGGTTTACTGAAGTTCCTGTAAAAGCGATTCCCAAAATATGAACAAGTGTTAATGTAAGACCGATAACAACGCCTGCAACAGAGCTGTATTCTTTCTTTGATGTAACTCCGAGAATAGCAAGAACAAAAACAAAAGTTAAAATTGCTTCGATAACCAAAGACATAACAACATCCTCTTGATAAAGAGCATTAGCACCCAAACCGGACTCTACACCAAGTATTCCCATAAGAGCAGCCGCTCCGGCTGTTGCACCGGCAAACTGAGCAATTATATAACCTATAAAATCAAGAATAGACATTTTTCTGCTTACGAGCATAGCAATCGAAACAGCAGGATTGATATGGCAACCTGAAATATTACCTATCGAATATGCCATAGCAACGATTACAAAACCAAAAGCCAACGCTGTCAAAAGATATCCTGTACCAAAATTAGGACTGCAACCTACAACACAGGCAGTGCCGCATGCAAAAAATACAAGCACAAATGTACCAATAAATTCTGCAACATATTTTCTTAAAGAATTCATTACAATTCCTCCTTTTTTTTATTATTATTTTTATATCACTGCAACGCATGATTGTCAACAAAAACATCTTTGATTCAAATAACGTTTATTTAAATAAGTAATTGTGGTGTTGTCTGATATACTTTACAATATCTTCGTTGCAATCATACAAACATTCTGTTGCCAGTTCTTTTGTAATCAGCTTTTTCTTACCCAAATACTCTACTACTCTCGCTCTCATATACGAAGAAGGTGAATTCTCATACAGGAACATCAAAAGTTCTTTTGGGGCTTTACTTTTTTTCTCTTCTTCATGAATGGAAACTAATCTTCTGCAAGTGGCAAAGACATCAGGATCAATCGTTAAGTCTTCCATTGGCACAAAGTCAGTTGCATTGTAATTATCGCTTGTTTGATAGAAATTTCCTCTGCCTCCTTGTGTAGTCGGTTTATTTAAAAAGCCGGTCCTCTTCCTGTACGAAATATAAAAGTAATTATACATCTTTCTGCTTGTACGGGAAGAAAGCTCATCTAATATCATTGAAATACGGAATTTCATTCGCCCGACTTCTAATACCTCAGCAAAATCATCAAAGGAAAAATTTTCGTTGCATTGACAAATATCATCTACTGCAAACATAACTTTGACGAAACCGGGAAATCCATCATTTTCTATAATTTTATGCCCCATCAGTTCAAAAGCATTTTTTGTCTCCAAGACTGATTTTTGACAATCGCACAGACTATCGATGATAATCGGAAACTTTTCGTCCAGGGCTTCTCGCGCCACAGTATTTTTTTCTTTTGCAAAACACCATAAAAAATCAGTCATCTGCGCAAACAGCTTGTACTTGACTTTTGTAAGTCGGTCGATTTTCTTATATATAGGAACTACCGGTTCTACAAAAAAGTTATCCTGCTCATATTTTTTTACCAAACGATAAAGAAACTCACCTCGTGATTTCTCTAAGTCCACATATTCTGAAATATTGTGGGTGCAACATTTTAATAATACTTTTTTATATTTGTTTAAATCTGCTTTATTGTTAAGGGCTAGTACACATCTGCCCAAACCCTTGCGAAGTGCTTTTTCAAATTCTATTTCTGTCATAACTTTCCCCTTCTTTATTATTAATTTTATTATAATATTACAATATATTTTGTGTCAATACCGCACATCTGCGGGTTTTAAACTTTATTAACAAAATTAAAAAATTTTATCATTGATTTTTTTCTGCCTTTGTTTCATAATTACGTAGAAGGAGATGCTTCAACAAATGGTGCAGAAGGATTCCGTAGAGAAACCGACTCTACAAAAAAGCAAATACGAGATGGATATGTGCAGCGGTTCTATATTAAAGAAAATGCTGCTTTTTTCTGTTCCTCTTATACTTTCAAGCGTGCTTCAGCTTCTGTTCAATACAGCAGACGTTATCGTTGTCGGCAAATTTGCAGGGCCGGAGGCTCTTTCTGCTGTAGGCTCTACAGGTTCTTTGATAAACTTGATTACAAATTTATTTTTAGGACTTGCAACGGGCATAAATGTTGTTATTGCCAAATACTTTTCTGCAAATAAAGCAAAAGACATTCATGAGGCTGTTCACACTGCTATTACAATCAGTGTAATAAGCGGTATAATTTTAACAATAGTAGGTGTTTTTTTGGCGCCTGTAATTCTTACTTGGATGGACACACCAAAAGAGGTTCTTAGTCTGGCTTCTTTGTATGTAAAGATTTATTTTGCAGGTATTACTGCGTCTTTGATTTATAATTTCAGCAGTGCTATATTAAGAGCAATAGGCGATACAAGAAGGCCTTTGATTTTTTTGATTATTTCCGGCATCGTTAATGTTTTACTGAATTTACTGTTTGTAATAGTTTTCAAAATGCACGTTGCAGGTGTTGCTCTTGCTACAACGATTTCACAATGCCTATCTGCTTTTCTTGTTGTTCGTTGCCTTATCAAAGAAAAAAGTGCTGTGCATTTATCTTTAAAGGAGCTAAAAATATACAAAGAAAAACTTATCATGATTGCCAAAATCGGCCTGCCTGCAGGTTTTCAAGGCGTTTTGTTTGCTCTTTCAAATGTATT
>JAFZEI010000129.1 GCA_017560765.1 Clostridia bacterium | reverse complement strand
GAGGTTTTTTATGGTTAAGGTAATAGGGGTTCGTTTTAAAAATACGGGAAAAATGTATTATTTCAATCCTAACGGATTTGAAATTAAAAACGGCATGAATGTAATTGTTGAAACTGCAAGAGGAGTAGAATTCGGAGAGGCAGTTTCCGACATTAAGGAGATAGAAGACGAGGAGGCTGTATTGCCCCTTAAAGATGTTATCAGAATTGCAACCGAGGAGGATGTGCAGACTCATAACAGCAATATAGAAAAAGAAAAAACTGCTTTTGATATTTGCAATGAAAAAATAGCTAAGCACGAATTGCAAATGAAGCTTATAGATGTAGAATATACTTTTGACGGCAATAAAATATTATTCTATTTCATTGCAGACACAAGAATTGACTTCAGAGAGCTTGTGAAAGATTTGGCGGCAGTTTTTAAAACGAGAATTGAATTGCGTCAGGTTGGAGTAAGAGATCAAGCAAAGGCTGTCGGAGGACTTGGTATATGCGGCAGAGTAATATGCTGTGCTTCGGCAACCGGCGAGTTTCAGCCGGTGTCAATCAAAATGGCGAAAGAGCAAAGCTTGTCTTTAAGTCCTACAAAAATTTCAGGAACATGCGGCAGACTGATGTGTTGTTTAAAATATGAGCAGGAGGCTTATGAGGATGCCATTCACAGATTGCCCGGAGTAGGTTCTATTGTTGAAACACCGGAGGGACAAGGTGTCATCACAGAAGTAAATCTTTTAAGAGAAACTGTTAAAATCAGACTTGACAGAGAGACAGAAACTGATCTTGCGGTATATCCTGTAGATGAAATAAAAGTTCTTCACAAAAAGCATTTTTCACCTACAGCAAAGCATGAGGATGATGAAGTGTACGAATAAAATATAAATTAATCTTGAATTTTAAATTAATGTATAGTATAGTATAAGCATAAAATAAACGGAGGCGATAAATATGATTAAAGTATTTTACGGTAAAAAAGGCATGGGTAAAACCAAAAAGATGTTGGAGAACGCCAACAACATCGTAAACGGCAGCAACGGTAATGTTGTTTATATAGATGACAGCAGTGAGCTGAGCGTTGAATTATCTCACAAGATTCGTTTTGTGAATGTTAAGGATTATCCGGTTTACGGAGCAGAGCCCTTCCTTGCTTTTATTTGCGGTGTAGCATCTCAGAATTACGATATAGAAACAATTTTTATAGATGGTTTGACATACATTATTCATCAGACACCTGATTCTTTAAAGGAATTCTTCGAAGGCCTTGAGAGAATTTCGGAGAACAATAATGTTCGTTTTTACATTAGTATTAATGGTGATGAGAACGCAATTCCTGATTTCATCCAAAAATACGTATAAAAAAGATACATGAAGCAAGTCGGAGTCCATTTATTACAAAGTAATGCGACATTTGACATCGAATACACCTACCTCGTAGAAGACACCCTTGTTGAAAGTGGTGAAATTGTACGAGGTAGTTTTGTCAATGTTCCTTTTGGCAGAAGAAAACAGTTGCAAACAGCTGTTGTTTGGACTTTGGGTAAAGAATCAGATAAAAATATAAAATTAAAAGAGATTTCCGGAGTAAGCAAAGTCAGACCTCCTCTTACTGATGCAGAAATGCAGTTGGCGGAGAAAATGAGCAATCTTTATTTTTGTCCTATAAGCTCTTGTGTAAAATGCTTGGTGCCGCCTGATGCACCTAAAGGAAAACAGGTTAATTACGTGAGGCTTTGTATCAGTCATGATATGGTTGATGAGCTGTCGGCGAACGGACAGCTAAAAAATATAGTCCATATTCGTATTTTGGAAAATCTTAAAGAAGGCAGACGTAGAGTATCTGACCTTGCAAAGGAAATCGGTTGTACCACAGGCGTTTTTAATACTTTAGCCAAAAAAGAATATGTTTCAATTGAGAAGGATTTTGTTGTTGAAAAGGAGCACGAGACGGAGCTTTCGTATTCAAAACAGCTTAATATTTACAGCAAGCACACGCTGAATGATGAACAACAAAAGGCGTATGACTATTTGTGGAGTCTTATAGAAAAGCGTGAATTTGCCGAATGTCTTCTTCACGGTGTTACGGGCAGCGGTAAAACAGAGCTTTATATGCAGCTTATTTCACAAACAGTAGCTGAGGGCGGCTCTGCTCTTTTATTAGTGCCGGAAATATCTCTCACACCGCAAATGACAGCCCATTTTATGAACAGATTTGGGAATAATGTGGCTGTTCTTCATAGTCGTCTTAGTGACAGTGAAAGAAATATGCATTGGAACAAAATAAAAAACGGTGAAGTGTCTATAGCTATAGGGGCACGGTCTGCTGTTTTTGCTCCTTTTGAAAATTTACGCCTTATAATACTGGATGAGGAACATGAAGCCTCTTACAGATCGGAAGACTCCGCACCGCGGTATCATGCAGCGGAAATCGCTGAGACGATAGCAAAAATAAAAGGTGCAACAGTTATTTACGGTTCGGCAACGCCGAGAGTGGAGACTTATTACAGAGCGATTGATAAAGAAATACATTATTTGTCTTTAAAGAACAGAGCCAATAAAGCACCGCTTCCTGCGGTTGAGATAATTGACTTGAAAGAAGAACGAGAAACGGGAGGCGTAGATCGTTCCGGCATATTCAGCAGAAAGCTTAAAGCGGAGTTGGTAAGCAATTACAAAAATGGAAAGCAGACGATGCTTTTTGTTCACAGAAGAGGATATGCAAAGCAAATGCTTTGCGAAAAATGCGGTAGCACCATGAAATGCGGCAGATGCAATATGCCAATGACTTATCACGAAAAAGGCGACAGATTGATTTGCCATCATTGCGGCAGAACAACTCCCGCACCGAAGGTTTGCCCTGCTTGCGGCAGCAGTGATTTTGAAAGGCGCGGAATAGGTACGCAACGCGTTGCAGAGGAAATAGAAAAAATTTTCCCCGGTGCAAAGGTTGTCAGAATGGATACGGATACTACTTCTGTAAAGGATGGGCACGAAAAGCTTCTTACGCAATTTGCGTCAGGAGAAGCACAGTTTTTGGTAGGAACACAAATGATTGCTAAGGGACATGATTTCCCAAATGTAACGCTTGTAGGTATAATAGCGGCAGACAGTTTAATAAATATGCCGGATTACAGGGCACAGGAGAGAGCTTTCCAGTTATTTACTCAAATGGCAGGCAGAGCAGGCAGAGGAGATACACCGGGAAAAGTAATTATTCAAGCATACAGTGTGGATGATTATGCTATAACTGCAGCAAGTAATCATGATTATAATGAGTTTTATAAGAATGAAATAGTAATCAGAGAGGCTTTGTATTATCCTCCGTTTTCTTCAATATGTTTTATCAGATTTATGGGAGAAAATGATAGGGGAACTTATGGCATTGCAAATGCAGTTTGTGGTAAAATGATAAAGTTAAAGGAAGATTCAATAGAAATATTGGGACCTGCAAGAGCAGATATTCCTAAGGTAAACAATAAATACAGATGGATTGTAACTTTAAAGGGTTGTAACAGAGAATTTTTGACAAGCTTTTTGCGCAAAGTATCACAAGAAGTAGATATTTTGAAAACAACGGGCAAAGTTGCAATTTCGGTAAGTTTTCACGGACGGTAGTTTTAATTAACAGGTAGTTTTTAGTAAGGAGGCAAAAAATGGCAGTAAGAAATATCAGAAAAGAGGGAGACGAGGTGTTGCGCGTGAAGTGCAAGCCTGTAAAAGAAATAACAGAGGGTGTTCTTCGCCTTATTGACGATATGTTCGAAACTATGTACGAGGCAGACGGTGTTGGTCTTGCTGCTCCTCAAATAGGTATTGTGAAGCAAATCGTCGTAATTGATGATAGAGACGGTGGCGAGTTTGCGCTGATTAACCCTAAAATAGTAAAAGCCGAAGGAGAGCAGGAAAGCTGCGAGGGCTGTCTTAGTTTGCCCGGCTATAGAGGTAATGTAATCAGACCGGAAAAAGTCACTGTAGAAGCAACTTTCCCGGATGGAAATGAATATACAATAGAAGCAGAGGGCTTTTTGGCTGTTGTTATGTGCCATGAAATTGACCATTTGTCAGGTATTTTGTACAAAGATAAAGCCACGGTTTATGAAATGATACCGCCTGCAGAAAAAGATTAACGGCAGTAAAATTAAAGCTTAGGGAGGATAAAAGAATGCGTATAGTTTTTATGGGCACACCGGAGTTTGCGGTACCTTGCCTTGAGATGTTGTTGTCAGCACCTCAAAAGTATCAAGTGGTATGCGTTGTAACGAAGCCCGATATGCCAAAAGGCAGAAAACTTCAATTAACACCACCGCCGATAAAAGATGTTGCAGTAGGGGCGGGAATCCCTGTTTTGCAACCGCAAAATGTAAAGACGCAGGAGTTTTATGATGAACTTGTTTCATTTAAGCCGGATTTGTTTATTACTGTTGCGTATGGTAAAATACTTACAGAATCCGTTCTTTCTATTCCTGCCATGGGATGCATAAATGTACATGCAAGTCTTTTACCTAAATACAGAGGTGCTGCTCCGCTTTGGCATGCAGTCATTAATGGTGAGAAAGAATCCGGGATTACTACGATGATGACAGATGTAGGCATGGATACGGGAGATATTCTCATTGCTGACAAATGTGAAATCAGTGAAAATATGACTATGGGCGAGCTGCATGACAAGCTTTCGGAAATGGGTGCGATCACTCTGCAAAAAACCTTGGAACAGTTAGAAGCAGGAACTCTTACAAGAACGCCTCAAAATCACGATGAGGCAACATATTCGCCAATGGTAAGCAGAGAAACGGGAAAAATAGATTGGACGCGATCTTCTTTAGAAATACACAATCTTGTAAGAGGAACAAATCCTTTCCCTGTAAGCTATTCGTTTGATGAAGAGGGCGAACGTATAAAAATATGGAGCACTTTGCTTACCGATATAAAAAAACCGAGCAGCAAAGAGGCCGGTGATGTAATAGAGGCATCGGCAGAGGGAATATATGTGGCAACCGGAGACGGAGTTATTAAAATAACAGAGCTTCAAGGTCCGTCCGGGAAAAGAATGAAAGCCGGAGATTATGTCAATGGACACAAAATTACAAAACTTACTTGATTTTAATATTGAACAACTGGAAGAAGCAGTAAAAGCTATGGGACAACCGAAATTCCGTACAAAACAGTTGTGGGAATGGTTGTATAAAGGTGCGGATTTTAGTGATATGACAAATTTGCCCGAGAGCTTCAGAATGTCACTTGCAGAAAAATATCGTGCCGGCAGATTAAAGATAAAAGCAAAACTGTGTTCGAAAGTGGATGACACGATAAAGTATCTTTTTGATTTGGGAGATGGCAACTTGGTAGAAAGCGTACTTATGAAATATAAGTACGGATATTCAGCATGTGTATCTACTCAGGTAGGATGCAAAATGGGCTGCACCTTTTGCGCCTCGACAAAGGCAGGTTTTGTAAGAAATTTATCATCAGGAGAAATTTTGGGACAGATTGTCTCCATGAATGCAGATATGAATATTCGCATCGGACATGTGGTGCTGATGGGAATAGGTGAGCCTTTAGATAATTACGATAATGTGTTGGATTTTTTGAGAAAAGCGCAAAACGAAAAAGGCCTGGGCATCAGTTACAGAAATATTTCTTTATCAACTTGCGGTCTGGCAGAGAAGGTAATTCAACTTTCTGAGGAGAAGCTGCCAATTACACTTTCTATATCGCTTCACTCTCCTTTTGACAGCCAAAGGTCGGAGATGATGCCTGTTAATAGGAAATATCCGCTTGACAAATTGCTTGATGCGTGTAATATTTATACTCTGAGTACGGGTAGGCGTATAACCTATGAGTATGCCTTAATTGAGGGTGTAAACGATACAAAGGAGCACGCTGCACGACTCATATCGTTATTAAAAGGCAAGCTTTGTCACGTAAATCTTATTCCCGTAAATAAAGTAGAGGGAACAGGTTACGAGAAGGCTTCAAAGAAAAATATAGCAGCATTCCAAGAAATGCTGGAAAAAGGCGGAGTGAATGCTACTGTTCGGCGTACGTTGGGACAGGATATAGAGGCGGCTTGCGGACAGCTCAGAAGAGCTGCAAATGAGAATAAGATTTAAACAGCAAGCTAATACATTTCGGAGGCATGTAAAATGAACTTTTTTGCTGTAAGCGATAAAGGAAGAGTGAGGAAGATCAATCAGGACAGTTGCGGAGCGTTCGTAGCTGATACAGGGTTGGGCTTTTTTATTGTTGCGGACGGAATGGGTGGGCATAATGCAGGTGAAGTAGCGAGCGCTGTTGCGGTAGATGCATTTATTAAAGGCGCAGAGAATAATCCCGGTATTAAGACGATAGATCAAACGACAGAATTTATCAGAAATACATTTCGCAGAGCAAATGATGTAATACTATATAAAGCGGCTGCAGATGCTACAAAAACAGGCATGGGAACTACTGTTGTAGCGGCTGTTGTAGTAGATGATAAAATTATTATCGGAAATTTAGGCGACAGCAGAGCGTATTTTATTTCGGGAGATAAAATAAAACAAATAACAGAGGATCATTCTTATGTAGGACAATTGCTTAAGGCGGGTAGTATTAAAGAGGAAGAAGCAAGAGTTCATCCCAGAAGAAATGAAATTACGAGAGCTTTGGGAATAGAAAGTTATTTCGAACCCGATATGTTTGAGATGGAATATAAAGCAGGAGATGTTTTACTGCTGTGTTCGGACGGATTGGATAAAATGGTTGAGGATTCTAAAATATTAGAGATTGTCCTCAGAGAAAAAGAACCGAAAGACTTGTGCCAACAGCTTGTTAATGCGGCAAATGATGAAGGCGGCATGGATAACATTACTGCATTGGCAGTGGTTCTTTAAAAAAAGAAAAAAGGACGTTATAAAATGGAAGATTTGACTTTAGGATATATACTTAATGACAGATACGAGATTCATGAGAAGATAGGCGAAGGCGGAATGTCTTTTGTCTATAAGGGTGTGGATTTGCAGACCGGTAATGTAATTGCGTTAAAGATTCTAAAAAAAGAATTCTGTTATGACGAGGAATTTATCAACAGATTTAAAAATGAGGCGGCAGCCGCACAAAAACTTTCGCATCCAAATATTGTCGCTATATACGATATGGGAAATGATGAAGATATCCAATATATAGTAATGGAGTATATTGACGGATTATCTTTGGATGAGCTTATTAAAGCAAAGAAAAGGTTGCCGTGGAGAAATACTTTAAAAATTTCGGCTCAAATTCTTTCTGCTGTTGACCATGCACATAAAAATAAAATTATACACAGAGATATTAAACCTCTCAATGTAATGATAACAGCAGAAGGTGAGGTTAAGCTTACTGATTTCGGTATAGCAAGGGCAGTATCTTCTGCAACAAAATCAGCCGCAAACGACAGTGCCGGCTCTGTACACTATCTTTCTCCCGAACAGATTCGAGGAGGTTTTGTTGATGAGCGTTCTGATATATATTCTATTGGTATAACAATGTATGAGATGATTACCGGAAATGTACCTTATGACGGTGACTCTCATGTTTCGATAGCAATGAAGCATATAGACGGCAAGATAAAACCACCAAGCGAGGTTGATCCTAAAATCCCTTACGGGGTAAGCGATTTGATTGTTCTTGCAACAAAGAAAGAAACTAACAAGAGATTTCAGTCGGCAGGAGAAATGTACGATCAGCTTATCAAAGTAATGAAAAATCCATATTTGTCTTTTATTACGAATTATACAGAGTATAGCTCAAATTTAGAGGACGACACGGATGAAGATACTGTTCTTACAGAAAATGGCGGTGCCGCAATAACGAATTACGGGATTCAAGAAGAAAAGAATGTTATGGTACGAGATGTGGTTTCTCAAACAGTTACATACTTAATAGCTGCGCTTGTATCTATTCTTGTGGTCTTTTTTGTTTTTAGCATGTTTTCTTCGATAAAAGATGATTTTAAAAATTATGATATAGTTGAATATAAAGTTAATAATTATGTGGGAATGTCAGCCTCGGCTGTTTCTCAAGTACTTAGCGAAAACGGTATTGATGTTAAGCAAGAGATTGTTATTAATGAAGTATATCCGGCAGGATATGTTATTAAGCAGTCGGTTGAAGAAGGAGAGAAGCTCCTGCAGGGAGAATCCATTACCATTTTTGTTGCAGCAAAAGAAGGCTCAATTATATTAGAAGATTTTTCAGGTCAATCTTTTCAGCACGTAGGTACGACTTTAGAAACACAAGAAATTATTGTAAAATATAAAGAACTTAACAGTGCAAAATTTGCAGATGGTAAAATAATAAGAACTTCACCGGGAGTGGGCAGTATAATAGAAAAAGGCGATTCAATTGTCATTTATTACAGCACAGGAAAGCTTAATAAAACAGTAACAGTGCCCAATCTTAAAGGAATGACTTTAGAGGAGGCTCAGCAGGCACTTACAAGACAAGACGTAGGATTAAAAGTCGGAGTAGTATATCCGTCTCCTTCTGCCGAAATAGGTAACTTGTTCCCTACGCCTACACCTACTGAGGAACCAACAGACGAACCTACAGAAACACCAAACAAAACGGGAAATCCCGATGAAACACCGGAGACTACTGATTCAGAGGGCCTTCCTACTGATGAAATAGTGCCTCTTGTTGAGGATGAAAATACTCCGAACACAGAAAACGAAAACTCGAAGGTTACACAGGAGCCTGACGTAACAGAAAGTCCTGCCGACAGGACTCCCGGTGAGGAAATATTGCCTTCTGATCAGCACGTATATGCTCATGATAAAGTGGTTTCACAGTATCCTCCTGCCGGTACGCAGCTTATGATTGGAGAAACTGTAAATATTTACTTCTATGATTTGAGTGATATTTTGCCAAGGAAAGAGATTTCTATGGCACTTCCTACAGTTACGCCAACTCCGACACCTACGCCCACGATAGCACCTACAGGAGAGGAGACGACCGAAGAACCTACGTTAACACCAACCCCGACACCGACTGCTACATTGGCTCCCACGCCTACGCTTGATCCAAATGTGACAATCGGGCCGACAATTAATCCGGACAGCTTAATTAAAGGAAATGCTTGTTCCATTAGAATAGAGGCATTTGTTGATGGTATGAATAATTCAAGAAAGATTGTATATATGTCTCCTTCTCTTGATTTGCTTAAATTCCCTATAAAATATCAAGTGCCGCTGTCTTTAACAGGTGCACCGACTAAAGTATACATTTATATAGGAGAAGTAGGAGAGTCGCCTTCTCTCTACAAAGTGATTAATGTATATGGATAAAGGTGTGATATTAAAAGGCATCGGAGGACTATATAGCGTATGGGCAGAAGGCTCGGGCAGAATTTACCAATGCAGCGCCAGAGGAATATTCCGTAAGGATGCAAAAAAACCGCTTATTGGTGATAGAGTTACATTGGATGAGCTTGATGACAAAAATAAAACCGCTGCGATTGTGGAAATTGCTCCCAGAAAAAGTGAGCTCCGCCGTCCGGCGGTTGCTAATATTGATAAACTGATTTTTGTTGCAGCTTCTTCAAATCCAAAGCCGGATCTTTTACTTTTGGACAAGATGCTTATTTCTGCGCAAATAATTAAAGTTGAATTTGTTTTAATGATAAGCAAGTCTGATCAAGAGCCTGAATATGCAGTATCTATGGTAGAACAATATTCTCCTGCAGTTAAGTGTTTTGTTACATCTGCAAAGAATTATGAGAGTTTTAAGCCTGTTATCGAATATATCGACGGGGCAACATCTGTTATTGCCGGACAGTCAGGTGCCGGCAAATCAACTTTTATAAACGCTGTTGCCGGTGAAAATATTATGGATACGGGAAACTTAAGCGAAAAAACAGGACGAGGAAAGCATACTACGAGACATTCTGAATTATTTAAAGTTACGGATGGTTTTAAGAATCCGACGTTTATAATAGATTCTCCGGGATTCAGTATGTTGGAGGCTGACAGCATTGAACCGAGATACTTGCAGGATTATTATCCCGAGATGTATAATAACAAAGGTATATGTAAATTTCAGGATTGCAGCCACACAGGAGAACCCGGTTGTTTTGCGGGAGAATTGATTAACGAAGGCAAAATGCATCCGGCAAGGCTTCAAAGATATTCTGTAATTTATAAAGAGCTGAGTGAAAAATATAAAAACAGATATAAGTGATAAATATAAAACAGAGAAAGGATTTGATTTTAATGAAAATACAAGTAGCTCCTTCTATACTTTCGGCTGATTTCAGTGAATTAGGTAAAGGAATACAAATGATTGAGACTGCGGGCGCAGATTTAGTACATATTGATGTAATGGACGGACATTTCGTGCCTAATATATCTTTTGGTATGCCGGTTATTAAATGTGCAAGAAAAACAACAAAACTTCCGTTTGACGTACATCTTATGATTGAAAATCCCGATAAATACATAGAGGATTTTGTGAAGTCCGGTGCAGATATTATTTCTGTGCATCAAGAGGCATGTATACATCTTCACAGAACAATTCAGCTTATAAAAAAATTCGGAATAAAGGCTGCTGTAGCATTAAATCCGGCAACTCCTGTTTCTACTTTAGAATATATTTTGCCGGAAGTTGACATGGTACTTCTTATGTCTGTGAATCCCGGATTTGGAGGTCAATCGTATATCAAATCTACTACGCGTAAAATTGCAGATTTGCGAAAAATGGCAAACGATATGGGATTAACAGAGCTTGATATTGAAGTGGATGGCGGCGTTGATACAGTAACATATAAAGAAGTAAGAGAGGCGGGAGCGAATGTTTTGGTAGCAGGAAGTGCTGTTTTCGGAGCGAAAGACCCTGCAGAAGTAATAAGAATATTAAAATCTTAAAAAGTAAGTGAGGAAAAGTTATGTTTTCAGACAGAATAGTTGGCAGCTTGGCAGGTGGCTCTGCAATAAGAGCTATGTTTGAGCAAGGAAATATATTAAAAAAGAAATACGGTGCAGAGAATGTTTATGACTTTGCACTCGGAAATCCTGACCCGGAGCCGCCGCAATCGGTAATTGAGGATTTAAAAAGATATGCCTCTGAACCGGGCATACATAAATACATGGCAAATGCAGGTTATCCCGATGTGCGCGCAAAGATAGCATCTTATTTGAAGAAAGAAACAGGCGTTGACTTTTCGGGAGATAATATAATCATGGTAACGGGAGCTGCGGCAGGACTTTCAATTACGATGGATTCCATACTGAATCCCGGTGATGAAGTTATTGTTATTGCGCCTTTCTTTGGAGAATACAGAGGATATGTTTCAAATTTTGGCGGTAAAATTGTTCCGGTGCCTTCTGTTCCGGGAACATTTCAACTTGATGTAGAAGCAATAGAAAAAGCAATTACAGACAAAACGAAGGCGATTATACTTAATTCTCCCAATAATCCAAGTGGTGCTGTATATACAGAGGAGAGTTTAAGAGCATTAAATGCAGTTTTGGAGAGAGTTGAAAAGGAAAAAAGTCATACAATATATGTGGTTTCTGACGAGCCATACGTTAAAATTGTTTATGACGGAGTAAAAGTTCCAGCAATCAGTGCCATATTCAGTAATTCGATAGTGGTAAATTCCTTTAGTAAGTCCTTGGCACTGCCGGGAGAGAGAATCGGATATGTGGCGATAAATCCTGCAATAGAGGGTGCATCAATACTTGCTGATGCAATGATTTTCTGCAACAGAACGCTTGGTTTTGTTAATGCGCCGGGACTTTTTCAGAAAGTAGTTGCAGAACATCTTGATGATGTTGCGGGACTTGAGGCATATAAGGAACGCAGAGATGCGCTTTACGAGATACTTATAGATACAGGATATGAGTGTGAAAAACCGCAAGGTGCGTTTTATTTATTCCCTAAAGCACCTATAGAAGATGATGTGGCATTTTGCAAAAAAGCTCTGGAACACAGACTTGTTCTTGTAAGCGGTACCGGCTTCGGATATCCGGGTTACTTTAGATTGGCATACTGCGTAAGCATGGATACAATTAAAAATTCTAAGGAGTCTTTTGCGGCATTAAGGAAAGAATTTTGATTTTTTTGTGTTTTTTTT
>JAFZEI010000128.1 GCA_017560765.1 Clostridia bacterium | reverse complement strand
GGAATACCGTGTGCCGTCATAGGAAATTGTCAATTTATAATTTTGTGCCATAAAAACCTCCGATATCTTATCAAGTAAACTATAATCAATATAGATTTAAATGTCAAAGGAATTAATAATCAATGCAAATATTTATACTTTTTTTACCGGACTGTTTATGGTATAATCAAGGAATCAGCTAATTACTTTTTAGGAGAAAATATACTATGCAAACATTTATTTTTGATTTTGACGGTACGCTTGTAGATTCGATGCCAACATACGTTTCTGCAATGTTAAGAATATTAGATGAAAATGACATTCAATACGAGTCTGATATTGTTAAAATTATAACACCTCTCGGTATTCCCGGCACTGCTGAGTATTTTATCAATATGGGATTAAAATTATCAAGAGAAGATATAGTTTTGCTTATGAAACAATATATGTTAAAAGAATATATGTATAATATCCCTGCAAAGAAAAACGTAATTGAGGTTTTGACAGAGCTTAAAAAGCGCGGCGCAAAACTCAATGTGCTTACAGCAAGCCCACACATCACATTGGATGCATGTCTTATACGATTGGGAATATATGACATGTTTGACAATATATGGTCTTGTGATGACTTTAATACAACAAAAGCAAATCCGGAGATATACAAGATGGCAGCAGAAAGAATAGGCGAGAATGTAGAGAATATATTGTTCTTGGATGATAACTACAATGCTGATAAAACTGCAAAAATTGCAGGAATGAAAGTATGCGGCGTGTATGACGAATCTTCCGCTGAGTACACAGATGATATAAAGAAAATTTCGGACTATTATATATATGACTTTAAAGAGTTGCTTGATATAGGAGTATGATAATGATTTCTACCGTTAAAAAAGTGCTTTGTATTTTAATATCTCTGCTTTTTGTTTTTATTGTGCCGGCAAAAGAAGTCGTCACAATGTCAAATGAAATTGCAGAACCTGTTTTCGTCGAACAAGATTACGGTAATTATGAATATGAAACCGTAGAAGACTTTTATACGATTTCCGAATCTTCGGCAGTAGTGAAAGCTTTAAAGGCAACCATAACTGCAGGCAGTAATATATCTGAACGCTTACTTTCAGAGAAAAACATGGCTGTACCTTCTCTTGAATTAGGCAGTTCAGGTAATGTGAATACTATTTATATAGAAGAGACAGCTTCGATTGATTTCCCTAAAAGCCCTGCGATTATAGGTGAACCTATTGATATTTCCGGTGGTGGTTCTTTTACTTCTGCAACTTTGAAATTCTCACTTAAAAAGCAAATTCCTTCTGCTGTTATTTGTAAATATTCCGCAGGCAGCACATCTGTTCTCACATCTTCTTATAATTCTTCAAATAAAACAGTTTCGGCAACAATAAATGGAGTGGGAACATACTTTGTTTTGGATGTTCAGACACTTTTAGATAGTTTTAAGCGCCCTACTGTTGATATTATGATTGTTTTAGATAATACAGGGGCGGCAGATGCAGAAATTGACAGCGCAAAAGAAAAGATTGAGACTTTAAAAAATTCCTTAGAAGAAGAGCGTATAGATGCAAATATCATTTTGCCGGAGCATTTTGAGCAAATCGTTATTTATCAGCAAGATTCAATGGAAAATGAATATTTTTCGCCCCAAGAGATTACAGTAGATTTTAATCAGTATGAGAATTTATGTGCCGGACAATTCAGAGAAGGGGCACAAAGAATTTATTTGACTTTTTCTCAAAATACAATACATACAATAATTGGTGACTGCTCCTTTTTAACGGGCAAACAAGTATATGGAGCAAATTTTGATGAAATTGAGTCATATACGAAGAAAATACGCAATTTAATCCTCGGTGACGAGGCTGTTGTTTATCTTAACGGACCTGTTCCCGTACCTGTTACACTTAATGCTTTCCCGCAAGATGGCAGCACCGTTGATACGGATGGTGACGGTCTTACCGATATTGAAGAACTTTCAAGTGTTTTGCCCGGCGGCAAATATAATCTTGACGCATTGGCAAAAGCAGTTAATCCTAATGCCGAAGCAGGAGAATACGGTTATGTTTCATTATATAAATACACCAGCAATCCAACATTGAATGATACGGATTATGACGGTATAGGTGATAAATCTGATGCTACACCAAAAAACAATTCCAATGTCGGTATAATGCATTATCCTATAGAAAAAAAGCCATATACTTGCAATATTGAATTTAATGTGGATTACAGGGATTTGCTGGAGGGTAACAATACTTTATACTCAAAAGATTTGTCTGTTTTATCAATACTCTTGTCTTCTGATATTTATAAGGATTTATATATAGAAGTGACAAATGGCGCGATTAAAGGAGGCAGCGACAACGTACTCGACTTTGGCGCTATGCTTGGTCTTGAAAATACCAAGCAGATTGGTGTGACGTCCGACGAATATTCCGTAGATAAAGACGATATAACAGATTTTTTTGTGGGACACAAAAAAATCATGTATAATGGTGAACTTCAAGAAGTTATAGTTGTTTCTGTTCGCGGTACAAATGATACTAACGAAGAATGGTCAAGCAACTTTGATGTTGGTGCTGATACATCGGCATATTACTCTGCAACAGGAGCAAATCATCCTCACTGGCTGAATAAAGAGAATCATAAAGGTTTTGATGTTACATCAAATCGTGTTCTTGAAAAGCTTTTGGCGTATATAGAGGAAAATGTAGATGATTCTGCTCGAAAGAGCATTTTAATTACAGGCCATTCAAGAGGTGCTGCAATTGCAAATATTCTCGGTACATACTTTGAAGACAGTGCTGAGTATACTTCGCATACGTATACTTTTGCGGCGCCGAATACTACAACATCTAAAAAGGCATCAAATTATAAAACAATATTTAATATAAAGAATGATGATGACCTTATACCGTTTTTGCCAATAGGTAATTGGGGTTTTGTGAATTACGGTAATACAAAAGCAATCAGCATTATGAATAGCTATGAGAGTGGTTTCCTTGCCAGTGATAAAGGTACTTTCGAGTGGCTTATAGGTGAGGATTACAATAACGACGGAGGAACGCAACGCACACTTGACTCCTTTGCGGCAATAGTTAATTGCAGAGAAGATTTATACGTGATTGATACTTCTGCAGATGGTACGGCTTACGAAAATAGCCTTGGTCATTTAAATTTAGACGGAGCGCAAAAGGAGCTTAATGAATTAACGGCAACTTTTGAAAGTGAATCTCTTATGCGTTTTTGTCGTTTTACCATCGAAAAAGGTTTGTTTATGTATAAAGTTAAAATTAATTACAGTCCTGCATATCTTATGCAGTCACTTGCAAATATGACAACGAGTACAGGTCCTTTGCTCGGACATGCAATAAGCGGCAAATATGCTACTGCAAAGAATTCTTTCATTGCTTCAAGCGGTAAGGTTTTGATTGGAGGATTAGCACATCCACATATGCAGCCTACATATTATTTGATTGCGCATAATAACTTCCTTCCTTTAAAGTAATTATTCCTCTTAAAATTTTTATAACAAGTATATTTTTGTGAAGATTACACATTCTAACATTGTGTAATTTTTAATTTTGTTATAAAAAATACGGAGGTTTAAAATATGAAATATATTTGTAAATATTTATCCTTTCTTTTATCTATGATATTGCTTGTGAGTGTGGTCGGTTGCAGTCCAAAAAAAGCAGGAGATGTTGTTGAAAATGGTGATTCCGTAGGGCAAAGCTACACTTTGACAGTGTGGGGTGCGGAAGAAGACCAGGCAATGCTTAAAGAAATGTGTAATGCCTATGCAAAAGCAAATCCTAAGAATAAGTATACTTTTAATTTCGGAGTGCAAGGTGAGGGCGAGGCAGCAGATAAAGTGCTGAATGATGTTCAGTCAGGACCTGATGTTTACAGCTTTTCAAGTGACCAAATAAACAAGCTGTATGCAGGCGGTGCGTTAGCAAGAGTAGGCGGCGATATAGAAGCTAATATTAAGGAAGTAAATACACAAGAAAGTGTAAATGCGGCAACGGTTACAATAGGTGGCACAAATCAGCTTTTTGCATATCCTTGTACAGGCGATAATTGTTTGTTTTTATATTATGATAAAAGTGTATATAAAAATCCCGAGGATCTTAAAAGCTTGGATACGGTTTTAAGTACAGCTCAGTCTGCCGGTAAAAAGGTTCATTTTAGATTAAATGATGACGGGTGGTATTTATCAACATTTTTCTTTGCAAATCCTGAGCTTAAATATGATGTGACTTATAATGATAAAATGGTGGAGCAGAAAGTAGAAATAAATTTTGACAATTCAGCAGGTTTGGATGTAATGAAGGCGTTAAGAACGTATTTGTACAGTGACGCTTTGATAGCACAGACAGACGACAGTAAAATAATAGCTGCCTTTACATCAAACGGAGGCAAACGTGAAGCTGCTGCAGCCGTTAGCGGTACTTGGAATGCATCAACAATTAAAAAGCTTTTAGGTGATAATATGGGTGTTTGCAAATTACCGACTGTGAAAATCGGCGGCAAAAACATGCAACTTGGCGGATATATGGGTTATAAGCTTATCGGTGTAAACGGTTACAGTAAAAACAAAGGTGAAGCTCATAAATTAGCACAATGGTTGACAAACGAAGAAAATCAGCTTAAAAGATTTAAAATAAGAGGGTTTGGACCAACAAATAAAAATGTAACCAATATGGAGACTGTTCAAAATGATACTGTTATTTCTGCAGTACTTGACCAGGCGCAATATAACAGAGCCCAAAAAAGTGTTCCGGCAACGTACTGGACTCCTATGGCGAGTTTGATTACGCCGATTATTACAGCAAAAGCAAACGGAACAAATGTGTCTGATTCTATGCTTAAAGGATATTTGGATGCACTTTGCAGACAAATCAGAAAATGAAAAACAATATGAAAATTAAAAATTTAATAAAAAGTAATGTCCTGACTAAATTATCGTGTTTATTCATGGGTATAGGTCATATATTTCGAGGGCAAACCGTTCGCGGAATAGTATATCTCCTGTCAGAAGCAGTCTTTGTTTTATATATGATTGCTTTTGGCGGAAGGTATCTTGCAATGTTTTTTCAGAATTTCTTTACAGGCGGCAATGTGGGATTCAAAGAAACATATATATCCGGAGAATGGGACCCGAATATAGGTGAGTATACTAAAGTGCCGGGAGATAACTCTTTTCACGTTGTACTATACGGAATACTTACGCTTTTCATTATACTTTTCTTTGTTATAACTTGGTGGAGAAGTGTTAAGGAAAGTGTTACGTTGGAGCAACTAAACATCATCGGAAGAAAGCCGAGAAATTTCCGTGGAGATGTAGGGCACTATTTAGATGCAAAATTTCACACCACTTTATTATCACTGCCTATGATAGGGTTATTTCTGTTTACTATTGTTCCTCTTGTCACAATGATAATGATTGCATTTACAAATTACGATGCAAATCATGAAGTGCCTGAGAGACTCTTTCAATGGGTAGGTATACAGAACTTTGCAGATATGCTCAGTGGTAATTCTTCTTTGGGTAAGACTTTTTGGCGAGTTCTGGGATGGACAATGGTATGGGCGACGCTTGCTACGTTTACGAGCTATTTTGGAGGAATGTTGCTTGCAATATTTATAAACAATAAAGGTATAAAATTTAAAAAGGCATACAGAACGCTTTTTGTTGCAACAATTGCAGTGCCTCAATTTGTTTCACTTATGATATTGTCTAAAATGCTTGATACGGGCGGCGGAATGCCCGGTAGCGGTGGTGGCATCATTACGCAATTTATTGAGAATGTATTTAATTATCATCTGCAATTTGGGCTTGATGCTACAACTACAAGAGTTTGGATAATAATTGTAAACATGTGGATAGGAATACCTTACAGTATGCTTCTGTGCAGCGGAATTTTAATGAATATTCCGAAAGATTTGTATGAGTCCGCGAGAATTGACGGAGCCGGCCCTGCAAGACAATTCAGGAAAATAACGCTGCCCTATATGTTATTTGTGACAGGTCCTTACTTGATAACGCAGTTTATAGGTAATATAAATAATTTTAACGTGATATTTCTTCTTAGCGGAGGCGGCCCCGGTGATAATATAAAATATACAAACGGAGCCAAGAGTACGGATTTGTTGATTACTTGGCTTTATAAGCTGTCTCTTGGAACAGACAGAAATTATAAGCTTGCATCAGTTATAGGTATTCTCGTATTTGTTATTTCGGCAGTATTTTCGCTTGTTGTGTATAACAGATCTTCTGCTGTGCAAGGAGAAGGAAATTTTC
The DNA here is from genome assembly GCA_017560765.1 of Clostridia bacterium. Taxonomy (GTDB): domain Bacteria; phylum Bacillota; class Clostridia; order UBA1212; family UBA1255; genus Egerieisoma. The sequence continues at coordinate 16,324 of JAFZEI010000128.1, read as the reverse complement.
AATGAAAGTGAGGAACGCGTTATGAAAGGACGTCAATTAATTCTGACATGTCTTGCAATATTGTGGATAGTGCCTCTGTTTTATTTAATTATTCAATCATTCAGAGGTGAACCGGGAGCTTGGAGTCCTACTTTCTTTCCGCAGCAGTGGACACTGGATAATTATAAAAGGTTATTTACGGAAACTAATTTCCCGTCTTGGTATAGAAATACCTTTATAATAGCCCTTGTAAGTTGCATTATAACAACAGCTTTTGTGCTTGCTGTTTCTTATGCTTTCAGCAGAATAAAATTCAAAGCGAGAAAGCCTATGATGAATATAATGCTTATACTTGGTATGTTTCCCGGTTTTATGAGTATGTCGGCAGTTTATTTTTTGCTTAAAATTTTATTGCCGAATAATTATCAATCTATGGCAAGCCTTATTATAGTGTACTCTGCCGGTGCTGCTTTAAGTTACTATGTGGCAAAAGGTTTTTTTGACACTGTTCCAAATTCTTTAGATGAGGCTGCAAGAATTGACGGAGCCGGCAGAGCAAGAATATTTTTTGAAATAATATTACCTCTGAGTAAGTCGATAATTATTTATACAATTCTTATAAGCTTTATAGCTCCTTGGTGTGATTTTATATTTGTTTCATATATCATGTCAGGTGTTCCCGATACGTCAAAGTATACGGTTGCTTTAGGAATGTACAGATGGCTTGAAAGAGAGAGTATTCAACAATATTTTACGACTTTTTGTGCTGCGGCGGTTGTTGTAGCTACACCTATAACTTTGCTGTTTATGTGGCTGCAGAAATATTATGTTGAAGGTGTAACGGGTGGCGCTGTAAAGGGCTGATTTTAAAAATAAAGGGATGAAATAATGGCAGATTTATCATTAAAACACATTTATAAAGTATATGACGGTGAGGTTAAGGCAGTAAACGATTTTTGTATGGATATAAAAGACAAGGAATTTATTGTGTTTGTTGGGCCCAGTGGGTGCGGAAAGTCAACTACTCTTCGCATGATAGCAGGGCTTGAAGAAATTTCAGCAGGTGAATTAAGGATTGATGGTGAAGTAGTGAATGACCTTGAACCAAAAGACAGAAATATTGCAATGGTTTTCCAAAATTACGCTTTATATCCTCATATGACAGTATACGAAAATATGGCTTTTGCTTTAAAGACAGCAAAAGTTCCAAAAGATATTATTAAGCAAAAAGTTACGGAAGCTGCCGAAATATTAGGTATTACACAATATCTTGAAAGAAAACCGAAGGCGCTTTCGGGCGGACAGCGACAGCGTGTGGCTTTGGGCAGAGCAATTGTCAGAAACCCAAAAGTTTTTTTGCTTGACGAGCCTTTAAGTAACTTGGATGCAAAATTGAGAGCTGCCATGCGTGCCGAGATTTCTCGTTTGCATGAAAAGCTGCAAACAACTTTTATATATGTAACACATGACCAAACAGAAGCAATGACAATGGGTACAAGGATTGTTGTTATGAAGGACGGTTTCGTTCAACAGATAGATACGCCTCGTAATTTATTTAGGAATCCTATTAACATGTTTGTTGCAAGCTTTATCGGCACACCGCAAATATGCTTTTTTGATGGTGTTATATATAAAGAAGGCCGAGAGATTTCATACGTTCTTGATTGCGGCATTCGTATTAATGTAGATTTTTATATAGCAGATAAAATACCAGAAAAATATTCGGACGGAAAGCATCGTGTAGCCGTCGGTATTCGTCCTGATGATGTGAGAATTGATGATGGTAAATATAAAACAGACGAATGGGAAATTACGGAGGCTCCTGTTGTAATGGTAGAATCTTTAGGAGGAGAAAATTTGGTTTATACAAATTTATATGGCAAAAATTCTCCGGGAGAAGATGGGACTTTAGTTGTGAAAACAGGGGCAGATTGCGAAATACACAAAGGTGATATTGTAAAAATTGCCATAAATAAAAGAAATATATACGTTTTTGATAGGGAAACAGAAATGAATATTATATCCGGAATTCCCAAAGAAAATATAGTTGATTGTGAAATAGTAAAAGGTAAGATGCAGTTAGGTAACAATAGTTTTAACTTGCCTAAAGCTATTTATGGTATAAAAGACGGTAAAGTGAAAGTGCGTATTCCGTCTGATGGGGTGATTTTGGGAGAGGGCAGCGGTAAGGGAAAGATTGCAAGAGTAGAAATTATTGACGACAAAGTGCTGTATAGATTGGAATATGGCAATTATGACAAAAAAGATGCATTATTTCCTTTATTTGTATATGAAGATGGAAATCAATGTTTTGATGAGGGAGATAATGTAAATTTTGACATTGATTTCAGCAAAATATCTATTGCTGAAAGAAATATCACACCGTTAAATACTGTTAATTCAGTAAAATGCTCTATTGTAAAAGTACGTGAAAAGAACAGAAAATATACCTTTTATTTTGATATTGCGGGAGAACTTGCAGAGATAGAACACGTTATAAGAGAAAAGCTTTTTGCGGCAAGAGGAATTGAAATATTTGATACAGAGCCTGAACTTATTTTTGATGCGTTTGCTGTAGCGGCAGAAAAAAGTGATAATCCGTCAAGGTATGCTTTCTTGGCAGAAATAACGGAAATACTTGATTACGGGAGATTTTGTTTCGGTAAAGCTGATTTGGGAGAGAGCAGTGTTGTATTTCCGTACAGTGGTAATGTAGGCGATACTGTTTCATTAAAAATAAGCGCGGAGGGAGTTACGGTAAAAGACAGAAAACAAGATATAATTATTGTTTGACATTGAATTTTGTTTTGCAAAATGTTAAAATCACTGAGAAATAATTTTTGAGGTGAAAAACATGAATAAAGCAAAAAAAATAATTAGTCTTTTATTGACGATTGTTCTGATTACTGTATTTGCGGCTGCGTGTAATAATGATTCGAATTCGTCCGGTAAGGATGATGGGACTGCATCGCCAAATCCTACAGCAAGTCCGACTGCTTCAATTCCGAAAGACGAATATACGTTAGAGAAAGAAGCCGGACACAATCAGCTTACTTTATATTGGACATATCCCGGTTCTTATGAGAATTGTGATATCTGGATGTGGTGGGACGGCAAAGAAGGAAGCGGTCATTTATTCCATGAGTGCGAATACGGTGCAAAAGTTGTTGTAAATGTGCCGGAGGGTATTACTGAGGTTGGTTTTATTGTAAGACGCGATTGCAGTGAACCGGGAGGAAATGCGTGGGGCTCTGCTACAAAGGATTTTAACGAGGACAGATTCGCAGTTATTGAGGGTGAAGAAACATTTATCTACCTTAAGAGCGGTGTTGGTTCACAATATACGAGTAACGATGGAGGAAAGACTTTGGATATGATAAAGAAATTCACTTTGGCCGGAATTATCGATTTTGATCAAATACAATACAATCTTACACCGGCAACACGCCTTACTTCTTTAGATCAAGTAAAGGTTTACCAAGGTGGCAATGAGATAAAAATTAAGGCAATAAGCACATTAAACAGAGATGCAACTAACGGTTATGTAACATTGACAGAGAATCTTGATATTTCTAAGCCTTATGAGATAGAAATTGAAGGTTACGGCAAGAAGGTTGTTGTTCCTACTGCTGTGTTTGACAATAAAGAATTTATCGAAAAATACACATACGACGGAGATGACTTAGGTGCTGTTATAAATGGTGATAATACTACTTTCAAGGTATGGGCACCTACTGCATCAAAAGTTGTACTCAATCTTTATTCCGAGGGTAACGGTGGCGTGGCGTATAAAGACGTAGAAATGACACGTTCAGATAAAGGTGTTTGGGTTCATACGGAAAATTGCGGTCACGGCACATACTATACTTATACGGTTACAACTTCTGTGGGCACTCAAACTGCTACTGACCCATACGCAAAATCTGCAGGCCTTAACGGTGACAGAAGTATGGTTATAGATCTTTCAAAAACTAACCCTGTTAATTGGGACAAACCGTATACAGCAGGTACAGACACATACACAGAAGCTGTTATTTGGGAAGTTCATGTAAGAGATTTCAGTAATAAAATTTCAGATTCAAAGTATAAGGGTAAGTATCTTGCATTTACTGAGACAGGTCTTAAAAACAGTTCCGGTGTCAGTGTCGGTATTGACTATCTTGTGAATTTAGGCGTAACTCACGTTCATTTGCTTCCTGTATATGACTATGCTACAGTTGATGAGGCAAACCCCGACAGCGCGTTTAACTGGGGCTATGATCCTAAAAATTACAACGTGCCTGAGGGAAGTTACAGTACAGATCCATATCATGGAGAAGTAAGAGTAAATGAATACAAACAGATGGTACAAGCTCTTCATAACGCAGGAATTGCTGTGGTAATGGATGTTGTTTACAATCACACATATGATGCAAACAGTTCCTTTAACAAAATAGTTCCGTATTATTACTATCGATATACGGCAACAGGTGCTAACTCAAGTGCCAGCGGTTGCGGTAACGACACTGCTTCAGAGCGAAAGATGTTCCGTAAGTTTATGGTTGACAGCGTAAGCTATTGGGCAAGGGAGTATAAGCTGGATGGATTCCGTTTCGACTTAATGGGTTTACATGATCTTGAAACAATGCAGCAAGTTGAAACTGCAGTTCACAATATTAACCCTAAAGCCATTATTTACGGTGAGGGTTGGACAATGGGCAGCACAATTGATGGCAGTGCTCAGGCAAATCAGACAAATATTAGTCGTATTGATCAAGTAGAAGGAGCTGCCGGCGGTATTTCTGTATTTAATGACGTAATTCGTGATGGTTTAAAAGGCAGCGTATTTGATAAAGCTTCAAAGGGCTATATCAGCGGTGAGTATGGTCAATATGAATCAAAAGTACAGTTCGGTCTTGCAGGCGGTAAAAATGCTGTTGCAGGCTGGTCTGTAAAGAAAGCTGCAATTATTAATTATATGAGTGCTCATGATAATCATACTTTGTGGGATAAGTTAACTCTTTCAAATGGTAATAATTCTGTAGACGAAAGACTTGCTATGAACCGTGTAGGTGCGGCAATCCTTATGCTTTCTCAAGGTACTCCTTTTATGCAAGCAGGCGAAGAAATGCTGAGAACAAAGAATGGTGACGAGAACAGTTATAAGTCTTCTGATGATGTTAATAACATTAATTGGGAAGCATTAACTCCTGACAGTAATGAATATAAAATGATGAACTATTACAAGGGCTTGATTGAGCTTCGTAAGAGCAGCTTCGTTTTGACATCACAAGGACAAACATCTGTAAGCTTTAACAGATTATCCTCGGGCGGTATGACTGCTTTGTTTAACAGTTATAAAGGCGAATCTGTTTTAGCTTTGATTAATCCTACATCAAATGCAGATTCACATACACTTGACGGAGAATGGAAGCTTCTTTCTGACGGTACACAAGCAGGTGCTGATGTAATAGAAAAAGTCAGCGGCACTATAAATATACCTGCATATACTGTAATTATTCTTTCTAAGTAATAATTTGTTTTATGGTTAAAGATGTTGTTTTATGGGCGGATATTTCCGAATTGCCTGATCCTATAGAAAAACCGGAGATTGCAGAGATGATTCCGTCTAAGCGCAAAAACAAAATGTTCACATATACACTGCCTCTTAACAGGAGGCAGTGTCTGTGTTCCGGTTTGATTGAAAAATATGTTTCAGATGTTTATGAATTTTCAACGGAAGATTTTGGCGCTGATAATAACGGTAAACCGCGAATCAATAATGACATAGGTATTAATTACAGTATATCCCACTCGGATAATATTGTTATTTGTGCTGTGAGTAGGAATAACATTGGGTGTGATATTGAGAAAATTAAAAAATTGTCTTCTAATATAGCAGAACGATTTTTTTGTGAGGGTGAAAAAGCGTATTTAAATAAATTTTCTGATTCAGATTTTGAAAACGAGTTTTTCAGATTGTGGACAATTAAGGAAAGTTATATAAAAATGACAGGTACAGGACTTCGTGTCGGACTTGACAGCTTTGAAATTTCTTTTGATAAAAAGGCCGAGAATAGGGCAATAATTAAAAAAAAGGGTAGAACAGAAAATTGTTCAATCAGAGAATATTGTATTCCCGATAATAACAGCTATAAAATATCGGTTTGTACTGAGAATGAAGATTTTTGCGGCATGTTGCAGCATTTTGAGATAGGCAAATATTTATAAGGATTTATTTATTATGTTTGATTTTATAATTGGATTTTTAATAACTATATCACTTTTATTAATGATTTTTATTTGTATTGTTATTGTAAGAGCAGTTCTTTTTGTGCCTGGGAATAAAGTGTCAAGTAAAATGAACCATAAAGAACAATGCGATGTACATTCTATGATTTTACTTAATAAAGAAAAAATAATAGATGATATGAGCGCTATGCTTAAATGTAAAACAGTTTCATACAGGGATGAATCCTTAATGGATATGAAGGAATTTACAAAATTTCAAACTCTTTTACAAGAACGCTTTCCTGAGATTCATAAAAAGGCAAAACTTGTTAAGATAGGTAAAACAGGGCTTTTATATCATATTAAGGGAAAAAAGTCAGATGCTCCTACAGTATGTATGACTCATTATGATGTGGTGCCTGCAGATGAAACACAATGGGAAAAACCTGCTTTTGAAGGTATAACAGAAAAAGATGAAATATGGGGCAGAGGTGCCATAGATACTAAATCTACACTTTGCGGTGTCACTGAGGCGCTTGAAATTATGCTTAAAAACGGATATGTGCCAAGTAATGATTTGTATCTTTCTTTTTCGGGTGAGGAGGAAATAGACGGCAGTTCGTGTCCTGAAATTGTTGAATATCTTGAAAAAGCAGGAGTTAAGCCTGCATTTGTTTTGGATGAAGGCGGTGCAATTGTAGATCACGTTTTTCCCGGAGTTTCAAAAGAATGTGCAATTATAGGTACGGGAGAAAAGGGAAGTGTAAATTATGAGCTTGAGGTGATGTCCGGAGGAGGGCATTCTTCTATTCCGCCAAAACATACTGCAGCAGGAGAAATAAGCAGGGCAGTTTGCAGAATAGAAAATAAACCTTTTAAAAGACAGCTCACAAAGCCTGTTTTGGAAATGTTTGACACATTAGGGAGACATTCTACTTTTGCGTATAAAATCATTTTTGCAAATCTTTGGTGTTTTGCACCTTTACTTGATATTTTGGCTCGTAAATCGGGCGGTGAATTAAATTCTATGCTGAGAACTACAGCAGCAGTAACAAAATTGGAAGGAAGCAATGCGTATAATGTATTACCTCCTAAGGCAAGTTGCGGTATAAATGTAAGACTTATGGGGAAGGACACAGTTGATTCTGCATTGAGTCATTTTAACAAGGTTGTGAAAAACAGCAAAATTAAGGCAAAAGTTATCAGCGGAACTAATCCTTCGATATACTCAGAAACTAATTGCAAACAATGGGAAATGCTGGAAGAAGTAATCAAAAAAACGTGGCAAGATGTTATTGTTACGCCTTATATGATGCCTGCGAGAAGCGATTCGGGACACTATTGCAAAATAAGCAATTATGTTTATCGTTTTTCTGCCATGAAACTTTCCCCGAAAGAAAGAGCCATGACTCATGGGCATAATGAGAGAATTTCTACAGATAATCTTTTAAAAGTTGTTGAGTTTTATATAAGACTTTTGGAAAGAGTATAACTTGCAAGAATTATTTTGTTGAGCTATACTTCATTTTGTTACGAAGAGGAGGTGCCTTAATTGGCAGACAGTAATGAAAAAAATTGCTATGAAATTTTAGGTTTGAGTGATAATGCTGATAAAGAGCGTGTAGAAAAGAAATATGCAATGCTTGTGAAGCAATATAAGCACAAAACTGACGAATATGGCACCACAAACGAAGATTTAGAATATTATAACAGAATTACAAAGGCTTATAATGAAATAATGGGAATTAAAGGTGATTATTCAGACACTGATCCCATGAATATTATACCGTATTCAATCAGACGCAGATTTCAGAAATTTTCTGCTACTATTGAGAATTATAAAATGCTTATTTGCGGTATTCTTATTTTGTGTGTAATAGGACTGCTTACATATTTGCAATTAAAAGATTCTTTTAAAGAAGATATAAATGTTAAATTTGTAGGTTCTTTTTCCTCCGGATATTCTGAGACAGAGGATGGATATATTGATGCGCAAATACGAGATAAATCAGAAGTTGTTAATGCACCCTTAGTTTCTTTTTTTACAGTGGTAGAGGGAGAAACATCTTTACTTGACTCAACAGCCAAGAATGCAGCAGTGCAATTCAGAACTGAGTTTACAACGGGCGCATTAGATGTAATTATAATCGATAAAGAGAATCTTGATGTATATATTAACCAGCTTGTTTTTCTTAAACTTGATGATTTTTTAGAGGAAAACAAAGATAAGCCGGGTTTCGACAATTTAGAATTGTACAGCTATGAGAACTCAGGTGAGGAAAAAGATCTCACAGAGTCCGGTATTTATGCTGTAGAAATTTCAAATATGGCTTTTTTTGACGGAATGAATTTAGAAAAACGCTATCCTCAAGAAAGACAAACAATGTATCTTGCATTAGCAAGAACAAGTAAACGCCCCGAACTTGCCGAGGCGTTTGCAGTTGAAATTATAAGTACCAATAAAAATAATTGACTATTTAAGCTCTAAAGCATAAACGGTACAACCACGCGAACCTATAATCAAAGTGTTGTTGTATACAACAGGTGTAGCTTCTACTGCACCGTCCAATTTAAAGGAATCGCATATTTTTCCTGTGAGACCGTCAAAGATATACAAATTGCCATTGACATCGCCTTCTATAACATAACCTTTACCGGTTGCTTGATCATAAACGATATTAGGTGAACTCCAACTATAATTGCTAAGTTGAGTTTGCCAGATTTCTTGACCTGTTTCTGTATTTAAAGCAACCAGAATACCTTTGTTTAATTGAGGAGTCTTTGCAAGCGGAATATATAAAATGTTATCCAAAGAGCCTTTGCCTAAAGCAAGAGATCCTTGTGCACCGCCGGACTGTCCGTTTGTTGTTCTGCAATCGTACTCAACTCTCCAAACTATCTCTCCGGTTTGAGCATTGATTTTAAATATAGGAACAGGCGCCGGATTGCCGTTTGCTTCACGCCAACCATAATGGTATGCAGTTGACATATAAATATACGGAATGCCGTTTTCTACTTCAAGAACACCTGTACAATTAGTATCATCCCATACATCTTGTACCCAAACAAGTTTTAATGTATTCATATCAATACACAAAAGATGTCCACCGTTGTCAGGAACGTATAGGTAATTTTGGAAAGCTATGGGGCTGCTCTCAAATCCGATTGTATATTTAACAGAGCTTACTGTTGTACTTCTGCTGCCGAAATAACGCCATTTTACAACTTCGGGGTCGATAGAGAGAGTACCGGCTGCCTCGTCATATTTTGTACCGAGAGAAACAAAATAAATAACACCGTTTTCACCGGGATATATAAGTGTGTCACTTTCACCGTGAACGATAGGGGATATGTCAAAACCATACCATTTTCTAAATGCAAATGAGTCAAAACGTCCGAACTCATATAACACTTCGTTTGTTACAAGACTTATAACGTATGCGCTGGGATATACTCCGTAGGGACTGATATCACCACTACCTATATACATGAGAGGAATGCCTCTGGGGTCTAAAGAACCGCCGCCTTTAAAAGCGATGTTGCAAACAATTGGATCTCTTGTTGCTTTTCCGGTTTCGAAATCATAAAAATAAATTTTGCCGTCTTCAGATGCTACGATTACCTCTGTAAGAGTTTCTTGTTCTTTAGCCCAATCATACATCTTCATGATTTGTCTTGTAGATTTAGGCCATTCTTCAATTAAAACTTGACCTGTCCAACCGCATCCCGACCAATATCCGCCGCCTGTTGTAGCTGATAAAGAACCGGTTTTTTGTGTCCAAAGAGGAGTAGGGTTGAATTTGGCTTCGGTGATATTCTGTACTCCGAATACGCCGGCTGTGTTTCTGTAATTATTGCCTCTGAATGCGAAAATACCATTAATGTCAGTGTATTCTTCGCCTAAACCAAATGAAATTTTTTCGCTTCTGTTGTAGCTTGAAACGATATTGCCGTCAACCATTATTTCTGTTTTCATGCCGAAATCCTCGGGACGCGTGCCTTCTGTGGGATATGCGGAAATAATCGGTGTTGGTGTTGGCGCTTGTGTGGGAGTTGCTGTCGGCGTTCCGTCTGCGTTTCCCGTTGGTTGGCCGTCTGCAGCACCGGGTGTGGAAATAATATAGCTGTCGGTTGGTGTGGCAGATCCTTCTTGCTCATCACCGCATGCAGTCAATGCTGCGAAAATAATGGCCAGCATACATATCAAAATGACATAAAAAAGTTTGCTTTTAGTTTTCATTTTTCCCTCCTGATAATTTATTTAAAATTCAAATTTAATCTCTCTGTCAAACAAGGCTTCAAGTTCTTCTCTTGGATCCTTGCTTTCAAAGAGCATTTTGTAAATTGCTGTGGATATAGGTAAGTCAACATTGTAATCTGTTGAAAGTTTATACATTGCTTTTGAGGTGTCAACACCTTCGGCAAGCTTTGTGGTTTGCAAGCCTCTTATGTAATTCTCTCCGAAAAGCCTGTTGTGGCTGTAAGGGGAGAATAAAGTTGCCTGGTAATCGCCTAAATGCGAAAGACCGTATGCAGTAAGTTCACTGCCGCCCATTGTTCGTATAAGACGAGCAACTTCGCGGGCTCCTCGTGCCATTAATGCGCCTTTAAGGCCGGGACAATCAATGCCGTCTAACATTCCGGCGGCAATGCCCATAACATTTTTTGCAGCTGCACCGATTTCGCATCCTATCAAGTCTTGACCGTAATAGAACCGTATAAGATTGCTGTTAAATTCGTTGACGAGTTTTTTCGTGATTGTAATATCATCAGAGGAAATTACCATACAGCTTGGTCTGCCTGCATAAAAGTCTTGTACGTGTCCCGGTCCTACCCAAATGGCAACTTTTGTATCGAGTCCCATCTCTTCACGGAATATCTGAGTAAGACGTTTGCCTGTTCCTGACTCAATACCTTTCATGCACAGAACGAATATTTTATTTGATAATACGCCCTGTTTTGTCAGTTCTTTGATTTCTTTAATTTCTTTAAGGAAGTTTCTGAAACCTTGGGCAGGGATGGATACTACTATGCACTCTGATGACAATATTGTATATTCAAGGTCTGAGGATAATTCAATTTCTTGCGGCAGTATTATATAATCGTTTTTTCTTTCGTTATAAAAACGTATGAAATCAGGCGAGCCGGCTCTGCCGTAGAACTTTACATCAAGCTTTTTTATTGCGCTTAGATACCATGCAATACAGCTGCCCCAACGTCCCATACCAACTACGGAAATTTTCATTTAACAACATGCCTCCTGTGAATCAGTTAAATAACTATGTCAGTATACAATATTAATTGTAAAATTACAAAAAAATTATTGTTTTTTTTTGTAATTAAATATATTATAAGTATAGATTTATAAAAAGGAGTGGTAAAGCCATGTTTAACAAAAAGTGCAATAAAATTATAGCAGTTTTGATTGCTTTGTGTTTGATGATTACAATGATCACTGCTTGCTCGGATGATAAGAAATCTACTGATTCAAAAGCAACACCCGGCAAAGCTTCCGCAACTGCTAACACGACAGATAAAGCTACGGAAAAGCCTACAAACTCATCTACTGAGGCGCCTACAAAGGAACCTACCCCCGTTCCGACGGAGAATCCTCATGCGTCATATTTTGATGTTGACGCTGTTTTAACAAGATTTGACGAATACGATGAGTCGCATACTACACTTTCTGCTTGCGATGCATACGTTAATGATGATGATCCGTATCTTACTGTTAAGTCATTAGACGGTGATAAGAATATAATTGTTCCTTTTGGAGATAATGAAGAGTATGATGTTACTGAATATCCTTATATTGCAGTTAGGTATAAAGTCGGCATCGGCAATAGTGTGGGACAGGGAAATCATTTTTATGCTGTAACTACAACGGGTGGTCCTACCGGTGACGAAGGTTGGTGGTACCACGCAGATTTAGTAGCAGATGGCGATTGGCATATTTTAGTACTTGAAACGGCAAAATGTTTTCCAAAAGCTGTTGAAGGTTCTTCAATGAAGAGTTTGCGTTTCCCTCTTGCGGCAGAGGAGGATGGATTCTTCTATATTGCTTATATGGGTGCATTTAAATCAGAAGCAGATGTTACAAGCTTCGATACAGGATATACTCTTACTTATGGCGACAAGCTTGTTAAAGATAAAGCTCCTACAGAAAAAGAAGAAGTTAAGCCAGATACAGAAACTTCTTTTACAGAGGTTGAAGCTGACTTTGAAGATGGCACCGACGGTTCAAATGTTACAGGCTCATATATTGGTCCTGATTGGGTATTTGCCGTGGGTGCAAACCAATCTACTTTTGTCAATAAAGACAATAACGTAATTTGCAATCTTGTTTTTGATGCTTTCTCTTTTGCAGAGCGTGTTGAAAACGGTAAAGCATACACTGTAAAATTTGATGTACAAAATGTCGGAAACACAAAGACTAACTTTGCGGGTTTTGTTATGAACTATGGTAATGAATGCAACGTAAGTCGCAATTTCTATGAGACAAATGGTATTATAGGTGACGGCTCTGGCTCAATTGTTTCAAAGAGCGGTATTGGTGTATTCTTTACAGAAGGTGGCAAGGTTAAGATTTATGTAATCACTTATAATGCTGATACAAACAAGATTGAACACATTTCTCATGAATTTGATACAGGCATTAACTTTACTTCTCAATTTGTTAAGTTTAAAGCTCATGACGATGGTAAGGGTAAGGTTTCATTCTATGCAAATGATACTCTTATTGCTTCTGTAACGTATGCTGATGATGGTTTGTTGCCTGCTGCTGCAACTGCTTATAAGGAGCGCTATTATCGCAGTGCATCAATACTTAACGGAGCAGGTACTCAAGTTGCAACTACAAACAGTGCTCTTATCTCTTATACCAAAGCTTTTGGCTTCGGTGCAAGAGCACACTCAATTTATATTGATAATGTTGCGGTTGAGAATAACTAAGGGAACAGGCGTTTTGCTTGAAACTATAAAATAATGGTTGTGTTTTTCTTATTTATAGTGTAAAATTGCTTGGTAAATACTTATTTGTTTATTGGAGGTTTTTTATGATTACAGCAGGTGAATTCAGAAACGGCATCACATTCGAGATGGATGGCAGCGTTTTTCAAGTTATAGAGTTCCAACACGTTAAACCGGGTAAAGGAGCTGCTTTTGTAAGAACAAAATATAAAAACGTTATTACAGGAGCAACAGTTGAGCGTTCTTTTAACCCATCGGATAAGATGCCCAAGGCACACATTGAAAGAAAAGAAATGCAATACAGCTATGTTGATGATGGTTTGTATTACTTTATGGATCTTGAGTCATACGAGCTTCTTCCTATTGACGGAGCTACAGTTGGTGATTCATTGAAATTCGTTAAAGAAAATGATATCTGCAAGATTCTTTCTTTTAAGGGTAAGGTTTTCGGTATTGAGCCACCTATCTTCGTTGAATTGGAAGTTACTGATACAGAGCCCGGATTTAAAGGTGACACAGCAACCGGTGCAAATAAACCTGCTGTAGTTGAGACAGGTGCAACTGTTAAAGTTCCTTTGTTCGTAAATAAAGGTGACAGAATCAGAATTGACACAAGAACAGAAGAGTACATGGAACGTGCTTAAGGAGGTTTAAATATGGGTTATTTATCAGAGAGAGTTAGTTATTTAAGAGGCCTTGCTGATGGTCTTAACATCAGTGATGATACAAACGAAGGTAAACTTTTAAAAGTTATTATTGATGTTCTTGATGATGTTGCAATTTCTATAGAAGAAGTAGAGGATGAGCAAAAAGCTCTTCTCGATGATATCGATGATATTGATGAGCGTCTTGAGGATGCCGAAGATTTCATTTATGACGATTGTGACTGTGACTGTGATTGTGACTGTGATTGTGATTATGACGATGACGATGACGATTGCTGTTGCTGTGATTGTGAGGACGATGATTTTGAGTATACAGATCTTGAATGTCCCGGTTGCGGTGCAGAAATAGAGCTTGATTCAGCTATTATTGATGAGGACAAGAGTGTTATAATCTGCCCTGAATGTAAAGAAGAAATCGAAATCGAATGGATTGATGACGAGGATGAGGATTGTTGCTGCGGTTGTTGTGACCACGAAGAATAATCAATTATAATTATTTGATTCCTATCGGTTGCAAGAGCAACCTTAAAAACTCCGAGATTTGCATTTTATAAAATGCATCCCGGAGTTTTTGCTTTTTAAGGAATCACTTTTGATTTGTATGGCGGTTTTATATGTTTTGTGTTATACTTCTATATAATAATTTTAAATCAAGAGGATAAATAAATTGTTAGAATTAAAATCTGTAACAAAACGTTATGATATAAGCAGCGTTCCGGCTGTTTTGGATGTGAATCTAAAAGTAAATAAAGGGGAAATTTTTGGTTTTATAGGACCTAACGGAGCAGGTAAGACAACAACTATAAAAATGATTACCGGAATTTTACAGCCTACTCAGGGAGAAGTATTTATAGACGGTATAAACATGAAACATAGACCTGTAGAGTGCAAGCAGTTATTTGGATATGTTCCGGACAACCCTGATATATATGAGAGGCTTACAGGAGCAGAATATCTTAATTTTATGGCAGATGTATACAATGTGCCGCTTTCAGACAGAAAAGAACGCATAGAAAAATATACAGAAGAATTTGGCATACAAGCAGCTTTAAATCAGCAAATCAAAAGTTATTCTCACGGAATGCGCCAAAAACTTGTTATTACAGGAGCGTTAATTCATCAACCGAAACTTTGGATTCTTGATGAACCAATGGTTGGTCTTGATCCAATGTCTGCAAAGCTTTTAAAAGATGAAATGCGAGAGCATTGTAAAAAAGGAAATACTGTTTTCTTTTCTACCCACATTCTTGAAGTGGCAGAAAAATTATGCGACAGAGTTGCAATAATTAAATATGGAGAGATTGCGGCAATCGGTACGCTTGATGAATTAAAAATGAAAGTAAGCAACGGAGATTCTTCTTTAGAGGAAGTATTTATGAAAACAATTAAAGGTGAATTCAATGAGGAACTTTAAAGTGTTGCTCTTTTTTCAAATAAAATACAAATTGAGCCTCAGAAGGATTAGAGACACAATTATTAAATCAAAACAGTCAAAAATATCTGCTGTAGGTGTATCTCTTTTATTAATATTTATAGGTGCAAGTATTTTAATCCCTTACAGTATTATGATGGGGATAATTTTTGATACATTTAATAAGTCAGGCAATATAGGCGGCTATTTTTCCTTTCTTACTTTTACTGCAAATACAATGGTATTTTTGATGTCTGTTTTCTCTGTATATAATATAATGTTCGCTGATAAAGACAGAGAAATACTTACACCATTACCGATTAAAAAGAATTATATTTTTTTTGTTAATTATATAATACTTTATTTAGGAGCAATAATATCCTCTGTGATTTTTTTGTTACCGGGATTCATAGCATACTTTATCAAAACAGAATTTTCTGTTGTTCTGCTATTAAAAATGCTTGCCGGAGCTGTGGCTTTTCCTGCATTGCCGCTAAGTATTGCTTTCGTTTTAATATCCGTGCTGCTGAGAGTATCATCAGGCTTCAAAAATAAAGAGCTGATTGCTACAATCAGTGCAGTGGTGATTGTTTGTGCCGCCTTGCTTATAAATAACAGAGATATTTTCTCCATATTATCATCAAAAACAAAAAATATTGATCTTATAAACAAAATACTTTTTAACTCATTTTTCTACAGTAAATCCTTGTCTTTAGACAGAATATCCTCTGTTGCTTTTCTGCTCTTAGGATATCTTACAGCCGCTTTTATAACAGCAATTATTTATTTTTACGGAGGAATAATTTATGATGCTATAACAGAAAGAATGAAATACGTATTTAAAAATACAAAAAAATCTAAAATTAAAATTATACCCCAAAAGCATAAAAACGCTTTTTGCAATAAAGAAATCAAAACGGTATTAAGAAGTCCCGTTTTTGCTTTAAACTGTCTTTTTAATATAGTTTTGGCTCCGATTGCACCATATATTTTTTTAAAACGTCAAAATGAAATACTAAGTTTTTTTACAGGTGATTTTGAGATTGCCTTTATAGGAATATTAATGTGTTTTTGTATAATGGCACTTAAT
>JAFZEI010000127.1 GCA_017560765.1 Clostridia bacterium | reverse complement strand
ACTCCAAAATAAATATATTATGTATTTATTTTATCGAAAATATGTGCTATAATGTTCTAAATGGATATACTATATATCTACAATATTTTTATGGTGATGTTATGGAAGATTTAAAATTATATACTTGCTGTTTTTTTGGACACAGAAAGATTGATAAAACGCCCGAACTGATAGATAGGCTCACAAAAGAAATCAAGATTCTGATTACGGAAAAAGATGTTGGTAATTTTTATTTTGGCAGTAAAAGTGAATTTGATGATTTATGCCATAAAATCGTTAGCGAACTTAAAGAAAAATATCCGCACATAAAAAGGATATATGTCAGGTCCGCATTCCAACATATTCCCGATTGGTACGAAGAAAGTCTGCTTGAACATTATGAGGGTACATACTTCCCTAATCATATGGAAAAAGCGGGTAAAGCATCTTATGTAGAACGAAATCAGGAAATGATAAACAAGTCGGATTTTTGTGTGATTTACTATGACGAAAACTATTTACCACCAAGGCGTAAAAACAGCAGACGAGATTTATTTGACTACCAACCAAAAAGCGGAACTGCAGTTGCTTATGACTATGCTGTGAAGAAGAAAAAGAAAATTATAAACTGCTTTTAAAATCATTATGATTTCGGGAAACTGTAGACGTAATGATTTTTTGTTTTTGTCATAGGTTTGTCATACGAATTTTGATATTATACAAAAAATACTTTGTGCTTATTGATGAAGTAAAAAAATAATACAGTTGAAAAAAGATTAGGAGGCTTTCTTATGAAAACCAAAAGATTTTTAAGCTTATTTATCGCAGTAGTTCTTTGTTTGTCACCCTTTGCCGCATTTGCAGCAGATGAGACTGCTAACGACCAATTAAAAGTTTACTACAATGACGAGATTATAACTTTCGATGTAGAACCTGTAATTGAAGATGGCAGAACATTAGTTCCGTTAAGAGCGATTTTTGAAACAATGGGCTGTGCAGTGAGTTTTGCAGAGCTTGATGGAAAACAGATGGTTTATGCTCACAGAACCGATGACAGTTTATCTATTACAATCGGCGAAAACAAAATGTATTTTAATGATAGAGAAATTACTCTTGATGTACCTGCAAAAATTAAAAATGGCAGAACATTAGTGCCACTCCGAGCAATATCCGAAGCATTTGAATGTGAGGTTCATTGGGACGGAGATACAAGAACTATATACATATATTCTCCTGCCAGCGCTTATGTAAATTCTGTAGAAAGAATCGCAGAAACCATAACTGACGATGAAGGTAATGTTTTGATAGAAGCGGTAGCATACTATCCTGTTTTTGAAAACCCTACTGAGATGCCTTGTCTTGATGCAATCAATACTGATTACAAATGGGATGCAGATAAGTTTATAGAAGAAGCAAGAGGCAAAAAAGAAGATGCACTTGCACTAAAAGAACAAATGGGAGAAAAATTCACACCCTTTGTCTATGAACTTACTTATGAGCAGACTTACAGCATCTGGGGGTTCCTTTCATTTGTAAATCACAAATACATAAATATTGGCGGAGTTCATCCGACAAAAATAATGGAGTCAAAAACATATTGCACAAGTTATGATAATGAAATGTCAGTTTCGGATATGATTGAAGAAGAAATGCTTGATGTTTCTCTGACTGATTACATAACAAATTTATTTGTTGATAAATTAAAAGAAATTGCTCCTGAATCTGCTGATACATATACATACGACTATGTTAAAGAATATCTTGGCTATGTTCAGTTCTATCTGACCAAAAATTCTTTGGTACTTTATTTCAATCAGGGAGAAATCACACCCTATGCGCTTGGTGTAATAAGTGTTGAAATTCCGAATGAGCCTGGTCTTTTATTCGCAGATACGAGACGTAACTATGAAGAAGAAATCGTGTTTGAACAGGAATATTACGATGGTTACGAATGGAAGGTTATATCTTATACAGAAGATAAGCTTGTGGTTACAGAAGAAAACACAGATTATCCGCCTGAAGAAATTTATTCTGAGTATTATCCTGTAGGTTTACACATTGCGACCGTAAAAGGTGTTAAAAAAGGTAATGCAACTATGATTTTAGCTCACATAAAAAAGGGCGAAGATATTAAAACTGCAACTCAGATTTATCGTTCAGTTTTTTATGTTGACGAAGATAATATGTTAACACTTATTACCGAGGAAGAGGCAATGGACTTAATAAGTGAATATCTTATATATCCTTTGACTGAAACTCTTGATCTGAATACTCTTGAAAATAGCACAGTGTCGGTTTCTCTTGAAAAAGGTGGTGTGTATGTTGACGGGAGTGGAAACACGGTAATGGATGCTAAAATTTATACCTACGAACTTTATGACATGGTAGATATTGCATCTCTTGAAGTTGGGGACAGGATTTTCCGCAGATGTGAAGAGATAGTCGTTACAGAGGTTGAGCGTCTTGCATCCGGTCTTGTGCGCATTAACGGTGGCGAAGAAAATGGTGGGTTTGATTTAATATCAGATGATGGTACCGTTTATTATGAAGTGGGCATGAATAATGTAAAAGCTTATTACGAATTGTTCGAAGAAACGCTCCCTGTTTCTGACAAATTTGAATATGTTGACGAGTCAGAACCTGATTCAAAAGCAAAACACTATTCTGTAAAAGATTTTCTTTCAAAAGATTCAGGTATTGAATATAACTTTTATCCTTCCAACACAAGTATCGTGATTGAAAACGGAAAAATTGTGAAAATGAACAAGATTTATATACCGTAAACATTCGGATAAAACATAGAAAAATTGAAAAGTGGATTTATAAATTCAACTTTTTAGAAGGAGAATTCGTATGACAATCAACGTTGAAAGAGATTATGAACTTGTGGTCCTTGAAATCACAGGTCGACTTGACACTACAACTGCACCGAATTTAGATACGGTGATAAACGAGCTTTCAGAAGATACAAAAGAGCTTATTCTTGATATGGGTGGTCTTGAATACATATCGTCGGCAGGCATCCGAGTTGTTCTTTCAGCATATAAGAAAATGATGTCGAATCAAGGAATAATGCGAATTATAAAAGCAAATGATATGGTTTGTGATGTGTTTGAAATGACAGGACTTTTACAAATGATCGAAAAGGATTGATTTTCGCATTTATATACAATACTAACTTGCGTCATCCCAAATTTCGAGTGTATAGGAGGAGTAAACATGAGTAATAAATCGGGTTATAAAAAGCAACAGAACTTGTCTTTTGCTCAATTTTTGGCAGAAACACCCTCGTTTGTGGTAATTTTGTTATCGGCAGTTCTTTCAAGGACCATACTTGTTTTTGTTGATTTGCTTGATTCGTTCGGTAATCTCTTTCGCACCGGTATAGTGACGATACTGTCAAAAAAACTGTCGAAAGATTTGAGATACGAATACAATTATGGTGTTGGGAAGCTTGAAGCTTTAGCATCATTGATTTGTGACAGCATTGTGTTTTTTTGTTTGTTATTGACAATTGGACTCTCTATTCAGTCCATTATCTTTCCTGAACAGCCCAGCAACTTAATAATTGTTGTAGTAGGGATAAAGGTCATCAATGTCTGTTTTGATATTGCGTTTTTTTCGAAGCAACGCAAAATTCTCAAGATTCACAACAGTGCGATTTCAGAAACAAATTATGCTGCAGCACTTGCAGCCCTACTGTTTGACAGTGTTACTTTGATATCACTATTGGCAATGTGGTTGCTTCGAAATAATTTGATTGGAGGATATATTTCTCCTGTAATCAGTATTTTTATTGCTATATATTTGATGGTTGGATGCGTTAAAAGGACGAAATCTGCAATAGAAGAGCTGACGGACAAGACTCTTCCCGAAGATATGCAGATGAAGATACTGAATATATTGGTTCGTTTTTATAACAGCTACTCTACAATTTATTCTGTAAATTCCCGAAAAAGCGGAGATATAGTGTTGATAGATTTGCATCTTTCTTTTGAAAAGAGTACAAATTTTGAGGAGATCGCTAAGTTAAAAAAACAAATGCAAGATGAGTTTGACAAACAGATAGATAATTGCATTGTCAATATCATTGTTGGAAACGAGTAAGAGATTGTTTGCGTTACATACAGCAATCTAATTTAAAATATTAAACGAATGAAATCAGTATAAATTTTATAAGAGGTGAATTTGGTGAAACGATATATGGAACGAGTATGGGAACTGATGAATGATGCAGAAACGAAGCATCATGTTCCCTTATATGATGAAACTATCCCCAAAGGAATCAGCTACGAACAACTTCGTGTGCTGAGTGGTCGTGTGTATGCTTATTTAAAAGCAAAAAATATTGGCAAAGAGGATTTTGTGCTTGTTAAGTTACCCCGTGGCGTACAGCCTATTATTGCTATGATAGGTGTTTGGCGTGCAGGTGCAGCATTAGTAATAGTGGAAGATACACTCGCACCTGAACGAATCGAATACATATACAATGATTGTAACTGTAAGATAGCTATCACAAGTGAAGTATGGGAAGAAATTAACCTGTGCGAACCTTTGGATGGTTATGAAGAAACCGATCCCCACGATGCCGCTTATGCAGTATATACATCGGGAACCACAGGTAATCCAAAGGGTGTGCTACACGAATATGGCAATTTGGAAAGATTAGTACAGTCTGCTAACTATCAGGGAGAAGAAATGTTTTTGCCGGGCGAAAGATTTGCCCTTGCCGCACCCCTTAACTTTGTGGCGTCATTAATGGTTTTATCTTACAGCTTGTATAGAGGTTGCGGCGCCTCTCATATACTTTCATACTCTACTGTAAAAAATCCTATTGCTCTTATGAAGTATTTGCTTTTAAAGCGTATAACCTTATTTTTCCTTACACCAACCTATGCAAAAAAGTTTGCCGGTAAAACCGGACCTTTCCTTAAAAAAATGGCTGTTGGCAGTGAGCCTGCCAATCATCTTTATTTAAAGGGCGTAACCACTCTTAATATGTATGCACAGAGTGAAAGTGGCGTAGTTACAAGTATGTTTGCCATCGATAAGGAGTACGATGTCTGCCCTGTAGGTAAACCCCAGTTCGATATGAAATATCGTGTTGTTGATGATAACGGAAATGATGTGCCCGATGGTGAAATAGGGGAATTTGTATTTGAAAATCCCTATGTAAGAGGGTATATCAATTTGCCTGAAGAGACGGCAAAAGCATTCAGAGACGGATATTTTTATACAGCAGACCTTGCTAAAATTCTGCCTGACGGAAATATTGTGATATGCGGTAGAAAAAGTGATATGATAAAGATCAACGGAAACCGTATTGAGCCGGCAGAAATAGAAGCTACAATTCGTGCTGTTTTGAACATTGATTGGTGTGCAGTGCGTGGTTTTGTCAGTGACGAACATAGTTTCATCTGTGCTTACTATACGGATGATATCACTGTAGATGCAGATAGTCTTCGTGCTGAGCTTCAAAAACGCCTGCCTTATTATATGATTCCGGCGTACTTTACCAAAATCGATTCCATTCCGGTCAAGCCAAACGGAAAGATGGATCGTAATGCGTTGCCGAAACCTGAAATCAAAAATATTGAAAGAACCTATAAAGAACCTACAACTGAAATTGAAGCAGCCCTCTGCAACGCAATGCAGAAAGTTCTTCATATGGAACGTATTGGCATAGAAGATGATTTTTACGAAATGGGTGGAGATTCTTTATCCTCTATGGAGCTGCTTATCGAGAGTGGCTTGCCGGGACTTGATGCAGGCTCAATTTTCCGTGGACGTACTCCATCCAAAATTGCAGAACTTTATATAGAGCAAATTCAAAATCGTGATCCCGGTTCAGAAGAAGCTTTGAATGAAACTACAAAGCTTGAAGAGCACAAGCTGACAACTGAGCAATTGTATATGTTTGATTATCAGCTATATACACCTGATTCTACTATGTATAACCTCTTCACAATGCTTCGTATTGAAAAAGAAGGGATTGAACTGGATAGAATGGCGAAAGCTATCGAAATGGCAATCAAAAATCATCCGGCTTTCTCTACAATAATTCAATTTAATGAAGATGGAGATTTGATACAGAAGATTGATTCTCAGATGCCGATAGCAATAACTCCTGAGAAAATCAGCAACGGTGAATTTGAAAAAATCAAAGACAATCTTGTTCGTCCTTTCAAAATAGTAAATTCGCCATTATTCCGCTGTCGACTGTTCGAAACAGAAGATGCCGCTTATCTGTTTTTTGATGTGCATCATATCATATTTGACGGTACCTCGTTTAAGGTTTTTATAAATAGCGTGATTAATGCCTATATGGGTGCACCACTTGAAAATGATTACTACTATCTTGTTCTTCAAAAGCGAGAACAGATGCAGTTGACAGATTTCTATAATGAAAGCTTAAAATACTTTGAAGAAAAGTACGGAAATGTGAAATGGACAGTATGTCCGAAAATTGATAAAGTGACACGTGAAAACAAAATGGGAGAACTTCCGTGCGAAGCTGAGATTATGCCTGCCGATCTTGCTTTGATAGAAAAGAAATATATGCTGACACGAAACGAATTCTATATTGCAGCAACTCTGCTTGCAATTGCTATCAGCACAAATGAAGATGATGTACAGGTCTCTTGGATATATAACGGACGAGATGACCTTGTAACTTCTTCAAGCATTGGATTATTCTTTCGTGATTTGCCTGTTGCACTTCGCTTGTCTGACGAAATGACCTTGCGTGATATTTTTGTGGAAGTTCAGGAGCAGGTTCAGAATGGAATCAAACATAGTTGCTATCCTTATGTTGAAATTAAACCTCAGGTTGTAGATGGAGATATTACCGCCGTTCTTTACCAAAGGGATATTCGTGATATTGGAGAATTTGGTGGTTTGTCTGTAGAACAAATAGAAATCAGACAGAATAAAGCAGCATCACAATCAGTATTAGATATTCAAATACTTGACGGCGAAGAAGGCCTCAAATATGTATTTGATTATGCTGCCAGTCGTTACGAAGATGAAACTATGATTGCATTCCAAGAACTGTTTAAACGTGTTGTTGCCACAATTGCAAATAATGCGAATGCAGATGGATATTCATTTAAAAAACTAAAAGAGTGTGTGCGTGGCAAGAACAGTCTTTGGCAGAAACTAAAAGATATATTAAAAATTAAATAAGTTGTAAGAGGATGTTATCAAATTTAAAGGAGTGACTCATTATAAAAACAAAAAATATTCAGCGTTGTTTTAGTAGCCTTGCTATCTTTTGGTATGACTGCAAATGTGTTGGCATCGGGGGTATATTATCTTCCTGATGTAACAGGTGAAATGTCTTCTCCTTCCTTTTGGGCTGATGAAACTGATCTTTTGATGTTATATGATGAAATAGTAAAGCTAAATACAGAAACAATTTCCACCAAAGGTACGAGCATGTATGATCTGAAGGCTCAACCTGAAGTTGTTGACGGTATCGCTTTAAATGAAGCAATTTTAAAATCAAGTCAGGCAGATGCAAAATATTATCTTGGTTGGACATATCTTGAAAGCGAAGAAAAAGCAACTGAGGAAGATTACGATAAAATAATTGGAAACACACAGAATCCTGATGCGAAAAAGGAGCAAAAGGTTCTTTATGGT
>JAFZEI010000010.1 GCA_017560765.1 Clostridia bacterium | reverse complement strand
GTGGATAACGGGGCAGAAGCATCAGGCGCAAATATAAGTGTTTGCACAAGAACAGACGCAGTTTCGGGCAAATGGTATATATTAACAGATGGTAAAGATTATGCATTTATGCCTGTATATTCAGACGCATATGTTATGAGTGTTGCCGATAACAATGCCTTTTTAGAAGCTTATACAAAGAGCGGCTTGAATTATAAGTTTAATATTTTAAAGCTCATAATAGAAAATAACAGAGAAAGTGTTATATGGAATACAACACCTGCAATACCTGCAGATTCAGGAAATGTTATTAAACTCAGCGATTATCATATTCAGTTTGCACAAAACGAAAATGTTACAGCTGCTTCAGAAATAACATGGACATCGGATGAACTTGAAATTACAAATAATAAAGTAACGATTCCGAGTAAAGGTGTATACAAGCTTACTGCAAAAAGCGGCACAAAAACAAAAACAATATGTATCGTTGCAAAGAATCCAAATGAGGCAGAATATGTATTGTATTATAATGACTTTAACAGCAGTGACAGTTTAAATGATCTCAGAGACATTTTGAATACAGGAACAGCTTCTGTTTCAAATGGCAGATTGATTGTCAATGGACCGAAAATAATGTTTCTTCCTGATTACGTCGGTGGATTTGGCAACTATACCATTGATACAAGTGCTACTATTACAGCTAGCCAAAATACTTCAAGATGGTTTTCGATTATGCACCGTGTGCAAAATAGCAATTATCCATTTTATCAATTTGCAATAAGAAAGGATGCCACAGCAGGAAATGGTGTCGAATTTGCAGAAAGGAACAGTTCAGCTGAATGGGTATACCAAGGAAAGACATCATACACTGAGCAAATTAATGCTTCAAAGATGTATGCATTAAAGTTAGTTGTTTACGGTAATAAAGCAAAAGGTTATATCAACTCCACAAATGTACTTACATCATCTGAATTTACTTCTTATGCTGTAGGAGATGTAGGTATTCAAGTAAAAGAATGCACAGCTGAGTTTGATTTTATTAAAGTATCTTTGAATTTTGATTTGATTTACAACTATGTAAGACTTGCTCAACTTTATTCAGAAAAGCCTGTAGATTTAGGCCCTGATTTTTGTGCCAGATTTGCAGAGAGTAAATCAGGTAAGAGTTTAGTTGCATCAAATGACAATGTGGTGATTGGAGATATGTCAAAAGATCCAAATCTTATTTGGAGATTTACGAGAAATTCAAATGGTTCATACAAAATTTGCTACCTTTCAAAGAATATGTATCTTTCTACAAAAAATTCAAGTTCAACTGCCGGTACAAAAGTTATTTTACGTGCATACAGTAATGCAGCTGACCAGGCATGGTTTATATATAAGCAAAATAACGGATATGTTTTGGTGCCTTCATGTTCTTACAGTGCGGCGCTGGACCTTGCTGCAGGCATTACAACAAACGGAAATAATATACAACTTTGGACTTATAACGACGATGATGATAATGCTAAATATTTTGATATTATGAAAGAGGATCTTAATACTCATAACGAAAGTGTTATTTGGTATGATACACCTGCAATTCCTGCAAATGTCGGAGAAACTGTAAATTTAAACAATTACAGTGTACAATTGGCAGAAAACAGTCGTTTGTCCTCCTCCATGAACACAAATTGGAGCTCTGATGAGGTTACTATTGTTGATAATAAGTTCAAAGTAACAACGAAGGGTGTTTATAAGCTTACTGCAACATCAGGAACAAAAAGCTCTGTCATATACGTTATTGCTAAGGAACCTACAGAGACAGAATATGTTCTTTACTATAATGATTTTAGCTCAAATGACCTTAGTGATTTTAATTTGATGATAAATAGCGGTTCTGCAAATGTGTCCGATGGCAAGCTTTATCTTAATGGTGAGATTAAAGCGCTCTTGCCTAATTATTTGGCAGATTTTTATAATTACACTATAACTTCGAACGCGACTTTGGTATCCGGAGAAACTAGCGCTAAATGGTTCTCGTTTATGTACAGATTGCAAAATGAAAATTTGTATTATCATTACATAGCAAAAGTAGGTACTACTGCTTCAAATGGTATTATCCACCAATTGAGACAATCTTCCTCGTCGTGGACATATCAGGCGCAGACACCGTATTCCGAAGCGTTAAATGCATCTAAGAATTATTTGTTTAAATTAGAAGCGTATGGCAATACGGCTGGGGGCTACATTAATAATCAAAAGCTTTTGCGTACAGATGAAATTAATGCACTTTCAAAAGGAAAGATTGGATTGCAAGTTTATGATGTAAATGTTGCCTTCGATGATATTAAGGTTTCAATCGATTTTAACAAAGCGTACGATTATTTGATTCCTAATAAATATCCGGCTTCGGATGAGGCATCTAATGGTTTGCTTGTAAATGGTGTTGCTGACTTTTCTATACTTGCAAGCCCAAAAGGTTATACGGTGTCAACAGTATCGAAGGAGCTTTTCCGTATTCAAGGTGACGAGGTATATTGCAAAGCGCAAGGAGCTTGCTCTGACGGTACATACGTATACGGAATATTCCGCGACACCTATGATACAGGTGCGTACATAAAAAAATGTCGTCTTGACAACGGTGCACTTGTGGCTACGAGTGCTATCATTCCTCTTGGACACGGAAACGACATGACTTACGATTCTAAAAACAATCGCCTTGTTGTTGCTCATGGAACAACCCAAGGTAAAATACTTACTCTTGTTAATGCAGATGATTTATCATTTATTCAAAAAATCAATCTTGAAGTCGGAGCCGGTGCTATCACTTACAACGAGAAGAGAGATTGCTATGCTATAAGCCAAGGAGGTAAGACACTTCACTTTTTAGATTCGAATTTTAACCTTATAAGAAGCCTTACAAGAACACTTAACGAAGAATATGTGGCACAAGGTATGGGTTGTGACGATAATTATATTTATTTCCCAATGAGCAACAAGTGGACATCACAAAGACCATTTTTGGACAATGTTTTTGATGTTTATGATTGGGAGGGCAATTTCATTACTACTGTACATATCCCTGTTGCTATGGAGGGTGAGACTATGTTCTGGGCTAACGGAAAATACTATGTTGCGTATAATCATAATGGTTATATGCCCATTTGCGAAACAACTATGAAGATTGATGTTAAATAAAAATTACATTTATTACCCGATGAGCAACAAGTGGACTTCACAAAGACCATTTTTGGAC
>JAFZEI010000126.1 GCA_017560765.1 Clostridia bacterium | reverse complement strand
TAATAAAATACATATTAATAAAAAACCTATCCGGGCATATCGGTTTCCCTAAAGGACATGCAGAAAACAACGAATCAGAAGATGATACAGCAAGGCGAGAAGTATTTGAAGAAACGGGGTTAAAGCCTCAATTCGACGAACGATTCCGTCATTCCTTCGGATACACTGCTCCCGGCCCAATACTTTCCAACAACAGAAAAACTCTTCTTCACAAAACCGCGGTTTATTTTGTTGCAAAATTCCCGGCAGAAGACATACCTAATATTAAAATACAAGAGGAAGAAGTCTTAAATTGGTGGCTCATTCCGTATGACGAAGCTACCAAGCTTTTAAACAAATGCACAGACCGTCGTTTGCTCGCTTTAGCAAACAGCCACATCAAACAAACAGAAAAAATTCTATCAAGCACTTAATTTGCGGACAACTACATTCTCAATGGTTCTTGCAGTATTTATCGGAAAGCTGTTATCATCAAGTGTACTGCCGTAAAAATACGCTTCAAAAACTTTGCTTGCAATTGCAAGAGAATTTGAACCCATAGCACCATGCTCAATCACAACAGCAACGGCAATTTCAGGATCTTCCACAGGAGCGTAACAAATCAATACAGAGTGGGAGCTCTGCCCAAAAGCCTCAAGGCCCGTTTCCGGTGTACCTGTTTTTGCGGCAATAAAACCTTGAGGGAAAGCAGTAAAAGCTTTTTGTGCTGCAACACTGCTCTTTACCATTTCAATCATACCTTCTTTAACGGCATCAAGAACGTATTCTGAGACATCCACTCTCGGTGCGTTTTTATTTTTATCCGAATTATCCAACACCACACTGCCACTTGCAGTTTTGATGTTACCTATAAGATACGGTGTATTTAGTATGCCGCCGTTTCCCAATGCTGCCGCATAACGCGCAAGCTGTAATGGTGTAAACAGTGTATAAAGCTGGCCTATAGAAGTCTGAGCAGTATCTGATTCTGTCCATTTGTGATAAATATCAGTCTCTTTGATTTTCATCGTTTCTCTGTTGCTTCTGTATCCTGCGTATTCATTAATTTCAATGCCTGTTTTTTCACCCAGGCCAAAGCTTTTCGCCCAAAAGTCAATAGAATCCACACCTGTTTCTACTCCAATTTGTTGAAAATACACGTTGCAAGATTTAGCTATGGCCGTTTTTAAGGATATATTGCTGTGATATCCCATGCAAGCATGAGAATGGTTATTTATCAAAAGGTACCCGTTGCATTTTATCTGTCGTGATGTATTTGTTTTGCCGCTTTCTAAAGCCGCTATAGCTGTAATAGGCTTAAATGTAGAACCAACAGGGTACAAGCCTTGTGCCGCTCGGTTTAAGCTTGGTGAAGTTTTATCAGTGAAAAGGTCTGCTATGGCCTGCTGTGCCTCTTTATCAGAAGACGGTGCGAGGAAAATACTATTATCATAATTGGGATAGTTTGCCATTGCCAATGTTGCTCCCGTCTTTGCATTAAGAACAACAACAGAGCCGGCTTCGGCATCT
Organism: Clostridia bacterium; assembly: GCA_017560765.1. Lineage (GTDB taxonomy): Bacteria > Bacillota > Clostridia > UBA1212 > UBA1255 > Egerieisoma. The sequence continues at coordinate 15,494 of JAFZEI010000126.1, read as the reverse complement.
CCGAAATTTTTTATATCGTCCTTTTGCGCTTTTATATTGGCAATACCTTCTTCAAGTATTTTTACACATTTTTGTTGAAATCCGTAATCAATTGTTAAATATACATCATTCCCCGGTATTGGTGCCGTGTATGAATATTCTCGAAGCACGCCGTCGGAATCCAAATACACCTCTTTAATACCGTCTACACCTCTTAAGTAACCCTCTGCCACCTGCTCTATACCGATTTTTCCTATTATAGAGTCGTTGGAATATCCTTGATCCTTCATTAAAGCGTATTCTTCTTCACTTATTGCCCTTACATATCCAAGAATATGGCTGGCTTCTTCTGCGTCAATGTACTCGCGAAAATATGTTTCTTCTGTGGAAATTCCGGGAAAATCAAGATATCTGGCTTCAATTTCTTGCACCGTTTCATCACAACAATCACTCGCAATTACAGAAGGGTTAATATAGCTGAGTCCGTACATGAAAGTTTCATAACGTATTATCATAATTCTGTAAGCTTCTTCGTCAGAATACTTTTCATCAAGCTTGAACCTTTCGTTTCTCAAGTATGCAAAAATTTCCTCGGGAGTATTCAATCTGTCTCTGTCTGATTTTCTTATAGCTATTTTATTCACCCAGCTTTTGCGATCAGCACCGGCATCCTCTCCTGACAGACTTGTTCCCCAATCAATGGGATATGATATATATTTTGAAAGAGTATTTGTATACGTATCTCCGTTTTTTATAAACAGATTTATAAGTTCAAGGTACATTTGATTTCTTTCTTCTTGCGGATTGTCAACATTTACCATCTGCACCTTGTATGATTGTCTTGTCGTTGCCAAAAGCAAACCGTTGCGGTCATAAATATTTCCTCTGGGCGCATCAATAGATATTTTTGTTGTATCATCAATAACATTCTGCGCTTTATCTCTGTAAGTGTCACCCTCTATAATTTGAAGTTGATATAATCTGCCTACTATTACCGCCATAACGATAAACAAAAATACACCAACATAAAAACATCTGTTTTTTAAAAGTTTTTTCACTTAATAACCGCCTTTTTTCCAATCCAAAAATTTCACCGTCGGCACGCATAATGCCGCAATACATAAGCAATTATAAAAAGCAACCGGCAAAAGCCTTTCTATAATATGCAAACCAAAACCATTTGCAAACAACACTTGTGCTTCCCCTGCGTATACTGCCATAAGCCGTATGATAAAGCTTTCTATCATTCCGTAAAGCAGCAGCGGTAAAGGCGCAACAGCAATGGGCCACCACAATTTTTCCGAATAATTTACCTGCTGTGTTACAAAAGCTACCGTCAATGCAATGTACATATACAAAAGGCCGTAAAGACCTATATATCTGCCATATACTATATCTACAAAAAGGCCGGTGGACACGCCGTAAATAACAGCCTCTAAGTAATTCATCCTCACTGCTGTAATGCACAAAAAAATCAAAGTGAGATTAGGCTTTACTCCAAACAAACGTAAGTCATTAAAAAATGCTTCTTGCAGTAATGCCAGCAAAATAGTTGATAATATATAGAATATTATGTTCTTTCTGCCTTTCACGCTCGTTTCCTCACTTAATTATTGTTGCGGCATCAGAATATACACATGACTGACCGACGTAAAATCCACCGCCGGCTCCACGTATGCCGTCCTTGTTCCCGTTTCATTGTTTTCCTGTATTTTTGTGACAGTGCCTACAACGAGGCCTTTGGGGTAAACACCGCCGCTTTCCGCAGTCACAAGCGTATCTCCTTCAAAAAGTGTTGTCTGTTCTGCAATCCTGTCTAATTTAAGCATGTGATTGTAATTCTCATTAGACATCCCTGTCAATCTCACAAGTGCATTGTTTCTGGAAATTCGCGCCATAAGTACATTCCTGTCATCTACAATACATCTCACTTTTGACGAAATAGGTCCTGCATTATATACAATACCGACAAGCCCTTTAGATGTAATGACAATACATCCGTTCGAGATACCGTCAGATGTGCCGCAATCTACTGTAAACTCATTAAACCAGTCCGTAACGTCCTCTGCAATCACATTTGCCGCTACCATGTCGTAATTTTCGAAATAGCCTTTTAATTGAAGAAGTTGGCGAAGCTCTTCATTTTCTTCTTTGAGCTTTTCATTCTCGTTTTCTAAATTTTTCAATGTGTCATTTTCTTCTCGAAGGTCGCTTATTTCTTCTTTGATTTCAGAGTAATCTCCTATAACATTAAAGGCATTGCGAATGCTTGTACCAAGTGAAGTAAATCCTTTTTGCACATACTGAAAGGGAGTGCCTATCACTTTATACACAGAATGCAATCCGCTGTTCGGATTGCTTGAAACTGCGATAAACACAACCAATACAACAGTTATTGCCGCTAATATAAAAATAACTCGTTTTGTTTTACTCTGCACTGTACCAAGTCCTTAATTACTTCTTTAAACTTTATTCAAAACAAAAAAGATGTTGTCCTGTTTTGATAAAGTGTTTTTCTCAAGTTGCCCTCTTCTAAACACTTGCCCGTTCCAAGAGCAACACAGTCAAGAGGATGCTCTGCTATACAAACAGGCATACCTGTTTCAATTTTTATTATCTTATCAAGGCCGCTCAAAAGTGCTCCGCCGCCTGTTAGCATAATTCCCTTCTCCATAATGTCAGCAGCAAGCTCCGGAGGTGTTTCTTCTAAAGCTTCTTTTATAGCATCTACAATAGCAGTTACCGGCTCACGTATTGCGTCAACAATTTCAGAAGATGATATTCTGACATTTTTGGGCAAGCCTGTCAGTAAGTCGCGTCCCTTAATCTCCATATATTCTTCTTGTGGCTTTGGATGTGCCGCACCAATGGTAAGCTTAATATCTTCTGCAGTTCGCTCTCCGATTACCATATTATGCTCGCGTTTTGTATACATGGAAATGTATTCGTCCAATTTATCGCCTGCCACTCTGAGAGATTTGGAATTAACAATACCTCCCATTGATATAACCGCAACCTCACTTGTGCCGCCGCCGATATCTACAACCATGCAGCCCGTTGCTTCTTCTATGGGAAGCCCCGCGCCGATTGCTGCAAGAAGCGGTTCCTCAAACAGAAGCGGTCTTCTTTTTGCTCCTGCACGTTCTGCAGCTTCTTCCACAGCCATATATTCTACTTCTGTCACGCCGGACGGAATGCATATTATAAGATTCGGCTTGCCAAAACCGGCCGAAGCAGATGCTTTTCTTATAAAATATCTCAGCATTTGCTCAGTCATATCAAAATCCGCAATTACACCGTCTCTGAGGGGACGAATTGCCACAACGCTTCCCGGAGTTCTTCCTATCATGCGTTTTGCCGCATCTCCCACAGCAAGAACCTCGTTAGTATTTTTATTAATTGCCACAACAGAGGGTTCTCTTATTATAATACCCTTGCCGGACATATGAACCAAAGTATTGGCTGTTCCCAAATCTATTCCTATAGCTCGTGCCATAAATCATTCCTCGCTTAGTGATTTTTTTATTTTATCTATATCGCCTTTGCAAAACATACTGTAGCATTCCCCATTTCCCACTATTATATGGTCAGTAACATCAATACCCATAAGTATGCCTGCCTTAACAAGTCTCTTTGTTGTCTCTAAATCTGTTCTTCCCGGCATACAGTCTCCCGAAGGATGGTTGTGTGCCAAAATAATAGCAGATGCCATATTTTTTATTGCATGGTAAAAAACTTCTCTGGGATGTACCGGCGCTTGTTCAACAGTACCGGTTGAAATTTTTACCATCTTAATATATTGCCATTTTCTGTCAAATAACATTACAGCAAAAACTTCCTGCCTTAAGGCTTTTAGTTCTACAGACAATATTATTTCCAGCTGTTCTATATCTGTAATTTTTATAGGAGTCTTTCGCTTGCCTATGGCAATTCGTTTTCCTAATTCTGCAGCAGCGAAAATCTCAATGGACTTTACCCTGCCTATTCCCTTTTGCTGTCTCAAATCGCTTATTTCTACACGTCCCAAGTCTGCAAGACTTCCGTATTTTATAAGCAAATCTTCTGCAACTGCCAGTGCGCTTTTGTCCCTTGTCCCGGATTTAATAAGCACTGAAAGGAGCTCAGCATCACTTAATGCCTCTGCTCCGCAGTTTTCTAATCTCTCGTAAGGTCTCATACCTTCGGGAATCGTTTTCATCGTCACCTTGCTCATGCATTTCCTCCGTATCTTAATGAAAATGCTGACAAAACTATGAATACCGCAACCTTTAGTATACCTATATTTATTCCAAAAAACAAGATTTAATTCAACATGATTTTTTTACTGTCACAAGTTGTAATATTTTTATGCATGGGAAGGTTATATAAGTATAAAACAAATTACAAAGGAGTTATACGTTATGAAAAACAAAATAATCAAAAAAACATTTCTTATCTTTTTAGGCATTGTATTAATCGCATTATTATGCGGATGCAGCAAAAGTTTAAACTCATCGGGCGCTTTAATGAAAGAAGAAATTTCAAGTGATTCCGATACGGAAATCGGCAGCACCTCCAACATTATTGAAAATGTAAATGAAGAACGAAAAATTATCGAAAAAGTTGAGCTTTCTGTACAAACAACAAAATTCGAAGAATTGATTGAAAACACAAAGAACAAAATAAAAGAACTTAGCGGTTATATAGAGAGCAGCAACATTTCCGGCAGAGAAATCTATTCAAATAATACCAGATGGGCTGAAATAAAAATTAAAATCCCCGCCGAAAATAACGATTCTTTTAAAAGTTTCATTTCCGGCAGCAGTGTCGTTATACGAGAAGCAGTCACAACAGAAGATGTAACATTGAAATACGTTGATATAGAAAGCAGAATAAATGCACTGCAAGCAGAAAAGGCATCTCTTGAAAATTTACTTACAAGCGCCGGCAGCACCTCGGATATTATAACTATCCGTCAACAATTAACAGATGTTATCTATAAAATAGAATCATACGAATCACAGCTAAGAACATACGATAATCTGGTAGATTACTGCACAATTACTTTGTATGTAAATGAAGTAGAGCATACTGCAATCATAGAAGATCAAGGCACATGGGAAGAAATCGGCACAAATTTAGCCAGAAACTTTGAAAAAGTAGGAGATGTCCTTGTCAATCTTTTTGTTTTCTTTGTGAGTACAATACCATATATGTTGCCCTTCGGAGTTATATCTATCATAGTAATTGTAATAATAAAACTCAGTGCTAAATCTCGCAGAAAAAAGGCACAAAAGAAGGATTAGTCTTTTTCCATCCCGGCCAAATTATACATGTAGCCACAATATACCCAGAATATTACGCTAAAGGTGCTTACTTGGAAGAGTATTCTTGCTTCGACAAATTCTGTTATATAAAACATTATGCACAGCAGCAATGCACCTAAAAGCCAAAAGTTTATATTATTATAATTCTTTACGGTAACTTTAAGCACCTTAAAAAGCGTAATTACAGCAAAAGCTGCCATTATCAAAAATCCGACAGCACCGGTTGCAAGAAGAATACACAAATAAATATTATGCGTACCGCCTTGCTTAAAATGCTCTTTCCATAAATCGTCATCAAAATTCTCTATTGCCCTGTCTATAATATTTTCCTTACCAATACCAAAAACAGGTGACTCAGCAAATTCTTCAAAGCAAGCTTTCCAGATGTCGGTACGTCCCGAGAAAAATCCGCCTTTATTGTCCTCTATTGTCTCAATCCTGTCCAGTTCGGTTTTTTCTATTTCAGGTTCTTCTGTATTTTCAACTTTACCGGTGATTATGGATATTTTGTAAACTATACTGTTCGTTACACCGGGAAGATATGCCAATCCTTCTTTTAAAACAACTCCCGTTCCTGACACTAAAACAACAGAAACGACAGCTATCAAGACAGAGACTCCCATAGTTTTTATATTTGCCTTCTTCACCTTATTAATCACAAAGAAGAATATCAAAACAGCGACCATTAAGAATAAAACATAATGTGCAGCTCTGGAGCCTGTTAAAAGCAATACGCAATATTGCAATACAATATTTATCGAATTAAGTACTCTCGTTTTTCTCTTTTTATCGGTGAAAATGAAAATCATCGACAGAACAATCGATATGCAATTGAGTGTTGAGCCTGTATTGGGATTATAAACACCCCAGAGGCGATTTTCAAACATTCCGTAGTAGACAGGTATGCCTACATGGTTAAGATAGCTCCCGGAAAAAGAGAACATATACGTAATAAACGAAGCAAAACCCAAAAAGAACGTACATATTATAATGACGGCAGAAATAATCTTTATTTCTTTAACAGAATCCTCTTTTGTTTTTTCCCCTGTAAACATAAAAAACAATGCAAAAAACAATACTGTATATGCGAGATTTTTAATGTCTCCCATAAAATTACCATTTATATTGATTAAAATTGTTACTGCGTATGAGGCGCAAAAAGCAATCAAGAGCCATCCTGTTTTATCTGACAAAGCAGAAAAAAACTTTCGGGTGATAAGTTCGTATCCTATAAGCAAAAAACCGTATACCAACAACACCTTAACATATCCGCCAAGCACATTGTGTATATACGGCACAGAAGTAAGCATGACTGCTATTAACATCAAACACTTAAATACTGTTCTGTTAAAGATATATTTGTCCCCTATATTTTTCAAATCATTTGTTGTCATTTTTTAGTCCCTCTTTTTAAAAAATAAAACAATTTTTTAAATCTTAATTTCGCAAACAGCTTTATTTTTATCAAAAACGAAAGCACACCGTATTTTTTTCTCTGAAGCAGCTTTATAACCATCCGTCTGTATTTGCTGTTTATTACATTTATATCTTTAGAAATATCTATGAAAAATTCATCATTTGAAATTTTATCGCAATATTCCCGCCTTGCTTTTTTATTCATATTCCATTGTACAGAAAAAGTATTCTCTATGCAAGAGCCAAGTTCATTCAAGAAAAACGCTTCTATTTTGGTACTTTTGTTATACTTAGATATAAAGCTTTCAGAAAATTGTTTTATAAGGTCATAATAATTCACCGGCAACTTTCTGAACATATCTGTTTGAGCATTAAGCCTGTAGTGATACAAAATATCCTCAATCACACAGCAAGAATCTGCACAATCAAAAAACTCCACATTAAAAACGCCGTCTTGCAACCTTCTCATGTCAGGAAAACGCAAATTATTGCGGCGAATAATTTCGGCATCGTAAATTTTATTCCAAAGATAACCTACAATTCCCTCAGGAAAATTTTCACTAAAAAACTCATTTACCTCTCCGCCTTTGCAGACTCTTTGTTTAGAATAAATCTTGTCGCTTTCTCCGTTCTCAACATCTTCAACATAAGTCTCATAACCGCAAACAGCCACTTGGCAGTTATTTTTTATAACCGCAATCAAAAGCTTTTCTATCATATCAGGCTCAATCCTGTCATCAGAGTCAAGAAACATAATATATTCGCCCACTGCCACTGATAAACCGGAATTGCGTGCCGGACCCGCACCTTCACTTTTTTCTTTATTTATTATTTTTACACGGCTGTCCTCTGCCGCAAGCTGCTTGCATATTGCAGCAGAGTTATCTGTAGAGCCATCATTCACAAGAATAAGCTCAATATTCTTATGAGTTTGCTTTAAAACATCACCCATAGAATCATTAAGATATTTATCGCAATTAAATATAGGTACTATAACTGATACCTTTTTATCTTCATACATAATCGATTACCTTTTTAATTTCTGCAGTTTGTCATAATCTACTCCAAGAGAATGCAAAATCCTTGTGATTGCATATCTCTTATACGTTCTTTTGTAATAAGCAATATTTGTTTCCTTTAAAAAACTGCGAAAATCCTTAGCTTGTCTAAGTCCTTCTCTTCTGTTCTTATTATATATCAAAGCTATGTTCATGTGTGTGTTTATTAAAAGGCACACCCTTTTATCAAGATACTCCTTCATGGTACCTTGTGCATCGCTTTTAGTTGCATATCTTATAAGTTCTCTTGTAACCTGCGAATGGTGTGAAAATCTTTTAACGTAATTTTGACTGCTTACGCTCTGATTTACGTTTCCTACCAAATATTGGTATATTTCCAAGTCAAGGAATTCTATCGTTTTAGCCTCCATTGTAGCTTTGATAATATACTCTATATCTACGTAAAAAATATGTTCCAAAAGTCTGATTGCGTGCCTTTTTAAAAGCTCCGTTCTGTAAGAAAGCGTATGAAGCGCAATGTACGTACAAATTTCGTATTGATTGCAAATCACTGCAAAATCTGTAACTTGATTCTTAGTCACCTGCTCCGGCAAGGGAAAGTATTCCGTATCGCCTGTAACCATGTCCACTTCGCGTTTCTGGTCCACCACCATGTCAGCTTCGGAATGCTCCAGCACGTCCAAAAGCGCCGCCATATTTTCAGTATTTACCCAGTCATCGCCGTCCACAATTCGGAAATATTTCCCCGTGGCGTTTTCTATGCCGGCATTTACTGCAGAACCATGTCCGCCGTTTTCTTTATTTATCAGGCGAAAAATCCTCGGAAATCTCGCAACGTAACCTTCTGCAATTTGCTGTGTGTTATCTTTTGAACCGTCATTTACAACAATGACCTCCAATCTATCATTAAAACGCTCATCCGAAAAGGAACTCAGGCATTTGTCCAGGTATTTTTCTACATTATAGCTTGGAACTGCTATTGATAATATTGTATTCAAAAAAGACACCTCACACTTATAACAAAATCACGTAAGAGTATAACAAGTTTATACTGCAAAGTCAAAAAAACTGTGGCAGTGATCAGATATTACGTAAGCTCTGCTTTACCTGTATATAAACTGTAATATCTGCCCTTTTGCTTAAGCAAATCATCATGGTCACCACGTTCGATAATATTACCGTGCTCAAGTACCATAATAGCATTTGAATTACGAACAGTAGACAACCGATGTGCAATTACAAAAGTGGTTCTTCCCTGCATGAGCTTATCCATTCCGTCTTCTATTAAATGCTCTGTTCTTGTGTCAATTGAGGATGTGGCTTCGTCCAAAATAAGCACCGGAGGATCTGCAACAGCAGCACGAGCAATAGATAGGAGCTGGCGCTGTCCTTGCGAAAGGTTCATTCCGTCAGCAGTAAGCATTGTGTCATATCCGTCAGGCAAACGCTTTATAAAAGAATGTGCGTTAGCAATTTTCGCTGCTCGTATAACTTCTTCATCTGTAGCACTTGGCTTACCGTAAAGTATGTTTTCCTTAATAGTTCCCTTGAAAAGGTGAACATCCTGCAGAACTATGCCCAAAGTCCTACGCAAATCATCCTTGCTGATATCCTGAATGTTGATGCCATCGTAAGTTATTGTTCCCTCTTGTATTTCGTAAAAACGGTTGATTAGATTTGTTATCGTCGTCTTTCCCGCACCGGTCGAACCAACGAATGCAATTTTTTGTCCCGGTTTTGCATACAAAGAAACATCATTTAATACCACATGACCGGGAATATACGAAAATACTACGTTTTCAAAACGTACATCTCCTCGCAGTTCCACCAACTCTGCACCACCGTCGGAATTGCAAAACTTTTTCCATGCCAGGCACAAAGAATTATTTTTATCAAATGTTGAGGCAAAATTAGCAAAAGGGTCACCGTTTGTTTCAGTAAGAAGCCCATCAGGAGATTTCTCTGCCAAAACAAGGCGAACATTGCCAAAATCACGCTCAGGCTTTTCGTCAAGAACCTCAAAAATACGTTCCGCGCCGGCAAGCGCTGACAAAAGCATATTGGATTGGTTTGATATTTGTGTTACAGGCTGTGCAAATTGGCGTGTATACTGCAAAAATGCACCTAAATCACCAAGAGTAATTACAAAAATTCCGCTCCAGCCAAAAGGATTTGCTATCATAACAGCGCCTAATGTAGCTGTCACTGCATAATGAAAATAGGAAAGATTTCCCATAATCGGCATTAATATATTGGCAAAAGTCTGTGCTTTGACAGCGGCACCTTTAAGGCGGTTGTTCTTTTCCGTAAACTCCTTGTTTGCTGCGCTTTCATGATTAAAGACTTTAACCACTTTTTGTCCCTGCATAATTTCTTCTATATAACCATCTAATTCGCCCAGCGCCGCCTGCTGCCCACGGAAATTTTTCGCACTCTTACTGCCTACGGTTTTTACGATAAACATCATAAGTACAACCATAACAACTGCCACAAACGCAAGCACAGGACTGAGAACGACCATCATAATAAATGTTCCCACTACAGAAATAAAAGATGTTATTGTTTGGGACAGACTCTGCTCCAAAGCCATTGCAACACTGTCCATGTCGTTTGTGAAACGACTCATAACCTCTCCGTGAGGATGTCTGTCAAAATAACTAATCGGCAAATCCTGCAAATGTTCAAAAAGCTCTTTGCGCATTTTATTGGCGGTTTTTTGAGCAACTGACACCATTAATCTGCTTGAAACGTATGTTCCCACTGCACCGCACACATATATTACGGCCATTTTAAGTATATCTCCCGTCAAGTCAGAAAACACTTTGCTGCGAGCAGCCTCATCGGCAAGACCGCTTTCAATATACGTATGAAGATTATCCGTTAAATTATTTATAATCGGCTTAAGCAAGTAAGAAGCCATAACACCTGCCAAAGCACTGATAATAACCATGACAAAAGACAAAATCAACAGCGGCGTATTTCCCGACAAATAGGAAAACATTCTTGCCAATGTCTTTATAGGATTCTTAGGTTTGCGAAATCCGTGTCTGCCCGGACCGGCACCCGGTCCTGAATCATTTCTTTTCGGCTCATTACTCATTGGGAAATCACTCCTTCTTGTTGTGATGTATATACTTCCTTATAAATTTCGCTGAATTGCATCAGCTCTTCATGTGTGCCCACTGCACTGATTTGCCCCTCATCCATAACTACTATCCTGTCGGCATGTGCAATCGAATTAATACGTTGTGCAATTATTATAGTTGTAATTCCTTTGAGTTCTTTTGCAAATGTTTCTCTGATTTTTGCATCTGTTGCTGTATCAACTGCACTTGTAGAGTCATCAAGTATGATTATTTTAGGCTTTTTCAAGAGTGCTCTTGCAATACAAAGACGTTGTTTTTGCCCTCCGGAAAAGTTTGCTCCGCCTTGGCTTACTTTGCTGTCAAGGCCATCAGGTGTTTTGCTTATAAAATCCCATGCCTGAGCTTGCTTACAAGCCTCAATTATTTCCTCATCCGCAGCTGTCGGATTACCCCACTTCATGTTTTCACGAATGGTTCCTGAGAATAATGTATTTTTTTGCAAAACCATCGCTACAGAATCATGTAGCGCTTCCAATCCGTATTCCTTTACGTCACGCCCCCCTACCTTCACAGTGCCTTTTGTTACATCGTAAAGTCTCGGAATAAGTTGCACAAGTGTTGTTTTTGCAGAACCTGTAGAGCCTATAATTCCTATGGTTTCACCTGACTTAATACTCAGATTAATATTACTTAATATATCATCTGCGCATCTTGTTTTGTAGCGGAAAGATACATCTTCAAAAATTATCGAGCCGTCAGATACCTCAGCAATCGGATTTATCGGGTCCTTAATATCTACTTCTGTGTCAAGCACCTCAAGCACACGCTGTCCCGAAGCTCTTGCTCTTGTAAATTGCAAAAAAAGCATTGAAAGCATCATAAGAGATGTTAAAATTTGACTTACATACGTTATAAAACTAAGTAAATCACCTGCTTTAAGACCTACCTCTTCAGCTATTCTTCCCAGAGTTGTATCTACAACAATTCTTCCTCCGAAGAATATAATTGCCAATATACAAACGTACATTATCAATTGCATTATCGGCATATTCATAATGACAATTTTGACTGCATTTATGCCCGTATTTGTAAGTGTATCATTTGCTTTTTTGAATTTTTCTTTCTCGTGCTTTTCTCGCACAAAAGATTTAACTACTCGTATATTTGTCAGATTTTCTTGCACCGAAGTATTAAGATCGTCTATTCTTTCATGAAAAGCCATAAATCTGGGATGCACCGTTTTCATTATTAAAATAATAGCAACGGCCAAAATAGGAATGGCAATCAGAAAGATGCACGCTAATTCCGTATGTATTGAAAGCGACATAACAAGCGCAAAGAGGAACATAAAGGGCGAGCGCACAAGCATTCTTAAACACATCATACCTGTTTGCTGCAGGTTATTTACGTCTGTTGTCATCCTTGTGATTAGCGAAGGTACACTAAAATAATCTATATTGGAAAACGAAAAAGTTTGTATCTTTTTAAATAAATCTTCTCTCAGCTCCGCGCCTGCTCCCATAGATGCTGTTGACGCCAAAAAACTACTGAATGCACCGCAAAACATTGCTCCCAAAGCAACCAGCACCATAAAGCCGCCTACTTTTAATATATAGTATATATCTGCATTCGTGAAATCTTTTGCGTCGGAAACTCTGTTTACTATCAATGCCATAAGCATTGGCATAGCAACATCACCCAATACTTCAAAAAACATCAATACCGGGCAAAGTATTGCCGGCAGCTTATAGTTTTTAAAATAAGCTATTAATCTTTTTATCATATTTTATTACCTTCCCTATAATTATTTTATGCTTTTTTTGCGTCGTCTATATTTGCTTGAATTCTGTCCAGATATTCAAAAAGTTGCTGCGTCTCTTCCTCCGAAAAACCGTTAAGCATAGTCTTATCTATTGCTAAGGTTTTGCCAAAAGTATCTTCGTGAAATTTTTTTCCTTTCTCGGTGAGTCGGATTTTATTCTTTCTGGAGTCCTCTTCTAAAGATAATCTCTCAACCAAACCGGCTTTCTGCAATCTCTTAAGTGTTGCCGACATTGCAGCTGCAGAAGTGTTCATAGCCTCTGCCAATTCCTTTTGCGTCGGTCCGTCCATTCTGCTGATTATGCCCAACACAGGAGGTTGCGTATAATGTAAATCATATTCTGATAGCATATCAATTATTGCAAGCATTCTGCTGTGCTTAATATTGCGTATTCTCCAATAAAAAGCGGCACCTTTATTTTCTTTAGCAAAAGAAGGCATTTTTTCTGTACATATATTGTCTTTTTCAATCATATATTGCTGCACCTTTCTTTTTTCAATTCTCACAGAGTTTAATACTAAATCGATTAATTGTCAATCGCTTAACTAATTATTTTTCCTTCAGCGCGCTCCTTACTACGGTAACAGTTAATCCGTATTCTTCATAATATGTAATTGTATTGTTAATACAAGGTTTTAAGGAAGGCAAAATAAATGAAACAATACAGGATTACTGTTTTAGGTGGAGATATGCGAAGTGTAAAGCTCAGTGACCTTTTAGCAAAAGACGGGCATAATGTGCATACATTTGCATTAGATAACACGGGAAATATTGCACAAAGATGCTCTGAACTTGGCGAATCATTTATAATTTCTGACATAATCGTAGGGCCTATCCCCTTTTCAATCAATAACGGCGTTTACCTTAACGCTCCGTTTCATCACGAGAAGATAGAAATTTCAAAAATTGCCGAAGCGGCCTATTTATCACAAAAAAACAACACAAAGCTGTTAATAGGAGGTAATATTCCGTCGCAACTCAAAAGCCAGATGCCGGAGTGGGAAGATTTGCTCACAAGAGATGACCTGGCAGTGCTGAATTCCGTACCTACTGCAGAAGGAGCATTGCAAATAGCCATGGAAGAGCTGCCTTACACCATTCGCGGCACAAAAGCTTTAGTCTGCGGAATGGGGCGCGTTGGTTCAACATTGGCTCGCTTGCTACGGAATGTGGGTGCGGAGGTGACTGTGGCCGCCAGAAAAAGTCGGGACTTTGCAATTTGCGAAGCAGAAGGCATAAATTTTTGCACTTACAACGAATTGCCAAAGGTGCTGGAAAACATCAGATTAATCTACAATACCGTTCCGTATAAAATTTTCGGAAGCGATTTGCTTGATGCGGTAATGCCTGATTCTCTTATTATCGACCTTGCCTCTATGCCGGGCGGAATTGATTTTGATTATGCGGCAGCACACCATATCAGGGCAATTCACGCATTGTCGCTACCGGGAAAAGTAGCTCCTGTAGGTGCTGCACTTATTATACAAAAGGTTGTTTACAATATACTTAATGAAAAAAATATATAATTTTAATTCAAAGGAGTTGGTAAAATGTTTGAATGCTTCGATGGACTGCGCGTCGGTCTGGCTGTGACCGGCTCTTTCTGCACCCATAGAAATGTTGCTGCCGTAGCTGACAATCTTGTAAAGCGCGGCGCAATTGTTTATCCCATTCTGTCATATTCCTCCTCTGAAACTTCAACAAGATTTATGACGAGAGAGGAATTATATGACAATTTGGTGCGCATAACGGGTCATGAGCCTATTTGTACCATAAAAGAAGCCGAACCTATTGGTCCAAAAAAACTTTTGGATGTAGTGGTGGTTGCTCCCTGCACAGGTAACACCATTGCAAAACTGGCTAATGCTATCACAGACACACCTGTACTTATGGCGTGCAAATCACATTTACGAAACAATCGCCCCGTAGTAATTGCTGTGTCAACGAACGATGGTCTTTCGGGAAATGCCAAGAATATAGGCACTTTACTTGGCATGAAAAATTACTATTTTGTACCTTTCAGACAAGACGACAGCGTGAAAAAACCGTTTTCACTCGTCGCAGATTTTTCGTTGGTTAACGAAACAATCGCTTGTGCTCTCGACGGAATACAACTACAGCCCATACTGCTGTAGTATGGGCTGTTTCCGCCTTTTCTAAAAATCAGGGCTGTTTATTGACAGTCCTGTATTTTTTTGTATGCGCATTTCATAAAATATTCAAAAATTTTATCGCTGCATTCGTGTTGATGACGTATAAGCTCCGGATGCCATTGAACTGCAAGGACATAGGGGCGCTCTTTCATATAAATAGCCTCAACTATACCGTCTTCTCCGTATGCGCCCACCGTAAAACCGGGCGCAACATCTTTTACAGATTGGTGATGATATGTATTGACGTATGTTTTTTCCACTCCGAAAAGTTCATCAAACAATGTGTCTTTTACAATGTCTATATTATGGCCACCTTCGGGATATCCTACTTTTTGACTGTGAATAAGTGCATTGGGCGCTGTATTCTGTACAGGCAAATCTTGGTAAAGAGTGCCTCCTAATGCCACATTGATTATCTGTATGCCTCGGCAAACACCCAAAATCGGTTTGTCTTGTGCCATAGCCATTTTAACAACAGGAATTTCTAAGGCATCACGTTCAGGCGAAATATCTACCGTGTCATTCAGCTTTTCTTCGCCAAAAAGTGTCGGGTCAACGTCCACCCCTCCTACAAACAAAAAGGCGTCACACATATCCACCATTTGCTGAATATCAGCCTCATCTTCCACAAAAGTGAAAATCATTGGTATACCGCCATGTTTAATAATGCCGTCTGTATATCCGTAATTAACCTTTGTCATTTTATTCGAAGG
>JAFZEI010000125.1 GCA_017560765.1 Clostridia bacterium | reverse complement strand
CTCCGGCTTGCCGCCGATTCCGCCGTAAATTATAAAATTACGGAATCCTCGCTTTTTGCCTTCGTTTAGTGCGAGCATCATATCGGTGTCATCTTTAACAGTGGGGAATTGAACAAGCTCTATATCATTGGGTGTGTAGCCTAGAGAATCTAAATCGCCAACAAGAAGATGTGGTTTTATGTCTTGTGAAATTAAAAAATTATAGCCGGCATCAGCAGCGATTATAAAATCTTCTGCTTTAGAAGGTATAAATTTTAAGGGGACCGTTATAGGCCCGGCACCGAAAATATAACAAAATTTCTCGTTAGTCATAAAAACACCTGATTTATCTGAAATAGCTGTAAAATTTTATAAAATCATTTTAGCAAAAACAGCCTTTTTGTCAACAGCATTACAATAATTTGGCAAGAATGGAAGCGCGTGTTTTATCTATCTTGTTTTGTTTTTTCTTGACACGTCAGATACTTGTGCTAAAATACAACGAAACAAAGTATTATTCCGTATAATCAAGGAAGTGTTCAATATGAAATTTCACGTAAATCTTGTAAAAACCGTAGACGATTCATATGATATAGAAATAGGCAGCAACTTGTTAAATAATTTAAAAGAATATTTAACAGAAAGCCTGCAACAGCAAAAAAGAAACATAGCAATCATAACAGACTCAAATGTTCACACCATATACGGCAAAAATTTTGAAAAAATCGTAAAAGAAGCCGCAATACAAGCCGCTGCAGGTGAAAACGCAGTAAAAGTCAATACAGTAGTTTTTCCTGCAGGAGAAAAAAGCAAAACAAGAAAAATCAAAGAATATATAGAAGATAAGCTCATAGAGTGGGGCTATCGCAGAGATACTTTGATTATAGCCCATGGCGGCGGTGTGGTCACAGATATGGCAGGCTTTGTAGCAGGAACTTTCGCAAGAGGCGTTCCGTTTATAAATTACGCAACAACACTTTTGGCAGCAGCAGATGCTTCCGTTGGCGGAAAAACTGCAGTTGATACTGAGGCGGCAACAAACCTCATAGGACTTATATATCAACCAAAGAAGGTTTTTATCGACACCGCAACATGGAAGACACTTGAGCAAAGAGATGTTTCCGGCGGACTTGCCGAGACAATAAAACACGCTTGCATGGCAGATAAGGAATTTTTTGGATATTTAGAAGAAAACATTGAAAAAGTATTCGATATGGACTCTCAAGTGTGCAAACATATTGCAGAAAAAAATTGCGAGATAAAATATAACGTTGTAATGATAGACGAAAAGGAGCAAGGATTAAGGGAAATCCTTAACTTAGGACATACCGTGGGCAGGGCGATAGAAACCGTAAGCGATTATACGTTGTACCATGGCGAAGCCGTGTCTATCGGCATTATGGCGCAAATTAAGTTAGGTCGCAAATTCGGTTATTGTACGCAAGATGATGTGAACAGGGTAGAATCACTTTTAGAAAAAGCAAAGCTTCCTGTCAAAATTCCGCAAGAAATTGACAAAGAAGCCTTAGTTAAAAAATTATACACTGACAAAAAAGTTCGCGGCGGCAAGTTGAGATTCGTTTTCCAAAAGGGAATCGGTCAAATGGTGCAATTTGCGCCGGGCACAAACGCAGCTAATGCAGTTTATTCAAATTTTGTTAGCGAAGATACAGCGCGCTCAATCATTTCTGAGCTGTAATATTTCGTCATCATCATCGTCGTCGAAATTGAAAGTCTCTTTTGCAGAATCTTCTACGGAATATTCCTCGGGTTTTTCAGTTTCCTCTGTCTCTTCTGCAGCTTCTGTCTCTTCTGCTTCTGCAGCAGCCTTTGCCGCGGCAATAGCGTAGGCACTGCTGTCGTCGAAAAAGTCCTCTTCGTTTTCAAAACTTTCGGCTATTCTTCTGCTGCGAACAATAATTACAATCACTGCAATTATAATTGCAGTAATACATACAGCTATTATTATAAAAAGCAAATCTTTTTTATTCAGTTGAAATTCATTTTCGGGATACACACGTACGGGGCTCGGTGAGGAAGTAGGCGCTCCGGTAGAGCCGGGCACAGGTGATTCCGTAGGCAAACCGCCGTTTGCAGATTTTTCCAAAATTGACGGATCTATACATCTTTGTAAAGTTCCTTCTGTATTGTCATACAAATAATAGAAAAGCTCACCGCCGGCTTTAAAACCATAAAGCACAAGAAAATCCTTGTATTCTTCATTGCTTATTGTATAGGCAATAACTGTATTTTCACCCAAAAGAAGGGTTGTTTCGGTGAGGTTTTCCGGCTTTTCGTCAAAAGTTATAAAAACATAATTATTACCGTTGTAAGGAATTTCCAAATATGGCATTAAAGGTGTTGCCGAATTTATAAAAATGTAAAAAGAACCATTTTCTCCCAATACGTCAGTAGCGTAAATAAGTTTCACACCGGAAGAATTCTGCGCGCCTGAAATATTGCTGTCTTTATATTTAAATAATCGTTTCTCAAAGCCTTCCGGTAAAACTACATCTTTTTCTTCGTAATTATCAGCTATATAACGGATTTCTCCGTTATAGATAAATTCTAAATCAGAAGAAGGAGTAGCGCTTGGGTCAGCACTTGGGTTAAAAGGTGTATGGGAAGGTCTTTGCGTAGGTGTTACAGCCTGCGTTTGCGAAGGCGTGGGCGCATAAGTAGTATGTGAGGGAGTTTTAGTAGGAGTGGGAGTTGGTGTGGGAGTAGGAGTGGGAGAATAAACTGTCACTGTTTTTTCTAAAGAGACAGGAAGTTCCTCTGCTTCCAGTGTTCCGCAAGAACCCGTAACCTTAAAAGTAACAGCACCTTCACTCTTGCACTCAAAAGTAAAATCATACTTATGAGATGTTTTTAAAGAAGATGTAGCAACATATATTGTTGAACCGTTATCATTAAAAAGGGCTGCCGAGTCATTAGGCGCATAACAGCTTTTACAATTCAACTTGGAACTATTGTAAGAAATTTCCAAATCTACCATTGCTCCCACATTTGTTTCAATTCGAACGGAAAGCTTCAATGTTTGTCCTTTGGGAACAGAACTGTTTGCGTCAATAAAAACATCTACGGTACCTGCCGCTGAGCTGCCTGTCGGCACTGCGGATAAAGTAAATAGAGTTAATATAATTGATATAAATAAAAACATAGGTAAAATTTTTGTCTTTTTTAATAACCTTCTCATATTTGTTTTCTCCTTGTTTCGTGATTATTTCCTGCTTTGGCTGATGTTGCCTAATTTGACAAGATGTCTCTGAATTGCAATCATATCCATAATCGAGCATTTTTTGTCATTATTGGCATCAGCAGACTCTATATATGCACCGGTCAAGCTGTCTAATTTTACAAGCTGCCTTTGAATCGAAATCATATCCATAATCGAAATTTTGCCATCCGCATTAACGTCACCGTAAACTACAATAGGATAATCTGCAAATAACTCACTGTTTTTATATATTTGCAAAACGTCGCCGGTTACAACAATGCCGGTTGCTTTGGCGTTGCCCTTTGAATCAACAAATTGAATACTGCCGTTAGAAACCTTGAACTTACCGATAAAATCAGTAACGGAAGTTTGAGGCTCAACGCCTGATACAAACGTACCAAGCGAATATTCCGTACTCTCAACCTTAGGGTCGGGAGTAGGAGTCATTGTAGGTGCTGTTGTAGGTGCTGTTGTTGGCGCTGTTGTTGGCGCTGTCGTAGATGTGGCTGTGGCTGTGGGAATTGCAGTTGCAGTAGCCGTAGGCACTATAGTCGGAGTCGCTGTCGGTGCTACAGTAGGCGTTGCAATTTCCGTACTTTTAACTATATTAAGAGTGTATGTGCGCATTTCGTAACTGGGTGCAAAAACAGTAATTACGTGCTTCGTTGTTTCCCCTGTAAGCAAAACTTCGCCTGTACCCATCAAAGTTGCACCGCTTGCACAAGGTGTTGCGGCAATATTTACTTTTGAAACCGCGCTTGAAACTTTAACGGTGTATTCATACGATGTGCGTGAGAAATCAGTTGTGAATTGTCCGCCCTCTACGCTAAGGGATGATAACCAGTTGTTGTTTGTGGCTTTACTGTTGTCGGAATATGGCTCGCACGCTGCAAGCTCCGGCATGTTTTTGTAAACGGGAATTTGGAATGAAAAGGCGCGGCCTTCATATATTCCTGAATTTGTATACGCTTTTTTCATTGAGGAAGCTTCAGAAGAAGGAGCGTTTACATTTGACATATATTGGTGGTAAAAATAACCATTATCCCCATTTGTTACATCGAATTTTTGTAAGTACAATGTATTTTGTTCTCTTCTGATATATCCGCTGCCCAAGAAATCAGCACCGCCGAGAATTGAACGGTATGGATTCGACCACGGTCTTAGATAAGAACCTTCTTCATTATTGTTTTTTGCATAAATTGCACCGTTTTCGCGAGCAGGCCTGTTACTGTGAGCGTATGCACCAATGTTAAAGAAGTTGAAATATCCTTCGTAACCGGGGTATGTTCCAAATGACAGCTGTGAGCCTGAACCAACCTCTTGTCTTATTCGTGAGGCTATAAAGAAAGGACTTACTTTTGCATATTTTGCGGCTTCTAATAAAGTGTCAACGTATGTAAATTTATATTTTATGGGTGCGTTCGGATCTAAAGTGGGTTCTGCCGGAGTTTGCGAGGGTGCAGCAGTTGAGGTTGTCTCAGTTGTGGCGGTTGCCTCTGCGGTTGAAGCTGCATCTGCGGTCGGAGTCGGCTCTGCGGTCGAAGCTGCCTCTGTTGTTGTTTCGATAGTTGCAGTGGGGGCTTCGGTTACTATTCCGTAGGAGGGGTAGAGCTCGTTGTAAGGTGCCTCAAAAGAGTACTCGCCGGCAAGGTATGTTCCTTTTAATACATTGTATGTGTCTGATGCTGTGTCTTCTGTATCGTGAAGCTCCGGAATGTACGCTAAATCTTCAAATTGAAAAATCACAGAATCATTATAAAGTCCGTTGCGAGGGTCAAGGAAATAAGCTGTTATGGTTGCAGATGAACCGTAACAATTTGTGTCTAATTCTTTCCATGTTTGTGATTTCCAATCAAAGGCGCCTTCTTCCATTGAGAACCAAGAAGCAGGGAAGTGTTTTTGAACCATATTTGTACCTACTTTTGATTCTTCGGCTAAAGCGTAACTCCATTCCATATCAATGTGTTGTGCGTTGAAAATCCAATTGGGGTGCTGCTTGTGCAAAATTCTTAAATAAACTTTATAGCTTTCGGGGAACTTTTGAGATTCCATGAAAATTTCGAATTCGGGGTCTTCGCCTACGGCCGCTATGTCGTTATAAAATTTTACATAGTCTGAGTGTACGTAGCCTGTCCTGTATTGATTTGCGGCTCTTAAATACTTAATCTCGTACCAAGTCGCGCCTGCACCGTCTACAGCGGCTCCTGTTACGAGTATTTGTGAGTTTTTTTGCAATCTGTCCAGTAGCATTGAATTTGTGCCGGCTGAAAGTCTCACTGCTAATGATGTATCTGTTGTGCTGACGTATGCGTAACCGCGTTTGCTGTCAGCATTTAAAGAAATTCCTCTTATCGAAACAATAAGAACGCACAAAAAGGGCAACAGACCAAAAAGTAACACTGATAAGCGCTTAGTGCTTCTATGTAAATCAAAGTGCGTAAAAAAAGATGAATCTTGATGCTTTGTGTTTTTTTGTCTTTTGTGAGTGCTTCTGTTCATGGTGCAATATTCCTTAATAAGTTAATGTATGAAAATTATAAAAAATAATAAGTGATATGTCAAATGGAATATATTGTATAAAATTTAGTGGCGCGCGACGGAATATGGCGGCGTGCGGCAGAATTTCGTCCCAAAAGGCTATGAATTTGGACGAAAAAAGCTATCGCCGGTAGGTCGACGGAAAAAGACATGGCGGTGCGATGGAATTTCGTCCCCAAAAGCTATGAAATTGGAAGAAAAAAGCTATCGCCGGTAGGTCGACGGAAAAAGACATGGCGGTGCGATGGAATTTCGTCCCAAAAGGCCATGAAATAGGAAGAAAAAAGCTATCGCCGGTAGGTCGACGGAAAAAGACATGGCGGTGCGGCAGAATTTCGTCCCCAAAGGCTATGAAATTGGACGAAAAAAAGCAAAGTAGGAAAAGTTGCAAATATGAATTGCAATTTATTTGTTGTGATGATATACTGAGCGTACAGTTATAAAAATCATAATAGAAAGGACATGAAATTATGAAAAAATTCTTAATACTTATAATGGTTATTTGTTTGAGTGTTTCTGTATTTGCCGCTTGCGGTAATGATACAGAGAATACAGACGCTACAAAAGCACCTGCTACAGAGGCAGCTACAACTGCTCCTACAGCT
>JAFZEI010000124.1 GCA_017560765.1 Clostridia bacterium | reverse complement strand
TGGCTTGTATTTGTCGGGAACAGTCTCGGCAACCGCATATTCACCCGGTGTCAGATTGGAAAAAGTTATATTACCTTTTTCATCGGTAACGCCTTTTAATGGCTCTGTCAGGGCGCCGCCTGTAACAGTAAATTCTATTCCGGCAACTGCATTATCGTCAGATGATTTTTGGATTAATATTGTACCGGGATTAAACGTATTTACTATCTCAAGCTCAACGAGCTTTTGGTTCTCGCTTATCTCAACCTTATATGCTGTATCGTCAATCTTATAGTTGTTCGGAGCTGTAAGCTCTTTTACAATATATTTGCCATAGGCAATATTATCGAACTCAAATACTCCGTCTGCACCGGTTGTTAATACCTTTATTGCTTCTTTTGCAATTAAGTTTGTTTCGCTGCCATAAAACAGTCCGATTTCAGCACCGGCAAGCGGATTTCCGTTTGTATCAACCTTTATACCTTTGATGCTGCCGGTTTGCTGTGTCTTTAGTTTTATAAATGCCTCAAGCGGGTCTGATACTTCGGCAGAATATGTGGCAAGGTCTTGCCTTGTCGATGAACTCCACGTAATTAGTCCGCTTCGTTTCAGCGTTCTGTTTGCATATATTGAAACGTCTTTTACCGCTGCCTTTGATGTAAGTATTAATTTGTTACCGCTAACAGTTACTTTTACATTAGTATTTTCAGATTTAATATCAAAGTGTGAAAGCACGTTGTTTGTGTCGGTAAGGGTCGCAGAATATTCTGTGCCGTTCCATTTAAGTTCTACCGTCTGAGCTAAATTTGGGTCTTCTGCCATAAAGCTTGGCGAACCTAAATGCCCTTGCATTGCCTTTACTATGCGGTTATATTGTTTCATTATTTGACTATATACCGGGTGGTTCGGTGATACTATATCCAACACTGCATCATAAGCAGCACCGGGAGCAACATGGTTAAATTCGCTGTCACGTTCTCCTACAACCGTTTCCCATATCAGTATCTGCGTTGCAATTACATTTCCTAAAGTATCAGCATCATTTTGAGAAGTCCAATTAAGGTTAATCTTGCCGATATATCCATATTGGAATATTCGTCCGATATGTTCTTTAATTCGTTTTCTGTCAATGGTGCTGTTGCTTGGAAAATCGTCCCAATACGATTCGTCTTTCTCAACATACGAATCTCCGGTTTTGATATACTCGCCCGGTTCGATACAGTAATATATCTTGCCGGAGTAGTCATTGCTGTAGACTGAAAAGTTATCTGCAGCCCTTTGTGACCAACCGCCCATAAATGACATAGCTTCTTTGCCCCAATTATTTTTATTGTTATCTGCAGGGCGTGGATATGGGAAAACCATTATTTCATTAGCTGCAGCATTGGCAGGGGTAGTGTTTATGGCATTTATTGCGGTTAAACACAATGTTAGTAAAAGAAGCAAGACAACGCTTCTTTTTAAACATTTTCTCATTTTATCAATCCTTTCTGATATAAATTTGTGTATAAAAAAACAGCACTTAAAATTTCTTTTAAATGCTGCTTATTTATCAATCTTTAAGATTAATGTATTGTGTTATTTAGTTTTCGTTTAATCCACTATATGCAATGTATATTTGGTAGGCGTCTGCAGTAGGTGCAAATTCGCTATCGTACTTTTCATACCATATACATACACCTTTGATACCAACTCGTTTGTAATTATCAAGAGCGCTAATTAAATCCTCTTGTATATATGCTTGATTTCTTTTTGCATATACAACTTCGGGTGTGTCCCAAGAAGAATTTTCCCTTACAACATCTTTCAATGTGTGATAGATTGCAACATATTTAGTACCGTCAATCAAACTGTATGTTATATGTTCTTTTCCAAGCTCAATATGCATCATATCCATTGTATATCTTGCGTATTCTTCTGCATCAGTAACCCTAAGTCCGATGCTTGCTGCGTATTCTTCTGCAAAATCAACCCAATACTGCGCCTTTGCATCGTCATACGGTGCTACAGTTGGCTTGGCTGTCGGTGTGGGTGTCGGCTTCGCTTTAGGATTTACTGTTGCTGTCGGTTTTGCCGTCGGCTTCACAGTCGGAGCTGTGGTTTTCGGTGCTACTGTCGGCTTAACTGTAGGTTTTGACGTAGGTGCTGCCGTC
>JAFZEI010000123.1 GCA_017560765.1 Clostridia bacterium | reverse complement strand
TCTTCTCATGGTTATTTTTGTTGATTTAAAAGAAGGTTTAACAACACTAAGATTTGCAAGCGGTGGTATTTCAGAAGAAATTAAATCAGACCTTGGCGGCAATAATCACGAAGAAGACTTCTGTTATAACACGATAATGTCAAGAAAGAAAGATGTTATTCCGCTTATAACAAATATAATTGAAAAACTGCAATCTTAAAGGGACTTTATTTACAATAATTTAACAAAATGTTTGTTTAAGATTTTATTGTATTTATTGTTACATTCTGTTATACTTTAAGAAAGTTATATATAATAATTATTACACTTTATGGAGGGGTTTTATGTACTCAAAAAAAATATTAACAAGAATCATGCTTTGTTTATTGGCAGTTGTGTCAATGTTTACTGTAGTAGGATGTAAAAAAGATCCGACACCAATTTCCGAGTCTTACATTTTCGATAAGCAGTTAAACAGCATTCGTTATTACTTCGAGCAAGGTTATCCTGATGATTGGACACTTAAAGCAGGTAATGACGGTAATTACATAAAGAAAATTGAGCAATATGCTGACGGTTCTAAGAATCAATATATTACTGACTGCGGCCTTGTTGCACAGCTTTCTCCTACAGCTAATGCTGATAAAGTAAAATATAGTGTTTATTCTTTAAAGTATCCTTTTATGAGAGCTACAGGTGGAGATTTCCTTCTTGGTCTTGTAGGTAAGAGCGCTGATTATCCTTTGGAGTTTAATAATCTCTTTATTGAAGACGAAGAAAATAATCCAAGAGCAGCTTTCGTTTGGTCACAAGAAATAGAAGATACACAAGAGAGCATCAAATCAACAACAGTATATTATAATAAGATAACATTCCAGAAGGTTCCTTATACATTTACTGTTGATGGTGTTGACTGGAAGGGTATGATGTTTGTTACAGTTAGTAAAGAAGGTTTCTATGTTATCACATTTGAGGCTGCTGCTGATGCTTGGGATGCTAACTATTCTACAATGGAAAAAATGCTCAAAGACTTCCGTATGCGTGGATGGGAAACAAGAGAATAATTACTGATTATTTTTAGTTTGTTTGGCAATCTGTTAAATTATATTTAGCAGATTGCTTTTTTAATATTAAGTAATATGATTAAACACATTGTTCAAAAAAAAGAAGAAAATAAAAATATAGAGCGTATACTTTTGGCAAATTATAATATTGATAAGAATACGTTGTATAAAGCATTTCGCAAACGAGATATAAAAATTAACGGGAAACGTGTATCAAACAATATTGTCTTAAAAGAAGGAGATATCGTTGAGGCTTATGTCAATATTAAGACAACAAAAGTATACGATGTTGTATTTGAAAATGATTATGTGCTTATAATTAACAAAAAACAGGGTATTTCTGTTTTTGATAATGCGAAAAAAGAAAACAGCTTAATAGATATTATTAATAGTGATTTTAATTCAAATTATGAGCTTTGCCACAGAATCGACAGGAACACAGGCGGTCTTATAATAATTTCAAAAGATATAAATTATACAGATTTGTTAAAAAATGCAATCAATAACAGAGTTTTCAAAAAAATATATAAATGTATTGTGTGGGGAAACGCAGAAAAATTACTTGGACTACACAAAGCTTGGCATTTTAAAGATAGTGAAAAAAATATTGTGTATATATATAAGGATAAGAAAAAATATTGCAAGGAAATATCAACTGAGGTAGTTACTGCTTCATATAATAAAGAAAATAATACTACAGAGCTTGAAATTAATCTCTTGACGGGCAGAACACATCAAATTCGCGCGCATTTGGCCTTTTTAGGACATTTTATTATAGGAGACGGCAAATATGGTGTAAATGAAGTAAATCGCCTGTTTGGCTATAAATATCAAATGCTTTGGGCAAGTCGTTTGATTCCTGATAATTTATCTGCTTTGCCAAAAGAAATGTTGCCGGAGAAAGAAATATCAGTTGAGCCCAAATACGAATAAAATAATTCTAATCGGTAATAATATCCGTGTCATACAAACGAACGGAGGTTATCGATTATGAACAAAAAAACAAAGTGCTGTGTTTGGATGCTTATATTTGTTATGCTTGTTATTATGTTAACATCTAATGTAGGCGCATCTGATGATGGCGGCGACACTTTTATGTACAAAACAGGAAATGCAACTGTAAATGTTTCCGGATTAAAATTGCGTACAGGTCCGGGAACGGATTATTCTGTTATAGCATCAATAAGTAAGTCACAAGCAGTAAAAATTTTAGGTCAGGTTGAAGATTGGTTTGCAGTATATGATTATAATACAAATCAAGTAGGATTTGTAAACGGAGGCTATTTAACAACAGTATCCGACGATTCAAAAAACGATGCAAAAGTACCTGACGAGGAGGCACCGAATATTTCAGAAGATGTTGTGATGCCGGAAAATATAAGCGATGATGCACAAAGATTACTATCCCTCACAAATAATGTACGCCAGGAGCGCGGTGCAGGTCGTTTAGAGTACAGTGAAGAATTGAGTAGGGTTGCTTTTGAAAAGGCCAGAGACATGGTTATAAACAATTATTTTTCACATCAATCTCCTTGCTACGGTTCTCCTTTTGAAATGATGAAAGCTTACGGATTGAATTTTACTTCTGCAGCCGAAAATATAGCAGGAAATCAAACTGTTGACGGTGCTTTTTATGCGTGGATGAATTCAGAAAGTCACATGAAAAATATAACAAACGGTGATTTTACAGAAACAGGAATCGGTGTTTATACAAGTCCGATTTACGGGAAAATTATTGTGCAGTTGTTTATGAGATAACCGTTACGCCGTATTCGTCGGCAAGTTTAAAAATCTCATCGGGTAGATTCCCGTCTGAAATAAGAACATGAATATCGCTAATGTCGGCAAGGGTAAACAGAAGGTCTTTGCCGATTTTGCTGCTGTCTAAGAGCATTATAACTTTTTTTGCTCTGGAAATTACCTTTCTTTTAAGCTCTGCTTCATTGATGTTGGAAACACTAAAACCTGCCTCAGCAGAAAAAGCCGACGCTGACATAAAGGCAAGATCAATATTGATTTTGTCAATAAAATTAAATGAATCGGAACCGGATACGGAAAGGGTATTTCTGTTTATGGTACCGGCAGGAACCATAACATTAATATTGGAATTTGAAACAAGCGCCTGTGCTACGTTTATTCCGTTTGTAATAATTGTCATATTTTCATTTGGAACAAGCTCTGCAAGAGCCATAATTGTAGAACCGGCATCAAAATAAATAGAACGACCTTTTTGAACAAAAGATAAGGCCTTTTTTGCAATGTTTTGTTTTTGAACAATGTTTTCACGAGCTCTTAAAGAATACTCGTTTTCTTCACCGGTGTGATGAAAAGTAAGTGTGGAATTAAATTTGCGCACACTTAACGCGCCGCCTCTTGTACGAATAATACTGCCGCGGCTTTCAAGCTCTGATAAATCCCGACGTATCGTCATAGACGACACGTCAGGAAATAAAGAACTTAACTCGGTAAGAGAAATTTCTCCATATTCATCTATTATTGATAATATAGACTTTCTTCTCTCGTCGGGCATTATTATACACCTTTCTTAGCTGTACGGATACGCTCAGTTGTTGTGTAGTTAACATTAGGAGTATTTACATGTCCTTTAAGAGGCATAATCTTTTCGTTGATTGCATCTAAGAACCATGTAGCCTGCGGGAAGAAGTCTGCATCAAACTCATAAGCAGGTGTAATCCAGTTTTTAGCACCAACAATTACCGGAGGAGCATCTAAGTAATCAAATGCCATTTCTGTTACATTTTCAGCTATATCGTTAAGGAATGAACCTCTCTGACAAGCATCACTTGCAAGAACAAGTCTACCTGTTTTCTTAACAGATTCAAGAACTTTCTCATAGTTGAAAGGAACGAGTGAACGAGCATCGATAACTTCTGCGGAAATTCCGTATTTCTCTTCAAGAATCTTAGCAGCTTCTAATGCCTTGTAAAGTGTAACACCAATTGTAAGGATAGTAATATCTTTACCTTCTCTCTTGATGTCGGGCTCGCCGAATTCGATTTCATAGCTCTCAGCAGGAACGCCGCCCTTATGGAATTCTTCACCTTTATCATAGATTCTCTGGCTCTCAAAGAAGATAACAGGATCTGTTCCGTTAAGAGCTGTTGTCATAAGACCCTTTGCATCATAAGGTGTAGCAGGGAAGCATACCTTAAGACCGGGGATATGAGCACAAAGTGAAGTCCAGTCTTGTGAGTGCTGTGCACCGTATTTAGAACCAACTGATACACGAAGAACTAAAGGCATTTTGAGTACGCCTGCACTCATTGATTGCCATTTAGCCATTTGGTTGAAGATTTCGTCGCCTGCACATCCGAGGAAGTCGCAGTACATGAGCTCAACGATTGCACGTCCGCCGCTCATTGCATAACCAACACCTGTACCAACAATAGCTGCTTCAGCGATAGGTGAGTTGAATAATCTGTGATAAGGAAGAGCCTCTGTAAGTCCTCTGTATACAGCGAATGCACCGCCCCAATCTCTGTTTTCTTCACCATAAGCTACCAATGTAGGATCTTCATAGAATTTATCCATGATAGGTTCAAATATAGCGTCTCTGTAGTTGTATGTCTTAAGTTTTGAGAAAGGTTTACCATTTGCATCAAAAGCAAATCTTTCTTTCTTAGCGATTTGCTGAACTCTGGGGTTCTCTTCTTTAGGCATAAGAACATCGGGCTCGCGATCTTCCATCTTTGCAATCTTCTTGTTAGAGAACATAAGGTCTTCTAACTGACGAGGATTCTTGATGAAGTCCATACGAGGTGAAATTGTTGTATCAACAGACATAGCGCAAATCTTTGTGATAAGCTCTACGCAGCTCTTGTCGATAGCATCGAATTCTTTAGCTGTAGCAACTTTAGCTTTGATAAGTTTATTCTTATACTCGTTAACTGAGTTGCCCTCGAACCACATATCGATTTCTTCTTTTGTTCTGTAGCTTGATGCGTCAGAAGGTGAGTGACCTGTTGTTCTGTATGTAAGAGTATCGAGAAGAACAGGACCTTTTTTCTGTGCAAGGATTTCTTTCTTTCTGCGGATAGCATCAATAACAGCCAATGGGTTGTAACCGTCAACACGTTCGGAATGCATTTGCTCAGGGTTAACACCTGCGCCCATTCTTGCGAGAATTTCGTAACCCATTGTCTCTCCGTTTGTCTGGCCGCCCATTGCGTATTGGTTGTTGTAGAAGTTGAATATAAGGGGGAGTCCTCCTTGCATATCGCCTTCCCAGAGTTTCTTATACTGATCCATTGTAGCGAATGCCATAGCTTCCCAAACAGGACCACGACCCATTGAACCATCACCGATGTTAGCGATTACAATACCGGGTTTTCTGTTTACTTTCTTAAATAAAGCAGAACCTGTTGCGATTGTTGCACTACCACCAACGATAGCGTTGTTAGGATAAATACCGAAGGGGCAGAAGAATGCGTGCATTGAACCGCCGAGTCCTTTGTGGAAACCTGTCTCTCTTGCGAAGATTTCTGCAAGAGTACCGTACATCAAGAAGTCAATTGCAAGCTCTTTTACAGTTGTTTGGTCTTTTTGAACAATTTTGAGGATAGAACCATCAAAATATTCTTCCATGATTTTCATGAGCTCTGCATCGCTGAGTTTTTCGATTGCAGAAAGACCTTTTGCGAGGATTTCGCCGTGGCTTCTGTGTGAACCGAAAATCCAGTCATTTGTATCGAGCAAATAAGCTTGACCTACAGCTGAAGCCTCTTGTCCGATTGAAAGGTGAGCCGGTCCGGGGTGGCTGTATTGAATACCATTGTACTCACTTGTTGTCTTAATGCTGTTAAGCATCATCTCAAACTCACGAATGATGAACATGTCTCTGTAAATACGGAGGAATTCTTCTTTAGTGTAGTTTGCTTTCTCTTCTTCGATAGTTTTCTTATACTGGTTAACAGGAGTATCCTGATATTTTATCCAGCCGCTTTTTCTTACTGTCTTTTGATCAATAAATTGTGATTTTGGCATAAAATCTTACCTCTTTCTTTTATATAATCTTAGTCATTAAACTCAAATATACCTTCACGGATAACTTCGCAAACTGAAGGGTGGGGGAATACAAGTTTCTTAATATCCTTAACGGGCATTTCTGTCTCAATCATAACACCTGCACCGTAGATAATCTCAGAAGAATAGTTACCGATCATGTGAACGCCGATAACATTTCTGTATTTTTTATCGATAAGAACTTTGATTATACCGTCTCCGCCTTCATTTTCTGCAACGTATCTTCCTGAATACATCATAGAAAGTTTTGCTACCTCGTAATCAATGCCTTTTGCCTTAGCAGTCTCTTCTGTTTCACCAACACCTGCAACTTCGGGATTTGTATAAATAACAGAAGGAATTGCATTATAGCGCATTGTATCTTTGATACCGAGAATATCATTGATAGCAACTTCTGTTTCACGGTATGCAGTATGAGCAAGCATAGAGTAACCGTTAACGTCGCCTGTAGCATAAACACCTGCAATATTTGTACGACCTTTGTTGTCAGTCTTAATTTTGCCTCTTTCTGTTTCTACACCGATTGTCTCAAGTCCAAGTCCTTCTGTGAATGCGCGTCTGCCGATACTGAGAAGAACTTTGTCAGAAGGAACTTCATAAGTTTTGCCTTCTGATTCATAAAGAACTTTGCCGGGCTCAACACCAACAACCTTGCAACCAAGATTAAAAGTGATACCTTTCTTTTGATAATTCTTAAGAAGAATTTCAGAAATTTCTCTGTCTGTAGGACCTGCAATTTTGTCCATCATTTCGATAACAGTAACTTTTGAGCCTGCTGTGTTGAAATATGAAGCCATTTCAAGACCGATAACACCGCCGCCGATAATTGTAAATTTCTCGGGAACTTCTTTAAGGTCGAGGATTTCACGGTTAGTAACAATAAATCCTGACTCGAGACCTTCTTTAACTCCCGGAATCGGAGGAGTAACCGGTACAGAACCTGTAGCTATTAAAAGCTTTGCACCTGTGTAAGTTTGGTCACCGGCAGAAACATTAAAACCTTCTGCTGATCTGCCAACAACTTTACCTTCTGCCATAACTACAGTAACTTTGTTCTTTTTAAGTTTTGATTTGATACCGCTAACAAGAGTATTAACTACTTTATTCTTGCGCTCAACAACAAAGTTGTGGTCAAGTTTAATGTCTTTTACGGAAACACCGTATTTCTCTCCGTGTGCTGCGCCATCATAAATTTTAGCGGAGTAGAGAAGAGCCTTAGAAGGAATACATCCTTCGTTAAGACAAACACCACCTATAAATCTTTTTTCTATAAGGAGCGTATTAAGACCTGCATGTCCTGCACGCTCTGCAGCTAAATATCCGGCAGGTCCACCACCGATAACGATTAAATCATATACCATGTAAATGCACCTCTTTCTTATTTAATTAAAAGCATTGTGAAATTCTCAAGATTCTTACAAAGTTCTTGGAGGAATCTGGCAGCAGGAGCGCCATCCAAAGCTCTGTGGTCGAATGTAAGAGAAAGTGTCATTGCTTGATACATCTTCATTTCGCCGTTAACATTCTTAACGCGAGTCTCAAGAGTGTTTACACCGAGAATTCCTGTTTGAGGAGGATTGATAACAGGTGTAAATGACTCAATACCCATTGTTCCGAGGTTAGTAATAGTAAATGTACCACCTTTGAGAAGGTCAGGGTTAATTGTGCCTGCCTGAGCATCAGTAGCAAGTTTTTTAGCCTCTGCGGAGATGTCGTTAAGAGATTTAAGGTTTGCATTCATAAGTGTAGGAACCATAAGACCTCTTGGTGTGTCAACAGCAACACCGATATGAGCATTCTTGAAATAACGCATCGTTGTACCATCGTTAATGAAGTTAGCATTAAGATCTTTGTGTGCAAGAATTGTTCTTGAAACAGCATAAATGATAATGTCATTGATTGTGATGTTATTGAGTCCGAGCTTGTCTTTGTTCTCTTTAAGCTGCTTTCTGAAAGCAAGGATATTTGTTGCATCAAAAGAAGCATTAAGAGTAAGCTGTGCCATTGTAGAAAGGGAAGCATGCATTGATTTTGAAATAACCTTGCGGATATTCGGTATCTTAACATCTTCGAAGTCAGCGTCAGCTTTAGGTGCATCTGCTGTGGGAGCAGCGGCAACAGGAGCGGATGCGGCAGGAGCAGAAACAGGAGCATTGATATCAGCAACTGAAATCTTGCCTGCAAAACCTGTACCGTTCATGCCTGCTTGAGCTTGAGCACTTGCAGCGTATGTTGTATTACCGCCTGCAGCGATGAAATCTTTAACATCTTTTTCTATGATTCTGCCATAAGGGCCTGTACCTGCAACAAAAGCAGGATTAACACCGGCTCTTTCAGCACAATTTTTAGCTCTTGGAGAAATGAATATTCTGCCTTCGTTGTTTACAACGGGAGCAGCAGCAACCTGTGTAGTTTCAACTACAGGTGCGGAAACTGCAGCAGGGGCAGGTGTCTCTGCAACAGGAGCAGAAGCAGCATTAGGATCAAACTCAGCATATGTATCACCGGCTTCACCAATAACACAAACATTAGTAAGACAAGGAACATCGTCACCCTCACTAAAGAAAATAGCAAGAACAGTTCCATCAAATTTTGATTCTTCATCAAATGTAGCTTTATCTGTTTCGTATGTGAAAAGATTATCGCCGACCTTAACTTGGTCTCCTACCTTAACATTCCATTTAGAAATGATACAGCTCTCAACTGATTGTCCCTGACGGGGCATAATTACCGGGTTTGCATTTGACTTAGGGCCTGCGGGAGCAGCGGGTGCAACAGGTGCAACAGGTGCAGCGGGAGCCGGAGCTGGTGCAGGAGCCGGAGTAGGTGCGGGTGCGGCAGGAGCAGCACCGTTAGGGGAGAATGATGAAACATCTTCACCTTCGTTACCTATAACGCAAACATTTGTAAGACACGGAACATCGTCACCCTCATCAAAAAAATGAACCAACATAGTACCTTCAACTTTTGCTTCTTCGTCGAACGTAGCTTTGTCGGTTTCATAAGTAAACAATGTGTCGCCTATCGCAACTTTGTCTCCAACTTTTTTGGCCCAATTAGAAATAATGCAGCTTTCAACTGACTGGCCCTGACGGGGCATAATAATTGGCGTTGCCATTGAATAACCTCCTTGGTGTTGTATTTAGTAGTAATTAATAATATACAATACAAATGTTAATTTTTAACACTCGTATGTTAGATTTTAACACTTAAGGAGGTCATAGTCAACAGTATTTCGTAATAATATTCAATTATTTTTACGTTATTTTTAATCAACAAGTTTACCGGGAACAAATTGTGAAACAGTAAAGCTTGTTCCTTTAAACTTATAAGCAGCTTCTAATGTGGCTCCGCCGTCTTTACAATTGATTACACAAGGTAACAAAGAAATTTCAGCGCCGTTTTTAGGTTCAAATGATGTAGTATTAATTTTATTACCACTTTTAACATCAAGTTTAAATAAATCCCAAGGAATAAGTACTTCAATTATATAGCTTTCATTTCCGCTTACGTGGCCGCTTGCTTTACCTGTTACCATGTCAGATACAAGCTTTTCGTCGTAATTGTGTCTGTATGCAACTACTTCATCGTATCTAGTTGCACCGAATGTAAAGAATATTCCTTCTGATTTGTCTATGAGTTTTCCGGGATTTAATGCTAACTGCAAGCAATCGGAGCCGACCCATGCTTTTGATGTAACCTCGTAATCAGGTGTAGCGTCAAAAATTTCTGCAGCATAATATAAACCTTTTGAATCCCATGCGAAGTAAATCTCTGTCTTGTTACTACCTACGATACCTTCCCATGCATTACAATTTGATTTATCCATTGTATAATGTGATTTGTATTCATCTTTTTCTATTTTACCGTCAATTGTTGGTGTTCCTTTTTTAATTTCTATCGAAATATCAACCGCAGAAGAAGAAACACTGCCTGTTCCGTCTTTATAATTCTTATCTAATGTGCTGTCATTAGGTCTGTATGCGTACATGAAATTACCGATGGGTTCAAGGAATGGTTGTTGTCCTGCAACAGCTTCCGTTCCTTTTTTACATTGCAAACGCTCATTACTACCTGCATCATATCTTAAATATCTGCCATTTTCATCAATTGAGCTTGCACACATAAATACGTGGGCAGGGCGGTAATTTGCATCCGGATTTACGAAAACAACGTCTCCGGCTTGAAGTTCCTCCGGATTTTCTATTTTCTCGAAATTATGGTCTTCACACCAAGGTCCTAAAGTCCAAACAGTCATTCCTTGGTTATATACTTGGTCTGTAAAACCTGCTCTGTATAAAAT
The DNA here is from genome assembly GCA_017560765.1 of Clostridia bacterium. GTDB lineage: Bacteria > Bacillota > Clostridia > UBA1212 > UBA1255 > Egerieisoma. The sequence continues at coordinate 550 of JAFZEI010000123.1, read as the reverse complement.
CCAGTCTACTAATCTGTCGCAACTAACGATTTTTTCTGATGGATTAATTGCTTTTTCTTTGTCAAGAAATTCCCAGTTAAAGGCAGGATTTATTCTTGCATCGCCATATATAAATCCTTCGTCTCTGATGAAGTCTGTTATTACTTGAGCTTCTTCCATGAGAATATCTGCAAGTGTCTTATCTACAGTAACGCGATTGTCTTTTTCTTTGCAACTAAATGAAGAAAAAAGCATTATTGTTATAAGCACAAACAAAATTGCTGTTTTTAAATGTTTTTTCATTAAACTCATCTCCTATAATAAAGTACACTAAAAATAACATATAAATCTAACGATGTAAAGTAGTTAATTAAGTCTTTTATCAAGCTCTGTTACAGCTTTATACATCATTTTTGTATTTAACTTAAAATGTTCAACAGTAATAAATTCTTCAGCACCGTGAATTCTGTTGTCTATGCCCTGAAGCTCAGGACCGTAAGCAACAGCGCCGGATATTCCGTGGGCATACGTACCGCCGCCGACGGCCATAGCCTCGGCGCGTGTTCCCGTG
>JAFZEI010000122.1 GCA_017560765.1 Clostridia bacterium | reverse complement strand
CACATAGGGATATTTCTGTTTCAAAATGGAACTATATTTATAAAAAGAAAAATGGCTGAAATTCGTTTCATAATGGAACGTTTTTCAGCCATAATATTTTACAAAGTTTGAGTCCCAAAAAAGGAGTCTCTTTTAGGTTCCTAAACTATATTTTTGTTGCCACTTTTTGTAGTTGTTAAATATTTCTCCAACTTTATTAGTGGAAAAGAAAACTCTCTGTGTTCTTATTAGTCTGTTAATCAACTTATGGGCGTCTGTTTCACCTTGTGCAAAAGTTACACATTTGCGAGGGTCATCATTTAATTCTGTAGAGAAAATAAAAGCATTTTCATCTTCTATTTCTTTTGTCTGAGAATGAAAGTAAATGAACACTCTTTCTCTTTTCTGAATAATACAGCCACAAATGACATCGTTATCAAACTTGATATAAAATCTGAATAGAACATCACGAACGAAATCTATCGTTCCTGCATAATGAGGATAGTCGGGTATTTCCCATTTACCTGTTGTTATCATATTTGCCTTTGTTGGATTAAAATTAAAGAACTTTGCACTTCCTTTTGTTTCACCAACACTCTCACAATAATCAACAGCAATTTTCGTTCCATTTTGGAACGTAAAACATGATAAACTGCCGGGTTCCATTTCTTTGATATTTTCAAGTCCAAATTCCTCAAAGTACGGAGAATAAAAGGAAACTGTATTGCCGACAAGGAAAATTTTTGCGTTTTCTCTGTCGCGTATGAAGCTTGATAAAACGTTCTGGAAAGATAAAAATTCATTGGTAAGATAAAAGCGACGTGTTAAAAATTCGTCAAATAGAATAACGTCAACAGTTCCACGGTCAGGTCCTTTTGCGCTTTCCCATGTATTTAAAGATGCACAGAAACAGAATGGTTCGCGGGTAATCCATTTGTCTTTTTCAGGGTCATATTTGCCTATTTCAAATAGACGACCTCTATATTGTATTCTGTTGTATTTACCTTTTGACATTTTTTCAATATCAAACGGCTGAAAAAGAGCCTTAATATTTGCAGGTAATACTTCATCTGCATATCTGCGAATATATGCTCCATATGTTCCATTTTTAAGATAATTTTCTATCATTACCTTTAAAACTGAATAAGTTTTACCATTTGAACGTTCACCCATAATTATGTTGTACTCAGCATTTAAATCAAGTAAAGGCTGAATATTGTAATATTTATTTTTCATTTAATATTCTCCTTGTTATTTTAGTAGGATTGAATGAGCCACCAATATTTGTTGAAGCTTCCAAAATTCCTAAAAGCATTAAATAATCATCTGTTGCATTAAAGGCAAAAGGAACTTTTTCAGAAAAGGCGAAAGATGTTTCGTGTACTTTCATACTGTTGCCTTGATAATCTTCAACATATTCTGAAAATGGTTCATTATGGTACGAAATTGTTATTTTTTGAGTTTCTTCTTCATTGATTGTTAAAGTGTAATTTTCTTCATTTTCAAGTTCGTAATCAAAGATGTCAAATGGTGATATTTTCTTTTCAAGTGCTCTTTTTATTATAGCTTCTTTTCCCGAAGATTTTGGTAAACCTGCAACTGTTATGAAAAAATTGTATTCTTCTTCAGGGAATTTCTTTTTGAAATAATCATCAAAATAACAAAAGCAATAACGTTTTGCACCAAGTGTTTTAAAATATTGATAGTCTGGTTCATAATCCCAAACGCCTAATGGTTTAGTTTCATTTTGGAACGTTTTTGGATAAAATAATTTTCTATCAATATTATAGAATTTTATGACATCGTCATTTTCTTTTAAAATTCTTCTATTGTCATCTTCAATAATTTTTGAATGGTCATTTAGGAATTTTATACTATCAGTATCGCAATAAATTACATCATTTCCGATTTTGTATACTGTATTTAATAATTCCCAACGTGCCCAAGCTGTAACCCAAACTCCCCATTGATATGCCGTAAAGATTTTACGCCCCTTTTGATATTTTTGTAATCCTGTTATAGTGTCAGTTGGTTCGGCTAACCATTCTCCATAATCAAATATGATTTCATCGTTGAGGGGATTTGTAACGCTCATACCATAAACAGAATTTATTAAATTTTTAGAGCGCATATAAACGTCTTCTTTTCCCTTTACGCCTTTTAATTCTGTTTTGTTAGCATACAAATCAAGGATAGGGAGTATTAAATTTTTTGGTAAATATCTGTAATCAGCTACCCATAGTTCTGTTACTTCTTCGCTTTCGATATCATAAAATTTATGAATAATATCATAATCAAGGTCTGTAATAACTGTTGTTAGTTTGAACGCTTTTCTTATACGTCCGTTATCAACAATTGTTTCAAAATCATTTTGTTCCATTATGGAACACTTATGTTGTGAAATAATTGAGTGTGATGTTTTAGCTACTATTTTATTGAAAGTTATTTTCATTACTTTTGCTAAACCATCATAATAACGGAGTTTCTTAGGGTTTCCCCTATCGAAGCGCATAGGAAACTTTTTGCGGCACATTATTCCGGGATAGTCACTCGAATAATCAACGCAATGTACATTTTCTAATGTGATAGCTGTTAATTTGTAATTTGAGTGAGTGAAAGCACCGGTATAAGCCGTATATAAAAGTTCAAATAGATGCTCGTTAACTGGTAATATACTTCGTAACCACTTTTGGTATGAGTATATATTTTCATGGTCTTTAATGTAATCAAAACAATAACGTCTTACATATCCCGTTGATGTTAATGGTATATTTTGTATTGTTTCATTTTTATTAATTTCGTCTTGAAGATATTCGCATATAATTTTAACATCTGTTAAAGCATACGAAATTTCTTCTTTTGTAAGTTCTGTACATGGTAGTCTTATGAGAGAATAATCCATATTTTCTTTTTGAGTATATCCTCTTTCTTTGGCAAGATTTCTAAGACTCATGTTAGATAGAAAGTAACTGCATTTAAATATTAAATTATTACTCTCTGCATATATCGGGTGTCTCTTTTTTCTTGAGAAAACTTTTGTTAAATATAAGTGGGTATATATCCATTGAAATTCGTAAGATAAATTATGAACATATATTATTAACTTATATTTGGATAATTTCATTTTTTGTTTGAGTTGTGACACGAATGTTTCCCATTCGTGCCACATACGTCCGTAAACATAGTATTGTATGTTATTTAGTAAAAAACCTATTTGCCAAATATACATTACTGCGTGTTTGTCACCGTTTTTGTTTCTGTAGGAACTTGACTCAATATCAAAACCGCATGGTAATTGATAGTAGTTGTTATTGATTGGAGACTTCAGTAATTCTTGGAAAAGTTGATCTTGATTAATCTGTTCCATATTGGAACTATTTGATATGGATTTTAAGATAATCATTTTATTTCCACCATTTCTCCGTTATCATCAATGATAAACATTCTGCCATTGTTATCATATAAGCTTTCTGTGGCAGGGTCAACTTCATATTGAGTTTCTTCATGCCATTCATCAAAGAGATGATAAGTTACAGAATTATAAGGTAAACCATTTACATCAGTGTACGAGACAGGTGCTCTGTAATTTGGGTCGTAATCATGTAAAAAGTCTCTTATATATTCACTGTGGTCGCTTTGCAAAAAATTTTGTAAATCATCAAAGAAATTATTCATTTCTTCTTGAGAAAATTTTTGCATTGTATAGTCAGTAAGAATTTCTCTGACTTGGTTACTGTCAATATAATTTGATAATTCTGAATTGCCAACTACTGTACGATATTTTTCCATGGCTTTATTCAAAATTAATAGTTGGTCTTGAGTTAAAGATATTTCTGTTCTATGTCGGATAGTCTCTAACTCATTTGCTATTTGTTTCTTAACATCACCCACCATTATATGATAGCTTTCAAAGTGTTTTATTTGTGTTAAAAAATTTACGCGTTCTTCAAATGATGCATTTATGAGATGCTTTGAAGAAAAACGTTTTGTGCCAAATTCTTCTTTTAGATAGTTTCTCATTCTTGTTAGTGATTTAGAATAATCTGCAAGACCAGACTTTTCTAAACGTGCTATTCTTCTATTGAGTTTTTGAATTGTTGATTTTGTTTCTTTGATTATTTCGCTTTTTGTCATCTGAGTGTATAATTTACGATTTATAGTATCAGACGGGCTTTCAAAAATCATAGATATACCCCACTTTCAAGTAGAGATTTTATCATATTTTGTTCCATTTCGGTACAATTTATGCCTGTTGTATCAACATTTCTACATACTGTAAATCCGGAGAATGTAGATACAAGACCGCTTGTGTGACATACTTTGCCGTAAGTGTGAGCATAATTTTCGGGTATTTCCCATGATGGTGTTGTGATAACAATATAAGGATATAAGGGGTTTGCCATATTACAAGCAGGAGTGCTTTTACCAGTTTGAGAAGAAGTTGAAGCACCTAAAGTGAGCTGAGCTGCAATATTACCAATATCAGATGAAGACTCGTTTCCTAAGTAATTTAATCTTTCATTTTCGTAGGTTGTTTTGGTAATAGTGGGGAATAAAGGCGCTCCGCCTGTATGAATAAGTTGTTCTGCTCCGCCCATTAATGCAGTTGCACTCATTGAGAAAATCCCTTGCATAATGGATTGTGATAAACCCTGCATTGTATTTAAAGTGATAGGTATTTCAACACCCATATTACCACTCTGATATACAAGAGGTTTTGAGTTTGCTAAAATACAAACTTCACAAGTTCCTGTAGTTATGTCAACTACCATTTGTATTTCAACTTTTTTATTCATTATTTCATTGGCATTTAAATCTATCATGCCAATAAAAGGAATATAAAGTTTTATCTGAGTGTATGGATAGTAATCCCTAAAATCATTAAACTGTGGTTTTACAGCAATCCACCCCATATTTAAAATCGCTGTTGCATTATTGTCCAGTATCCAACCAGATGCTACAGGCATCTCTACTCGTCCGATTTTAATATGAGTTTTTTCACTATGAGATATATACGCATTTACATCGAACGGATACAGTCGTAATGACATTACAGCTTGCATCGGGTCTGTACCCCAAAAGCGTAAACCCTCAATTAGTGCCGTTATGGTACTATCATCAGATGTCCATAAATCGTTATTTAGTCTTGCAACGTCTGCCATTGCCATACTATAGTATGTTGAAAAACATCCTATGCCGGTATAAGCAGGTTCGTCTAATTCTAAAACTGGGTCATCATCAGGCATTGACGGTGGGTCTTCTCTTCCGGGTTTGTTGGGGTCATCAGGGTCTGGGTCTTCACCTTGCGGGTCTAACCGATTACCGTTAATGATTGAATGTCCACCAAGTTCTAAATATCCTGGGTCTGACCAATGTGCTCTTATATTTTCACCAGTGAAATCTGTTTTTGTTGTAGCCCCGCCTTCTGTTATTCTTACAGCATGAACAGCATCAGAAGTACTATCTATACCGTGAGCATCATTTTGTACCGCCGTGAGACTATCACACCACCAAAAACCTATTGAATTAATAATAGAGCGTGCAATGGCGGGTGTTATATAAAGGAAAGGTGATATACCAGTACCCACTATAGAGTCATGGAATTGATATACATTATGAGTAGCTGTGTCCGTATATAAGCTTGTTGTATATGCGGCTAAAGTTGCCGGGGTTGATTGTAAAAGGGGAGTATTAAATATGTAATGAGAAAAAGCTAAAACAACATCAGAGTCATATATTTCTCTTATATAATACGGATATCCAGCTTCGTTCGTATTATCAAGATATTGTTTATTTCTTTGAGGACGAACACAAAAGCAGAAATTTACTTGGCTCACATTTGTTGCCCATAAATCAGGTTTATAGTAGTAATTGAGGTATATTTGGGTTATGAATGGGTATGTATTTGCATATGTTGACATATATGTTCCCCATTCAACGTTCTGAACGAGATTTCCTGTCTCGTCTCTTGCTGTTATTAAAGGGACAACCAAGTAACGTTCGCATTCAACACTGTTTAATATTACTCTATATTGCCAGAGAGAAGCTCCAGTGCCGTTGTTGAACGTTGCTGTACTACCGTTTCTTCTGTTGTGTCTTGTTTGAGGACCGTAGAATGAAGTTGCTACACCTGAATAGCTTGGAGATTGATTTGAAGGCGCATAACATAATATTACAGTTGTATTTCCGTTTGATACCTCTTCCATAAAATCTGTTCCACTACTTGCAACGTGTTGTCCGTGTTGTTTGCCTGTCATCAGATTGTAATAAGGAGCACAATTCTGATTATAGATATAATTAGATATTTTATCCCATACAAACGGCCAATCAAATGCTTTACCTATGCAATAGCTTAAGGTACTTCCTAAAGAAAAGCCACTGACACCATCAGTTCTGGTATCGTACACACCAAATTCATTCGGTAACCAACCTTTTTCGCTCATATTAGTATCCTTTCTGTTCCATATTGGAACGATTATGACCCATATCCGCCGCCCATTACAAGTACAAAGTTAGCACTTTGTCCTGATGCGTCTCGTATATTAAAGGGTGTGTTTTCAAACACTTTTACATCTATGTTTCTTTTAGTTGAAAATGTCCATAACGGGTCAACTAAAAATGTTCTTCCTGCGTTTTCATTTCTCGTTACAGTTACATTAAGTAATGATATAGCTGACCTATAAGTGTAGAGAGGGTCTATATCACATTCAAGTATTATTCTACCGCCTGCATCAACTGTTGCATTTTTGATAAAATAATATCTGTCGAATTCTGGAATATAACAGTAATTTTTTGAAAAGACAGTAGAGTCATATTCAAGTAGAATTTTAGGTGTTATTATATTACAGCTGTCGTAAAAAGAACAATCAAGTGTAGTATCAGATGTTAAAACTTTGTTAAGTTTCCTTTTATCATCTGTAGTATTATATAACGTAATATTCATATATGCTCCTTTCGTACCAAAATGGAACAAAAAATGGGCGGGATTAAAACCCGCCCATAGTTATTAGTCAAGAACGAATACTATACCGTTCTCAGCCACATCATTAAACAGGCTGATATCGAATTTATAGAAATTGTTGACGAATTCCTGCTTAGCATTGTATGCTGTTGTAACTCTGTCATTTTCATTGCAGAGCATAATAGCATCACGGTCAAACATAACTGCAACAATACCCGCTTTCTGTACAGTATGACCAGCCGATGTTACGATGTCAATTGCCGAAGTTGTATTGAAATTATAATAGGTTTTTGTTCCTAAACCGCCGGGGTCATCTCTGAGAGACTGCCAGAAGTTAACTGTATCATAATTAGGGAGAGCAACCATAGAGTCATGATATGTGTCGGCTGTCATATAAGCTTCCACGCTCTTAGCAAATTCAGAGTTTACGACAACGTGCAGATATTCTTCAGGCGTGAATGTCGGAATAGTTCCAAGATTGAACACATTTGAAGCATCTTTGAGTCTGTCCTTGTAGAGCATCATCTGAACAGATGCAAATCTCAGGAAAGAGGGGTCATACAGAGCAGTTGCCATAGTAACAGGGGTAGAAGGATTATAAGCGCTGTTATAAGCGGTAACAAGATGAACCACACCATTGTTGTTATAAACCTTTTCTCCCATGAAGTTAGAGATTGCCTGTTCTGCAAGTCCTTTTTCCTTGATTGTTTTTGATGTCTGAATAGCATTTTCTATCATTCCTATGAAAGCCATAAGTTCGGAACGAGAATTGAAGCTTTCTTTTACCTGCATTTCAGTGAAACTCATTGAAATGTCATAGGTTGTTTTACTGTTCCAGAACTGCTGACTAACCGTGGGCGGAGTAAACAGGAACTGATTTGCACCCTGACCTGCTGTTAACTGCCAAGACGGGTTTGCTTCTGCTTCGGGAATTGCACATCTGAGTTTCTGTAAAACCGAGCCGTATTCCCAAGAGTCTCTTTTTATATTCGGATAAGGCGGCTTGTAGGGGCGGTTTACGGCTATAACTTTACCCACCTTATTGATAAGAGACTTTACGTAGTTATCGACGGTTGTTGCGTCGAATATGGCTGTACCAACGTCAATAACGTTAGATAAGTCATTGGTTACAAGGTCTTCGTGACCTGTGAGTTCGCCTGTAACCTGATTGAGTAACTGATAGACCTGTTCAACATTCATAATGTTTTCCTTTCTGCGTTAAAACGCTGTAAATTTGTTTCAATATGGAACGTTTTTCCATATTTAATATACAGATATGAGGGTTACTGCCTCAACATCTATCATTATTACGTCAATTAAAGAGAAGTTTGCTATTTTACGTTCATCTTCTACGACGTCCTGAGGATTACGATACATATATCCTGAGTCTTTTCGAGCGTTAAAGGATAATGTATCAGTTCCCGTATCCGATACGGTTGTATTATACTGAGTTGACTCAGTTCCAGTTTTGGTTACAGTATCTGACCCGGTTTGAGACTTTATTGTCTGAGTGTTTCCTGATAAGTATTCGGTAACCTTTTCGTTTGTACCGGTTGTAACTGTTTCTGTTTCATCATCGCCCGTATGAGAAGTTACTGTTCTGGTATTGCCGCTTACAACTTCATTAGTTGTCTCATTAGTTCCTGAAGTTGGAACTTCTGTAGTAGTTTCGGGGTGTTGAGCATCATATACACGAGATACAGATTGCACCGCTTTTAAGTCCTGCGTATTATCAAATGTTGTTTTTGAAGTGCTATCTGTATAATCAGCAGGAGTAGTTGTGATAGTTTTTTCAACCCGTGGGGTCTCTGTAGTTTTAGTTTTTACAGTTGGTGTTTCGACAACTGTATCTTCTGTTGAAGGTGTAAAAGTTTTTGTTTCTGTTATATCTGGTGTTTGTGTTTCTTTGATTTTTAATGTGGGAGTTTCGGTTGTTGTGGTGGTTACATGAGGTGTTGATGTTGTCGTGAGATTTGGAGTTACTGTTTCTGTGCCTGTTTTACCTTTTGAAAGATTTAGAGTTTTAACTTCAGAACCCTCTTTATTAACGAGGTAGTTATTTAGAGGATTGTATATTATACCCATAGATGCAAGCATTTTTGTGTACTTGTATTCGTTCTGTATGAAACATCTTTCAACAGCGGCAACGAAGTCATCAGGAGAATAAATTTCTTCGTTCTTATATCTGTATTGAAATTCAGCCCAAAGTACATCAGAGCCGCCAAGCTGAGTTACGTTTCTACAATTTGTGAACGGATTTGTAGTGGGATTTTCAACCACCCAGTCTTTGAGAAGAATATTTTCACAATACATTATTCGTCCTCACTTTCTGTTCCATTTTGGGACAGTTCTTCGTCAGTTTTAACATCAACATTTTCAGCATTGTTTATGATGATGTTTATAACCGTGTCGGAATTATTATCATCTCCTGAGTGAATTCCGTCGGCAGTATCGTTACTTTCAGTGTCCATCTCAGAGGATTGTTCGTGTACTGACTCAGCCTGTTGAGCCATTCCTCTTTCTGCATCATCTTCATCATCGCTGACTTGTTCATGTCCATTCTTGTCGGCATCTGTGTCTGACTTTCCAGAGGTTTCATGCTGTTGATGTGACTCATCAGATTTGTTATCTCGTCTATTGGAACTCTCAGTTTCCGAGCTGTCTCCGTCGTCCATTCCGCCGGAATTTCGTCTATTTCCGTTGTTACTTCGGGGTTCACGTTCGTTTCTGGTACTACTGTCTTCGTTATCTTTTTCCGGGGCTGTCTCTCCGGTACTGTCTTTGCTGTCTGGTTTTCTGGTGTTGTCTTTGCTGTCTGGTTTTCTGGTGTTGTCTTTGCTGTTGGCATTGTCATTTTCCCTACTTTCTAAAATTGATGCTCCATACAATGAGTTTATGAAGTTTTTCATTTTTAATATTTTGTCATCTTGGCTTTGAGACTCGTTTTGAGAAACGTTTTGAGAAATATTGTCTGTGTCTACATATTGAGTTTCTTGTAATCCTGTTTCAGGGTCAATTGTTCCACTTTGGAACAGGTTTGCTTGTTGTAGAAGTGTAGCATATAATTTTTCATTGAGAGAAACTGTGATATTTAGACCGAATTTTTCGTTGATTTTTTTAACCCCGTCTTCTCTACATTTGAGCATATCTTCGATATTTAGTCGCAGAACTTCCTGATTAACGTTAATTTCATCAGAATTTAACTGTTCTCTTTTCAGGTTGTAATTGGAGTTAATACCGAATGAATGGTAGAAATTCGCAAGAACATACTGTTGGAATTCTATTAATTCTGTGATTGAGTTTCTTGTAGAATTTTGAGACAGAGGATTTGCATGAACATGAGATACCATGTCTTCTTTCATAGTTATGTCAGAGTTTCCCTCATACATTTTATCTATGATTTTGTCCATTTCTCTTTTCTGCAAATCTGTCTCAGCTGTGAAAAGAGCTATTAAACGGCTGTTTCTCTGAATACAATAATATGAAATATCATTTTCAGCAAGTTGATTTGCCGTTTTAAAAACAAGGTCTGATGTTACAGAATTTAATCGGTAATTTAATATATCAGGAGAAGAGTTATAGATTATACATTCGTCCTCGATATTAAATTCCCAATTCTGATGCCCTTTTGGGAGATATGGATTTACAACTCTACCCTTTAATGGTACATAATACCAATTTAGAATATCGTTGTAGGAAAAAGGTTGAACAGCGTATTTGTCTCCTATTTTATAGAAAACAAGTTTACCTGTTTTGAACAGCATTAAATTAAATAGTCTGACAGGTATTTCCTCTGGAAGATTTTCGTAAATGAAAATATTTTCAATTTTTGAATACAGTAATCTTCTCCATACTCTTGCTGTTTCCCTTAATGTAGGTTTGAGTTGTGTTGGTTTTAGTTGCAAATCATTTTGTGCCATTATGGAACTCCTTTCATAAAATTAGGGCGGGGTTACGGTGACAAATTTTAAACCCCGCCCTATAGATATTCAAAACGTTCCATTATGGAACGAATTGAACATTACAGGAAAAGTACATCAGTAAAGCTATTGCGGTTCTTTGTTTCCACAGCTTTAAGCATGATGTGAATGTCCATCTTGTCGATGGATATTTTATCACTTTCTGCGATTTTGAGAATATCCTTGGCGATGTCTGTGAGCTTGAGACCGCCGTATACATATTTGCCGGGATACTCCTTGAATGTGTACACGCTGAATGTTGTTACTTCTCCTGCGATAGTAACGTCTTCAGCAACGTCACAGTCTTCGATTGTAAGTTCTTCACCGAGAATGTCTTTGCAATCGAGCTTTTCTCTATCTACGCAAAGGCGTGAGAGAGAATGGTTTTCGGCTAACAGTTTAGAATACTTATTCATAGTATTCTCCTTTCTGTTCCATTTTGGAACTGTCAAAAATATTATTAAGCTCTTTTTCGTCGAGCGAGACGCCTATTAAATAATCTTTAAAAGATGAAGATGCACATTCAAATGTGCAAATATCATCTACACAAAAAGGACAAGCACGTGGGTCACAATTTGATGATGTAATTTTATCCATGTTTACTCCTTTCAAAATGTTCCATAATGGAACGGATTTAACGGAACGATTTAACCCGAACAGGCATAAGCAGTAACCAAATTAACGGTGCGAATATGCCACCCACCCATACATATGTAAGCACGCTTTTAAGTGCTTCGTCCATATGCTAATTGACAGTTCCAAATCAATTATCCCCAAAAATTTATATTAACCGCACAGCAAAGAACAAATGTGCGGGGATTACTGTAATAGCAAAAAAAAAATTTTTTTGTGGCAGAATTTTTAAACCCGTGGGTATGAAAAAATTTTTAATTAAGTGTTCCAAAATGGGACATTTATAAATTGGAGTCGGGTAATGGAAAAGCCCTATGATTTATATTTCTGTTCCATAATGGAACACTTAATTAAAAATTCTGGAAAAAATGATTGTGAAAAAATTAACAATTTTCATACATTAAAGTGCGAAGATTGTTAAAAATTTCACAAAATCGTGACCGGGCAAATCCGATTAAACATATAGGAATACTTTTCTTTCGGACGAAAATATAATTCATATATGTTTAATCGGTTTAAATTTTTAATGTGTTAAAGTGTTTGGACTTGAAAGTCCCTCCGGGCTATTGTCCGGAGGGATATTTATTATAATGGTATGGTATCTGGTTTATTCCGTTTTGCGTCCATGATAGTAAGTAAGTATATTGCGTCCGTCTGTAAGAATTATGAAATCTGTTAATTTGGTTTGTGCAAATGCTACATCGATATCTTCATGCTTACTGTTTGCGAAATGATAATCAGTTTCATCTACAATGAACTTATAAACGTTATCCCAGTTATCGCTCTCATATTTATCAAAGGGTATGAAGAGAGGATTTGCGTTTTTCTGCGTACATTTGAACATGACAGCGTTTGTAATAGGTTTGTGCATATCAGTTTTTGCGTTTGTG
>JAFZEI010000121.1 GCA_017560765.1 Clostridia bacterium | reverse complement strand
TGTCTTTTTAATATAGTTTTGGCTCCGATTGCACCATATATTTTTTTAAAACGTCAAAATGAAATACTAAGTTTTTTTACAGGTGATTTTGAGATTGCCTTTATAGGAATATTAATGTGTTTTTGTATAATGGCACTTAATATGGTGCCCTCAACATCAATTTCAAGAGAGGGTAAGTGCTTTTGGATTACACAAATAATACCTGTTAATATAAAAGAGCAAGTAAAAGGCAGAATTAAAGCTGCAGTAATTTCGTATTGGTTATGCGGAATAATTTTTATTATTTTATTTGATGTGTTGCTAAAAATTGATTTTTTGTATATTATATATGGGTTAGCGTTGATTTTAGCCGGAGCAATTCCGTTTGCCTACAGCGGTCTTTATATTGATTTGGCAAGACCGAAGTTATATTGGGACAAGGAGTCTGAGGCAGTAAAGCAAAATTTCAACGGAGTATTGGGCATATTGATGGGGATTATATTATCAGTGGTATATATGATTCCGTTTGTTATTTATGTATCAGGTGCTTTAACAAAAAATATAACGCTTATTCTTGAACCGATTGTGATTGCTGTTTGTATTTTTATAACAAGGCAAATGCTTTACAAACGGCTTAAGGAATAAAAATAAGATAAATTCAAGAAAGAAAAGGTGAGCTTTAGTGAAGATTGATAAGATTAATGGCGGAGTATATTACGTAAACGGTAAGCTTTTACAGGAAAAAGATGCGGGATATACCATGGAGCAAAAAGAAAACGCAAGAAAGGGTACCGTTTGTTACTCTGTTCTCAGCAAACATATAATTGAAGGATCCGCAGATGACAGCAAATTAAAATTAAAATTTGATGCACTTGCTTCCCATGATATTACATACGTGGGAATTATCCAAACAGCAAGAGCCAGTGGTCTTAAAAAATTCCCCGTTCCGTATGTGCTTACAAATTGTCACAATTCACTGTGCGCAGTAGGCGGTACTATTAACGAAGATGACCACGTCTTCGGACATTCCGCAGCAGTAAAATACGGCGGAATATACGTTCCTGCTCATCAGGCTGTTATTCATCAATATATGAGAGAAATGATGGCAGGTTGCGGTAAAATGATTATAGGTTCCGACAGCCATACACGTTACGGAGCTTTGGGTACAATGGCTGTAGGTGAGGGCGGTCCCGAGCTTGTAAAACAGCTTCTTTCAAGACCATACGAGGTTAATAAGCCGGAAGTAATCTGTATTTACTTAGAAGGCAAGCCAAGAGCAGGTGTAGGTCCGCAGGATATAGCACTTGCAATTATCAAATCAGTATTTGCTGATGGATTTGTTAAAAATAAAGTAATGGAATTCGTTGGCCCCGGAGTAGCAGAGCTTTCCGTAGAATACAGAAACGGTATAGATGTAATGACAACAGAAACTACTTGCTGGTCCTCTATATGGGAAACAGACAACAAAGTTAAGGATTATCTTGCAGCTCATGGCAGAAGTGAAGATTATAAGGAGATGAAACCGGCAGAAGGTGCATACTATGACGGTGCGCTTGTGGTGGATTTGTCAAGTATTCCGTCTATGATTGCAATGCCTTTCCATCCAAGCAATGTTTACACGGTACGCGAGCTTATAGATAATGCTGCTGAGATTTTTAAAGAAGTAGAAGCAAAGGGTATTGAGCAATACGGAGATAAAGTACGTGAGTATAGACTTACAGAGAAGGTTAGAGACGGTAAAGTTTATGTTGACCAAGGCGTAATTGCCGGATGCTCAGGCGGTACATTTGAGAATATTTGCAGAGCAAGTGAGATACTTGCCGGTAAATCCATTGGTACGGGTGATTTTTCATTAAGCGTATATCCTGCAAGTCAGCCTGTTTCTATCGCACTTACAAGAAACGGAATGCTGGCTGAGCTTATGAATGCAGGAGCTACAATAAGAACTGCTTTCTGCGGACCTTGTTTTGGTGCAGGAGACGTTCCGTCAAATAACGGATTCAGTATAAGACATACTACGAGAAACTTCCCCAACAGAGAAGGCTCAAAACCGTCAGACGGACAGATTTCGTGGGTTGCACTTATGGATGCTCGCTCTATTGCCGCAACTGCAATGAACGGCGGTATACTTACTCCTGCTGATGAAATTGCAGCAGAGATAGGTCTTGATGAGCATTCCGTTGAGTACAAATTTGACAAGACTGTTTATGAAAACAGATTGTATTTCGGATATGGCAAGGCACAAGTTGATGCACCGCTTAAATATGGCCCCAATATTGCAGACTGGCCGAAAATGCAAGCTCTTACAGATAATATTCTTTTAGAGGCAGCTTGTGTTATTGATGATCCTGTTACAACAACTGATGAACTTATTCCCAGCGGTGAGACATCTTCTTACAGATCAAATCCATTAAGACTTGCTGAGTTTACTCTTTCAAGAAAAGACCCTGAGTACGTTGGCAGAGCAAAGAGAATAGCTTTGGCAGAAAAGGCAAGACTTGAATATATAGAAGGAGATATGTCTTCTTCAGGATTGTTGGATGATGCTTACAGAGGAATAGGCGATACTGTTACATTAGCTAACACCACCGGTATAGGAAGCGTTGTGGCAGCAGTAAAACCCGGTGACGGTTCCGCAAGAGAACAGGCGGCTTCTTGTCAAAAGGTTTTGGGCGGTTGGGCGAATATTGCTTCTGCATATGCTACAAAAAGATACCGCAGTAATTTAATTAACTGGGGAATGCTTCCTTTTACAACAGATAATTTCGAAGGTCTTAATTTAGAGTGCGGCGACAGAATATTTATTCCCGGAATACGTAATGCTGTAATAAACGAAATATCTGATATTAAAGCATTTGTTTATCGCAAAAACGGCACGGTTGACGAAGTAACATTACAGCTCAGTGACTTATCTAAAGATGAGAGAAAGATTATTTTGGCCGGCAGCTTAATTAATTACTACAATTAAAAAACGGAGGTTTTTAATTATGAACAGAAAAAATATTAAAAAGATTATTTCGGTGCTTTTTACTGTTGTTCTTCTATGTGTTATTTTTTCTTCATGTAAAAGTGATGCAGAAAAACAAGCATCAAAAAACGAAGAAAAATCTCATCCTGTGGCAACTATAGCAGTTAAAGACTACGGTGTAATAGTTGTGGAGCTCTATCAGGATATTGCTCCAAATACAGTAGCAAACTTTATTTCCCTTGCTAAAGAGGGTTTTTATAACGGACTTACATTTCATCGTGTAATTAACGGTTTTATGATTCAGGGCGGAGATCCTGACGGAAACGGAACGGGTGGTCCCGGCTACAGCATTAAAGGTGAATTTACAGCTAATGGTTTTGAGAATAATCTTTCACATGTGCCCGGAGTTATTTCTATGGCAAGATCTACACTATACGATTCTGCAGGTTCTCAATTCTTTATTTGCACAGCAGATTGTACAGGCTTAGACGGTCAGTACGCTTCGTTCGGCAAGGTGACTTCAGGTCTTGATGTTGCTTATGAAATTGCAAAGCAGGGTTCAAATTCAAACTCTACTCCCGATGAACCGATTATTATTGAGAGCATCGTTGTAGATACGAAGGGCGGAGATTATTCCGTAGTAGAAAAGATTCCGGACTGATAAAAGAGGGAGAAAATAATATGACACTTACAGAAACAATCAATAATAATAAAACATTGGCACATCCTACCGTAAAGCTCACAATAACAAATTACGGTGAGATTGAGATGGAGCTTTATCAGGATGTTGCGTATAACACAGTAGCAAATTTTATTTCGCTTGCCAAAAGCGGATATTATAACGGTATTATTTTTCACCGTGTAATAGAAGGTTTTATGATTCAAGGCGGCGATCCTACAGGAACAGGTTGCGGAGGTCCGGGATATGCTATTAAAGGTGAGTTTGCGGCAAACGGAGTAGAGAATAACATTTCACACGTTCCGGGTGTTGTGTCAATGGCAAGAACAAGTTATCCTGATTCAGCCGGATCACAATTCTTTATTTGCGCTGCAGATTGTACATTTCTTGATAAGCAGTATGCTGCCTTCGGAAAAGTTACTTCGGGACTTGATGTTGTTTATGAAATTTCAAGGACAAGAACTACAGCAAATGATAAACCTACAAGAGATGTGGTTATCGAAAGTGTAACAGTTGACGAAAAAGGCGGCGACTATTCATATGTTGAAAAATTCGAAGAATAAAACAGAAAAAGGGCAAAAAGCTCCTAAAGAACCAATAAAAACAAGAATAAGCAATATTTTTGATGATGCAAGTATTTCTTTAAATGATTTTAGAGAAAACAGCTTAAAAAGCTTTTCGAAATGGCTTATTCTGTATGTTGGTATTGCTTTTTTATCTCTTTTTATCTTTAATGCAGATAGGGAATTATCCTTATTGGAGTTTCCTTTTGTATTGGCATTAATTACTCCGAGAATGATGACTTTGTTTTTGTTTACAAGTCCTATTCTCGGATTAAAGAAGAAAAAATCGGCCTTTGTTTTTATGACTTCGCTATGGTTTTTGTGGCACTGCATTGCATACGACAGAATCAAGCTTGGTCTTGCGACGGCTGTAATTCTTATTCTTTTTTCTGTTTTGGTTTATTTTGGTGAAAAAGTCAATGAGGAATTAAGATACCGTTCATTATTTAACCATTTACAATTGTATGTGCTTTATTCTGTTATGATGGTATTTATTCTTCAGATTGCACAAATGAAGAGCTTTACAAAGCCTTTTGCAGCTTTTTTACTTCATCCGGATATTTTTGCATGTAATTTGCTTTGTCTTGCTGCCTTTGGCTCTTTTGTTTTCTGGGTGAGAAGGCCTAAGGTTGCTATATCTCTTTATACTATTTTATGGGCAACTCTTGCGGTTATAAGTTTCTGCAAAAGTAAAAAAACTTTTGAACCGGTATTGTTCCTTGATGCTTTTTCTGTAAAAGAAGGTTTGAGGGCATTTTTCACATATTACAGTATGTTCTTTGTAATTACAATTATTGTTTTAATAATTGCTGCAATAGTCGGTATTGTTTTTCTTACAATAAAAGAGAGAAAAGTTAAATTTTCACTTGTGAGAATGATTTCTTCCTTTGTTTTTGTTATGCTTGTTTTTTGCAGTGTGTATTTTATAAGCAGTATGGCATTTATGCAAACAGAAAGTAAAACCGGCAAGAATGAGTATGATAAAAAAGGTTTTGTTTACAGCTTTTTGTTTTATTCGGTTGACTCCCTTGTTGTGGAGCCTGACGGATATAATTCAACTGTAATTGATACCATATATGATACTGTCGATGAAAAATATACAGGCTATGATGCACCTTCTAATGTGCAAAATGTTATAGTTATTCAATTAGAGTCATTCTGTGACATTCTTAAATATCCCGGATTAAAATTAGAAAAAGATCCTATGCCTTTTATGCGTTCATTAATGAATGATTATACGTCAGGTTATGTTAAAGTTCCTGTGTTTGGCGGTCTTACGGTAAAAAGTGAGTTCGAATTTATCACCGGTTTAAGTATACAAAATGTTCCTTTGGGTTATAGTCCTTATGTTCAACATATATGTGATAATCCTATGGATAGTCTCACAAGATATTTCACCGGTGAAGGTTTTGATGCAACAGCAATTCATAATTATCAAGGTGAATTCTTTAGCAGACATGAAGTTTACGAGAACTTGGGCTTTGATACGTATATTCCGTATGAATGTATGCCTGATGTAGAGAAAATACCTTCCAGGATATGGGGAAATGACGAAGTTTTTCTTAACCATATAGACCAAGCTTTAGACAGCAACGGTGATAATAAGAATTTTGTTTATGCAATTACCGTGCAGCTTCACGGAGAATATAAAGCAATTCCGGAGTCTGAGTATACAATGAAGATTTCAGGAATTAAAGATAAGGAGCAAGAGGGCGCAATTGCGTACTATGTTCAGCAGCTTCAAGAGGTTGACGATATGGTTAAACAATTGATTACCATGCTTTCAGAACGTGAAGAGTCTACTTATGTTATGTTTTACGGAGACCATTTACCTTCATTGTTTGTTGAGGTAAGTGAAGAAATGTCTCATGAACAAAAGTATTCCACGCCTTTCTTTACATGGAATAATATGGGTATTCAAAAATCCCAACTTGGTAATACACAAAATGAAGAAAACTTTTCTTCTGATTTAGACTTATTTAAGCTTTCAACTCTTATGTGTAAGGAATTGGCCATTGATGGATCTTTTATGAATAAGTTCCACAACGTATACAATGATGTGAATAAATATGCTTCTGAGTTCTCTTCTATACAATATTATAAAATGTATGACGAAGGTAAGGAAGTTGATTTCTCCAATGATAATTACAAAATAGGTCTTTTGCCTCTTACTATCACAGAAATTTCAAAGTCTGATACAGAAGAGGATGCTTATGTCATTAAGGGAACAGGCTTTACAAAAGACACTTATTTTTGTATAAATAATAAAACAGTATACAATCTTAAATTTATTGACGAAAACCAAGTAATTTTAAGTGGAGTTGATGATGAACTTAGCGTTGATGACAAAGTTTCACTGAGAATTATCGGTGAAAAGCTTGGAAATGTTCTCAAGGAGTCAAAACAGTATGAATGGAGCACAATTAATAATTAAGCTTTTAGAAGAACATGGTGTGGACGTTGTCTTCGGTTATCCCGGAGGCACTGTTCTGCCTGTATATAAGGCTTTATATGCTTCTAAGAAAATCAGACATATCAGAACTTCTCATGAGCAAGGTGCTGCTCATGCCGCAGATGGTTATGCTCGTGTTTCCGGCAAAACGGGAGTTTGTATTGCAACTTCAGGACCGGGGGCAACAAACCTTGTAACAGGAATTGCGAATGCATATATGGATTCTGTTCCTACTGTATTCATTACCGCAAACGTTCCGCTATCACTTATTGGTACGGACAGTTTTCAAGAGGTAGATATTACGGGCATAACAATGTCTGTAACGAAGCATAATTTTATGATTAAAAATATAGAAGAATTGGCTATAAGCGTTCGTTCTGCATTTTTAATTGCTGAATCCGGCAGAAAAGGCCCCGTGCTTATTGATGTCCCAAAAGACATTCTTGAAAGTGAAATTCCCTTGGAATATTCTAATCTTAGGCCTAATTTGAAAAACCTTAATATTAAATTGCCTGAGTTGAATTTTGATATATTACCTTTTGCAGCAGAGCTTATTAACTCTTCGGAAAGGCCGCTTATTCTTGCCGGCGGAGGTATTAAGGACAGTGATGCTTCGGAAAGTGTTCTCCTTTTAGCAGAACGCATTAATGCGCCGATATGCTGCTCTTTGATGGCGATAGGTGAGATTCCGTATTCTCACAGGCTGTATGTAGGCAGTCCCGGTGAATACGGTAATAAGGCTGCTAATGATGCCCTTAAAGATTGTGATTTGATTATTGCGGTAGGCACGAGATTCAGTAACAGGACGGCAGTAGAAAAGTTTGTTAAAGATGCTTCTTGTAAGGTAATACATATTGATACAGACAGAGCGGAAATAAAAAAGATTATTCAGCCTGACTGTTATATTGTAGGAGATGCTCAAGAAGCTGTTTCTGAGCTTGCTAAAATAGTTTCTCCTCGTGAAAAATGGTTTTCTAACTGTATAAAAGACGAGAAAACAGATGATGTGCTCGAGACAATACATGATGTTTTTGGAGATGAAGCGTATATAGTAACTGATGTAGGGCTTCATCAAATGTGGGTGGCTCACGGATATCCTTTTGAGAAAAAAGGCCATTTTATTACGAGTGGCGGCCTTGGTACAATGGGATTTGGTTTAGGAGCAGCTATCGGCATTCAAGTTGCACATCCGGACAAAAATGTTGTTCTCATAACTGGAGACGGCAGTTTTCTTATGAATTGTAATGAGCTTGCTACAGTGAAAAGCGAAAAGCTACCAATTACAATTGTTGTTGTAAACAATGGGCAGCTTGGCATGGTAAAAGCAATGTTAAAGAGTAATCGCAAGAGCAAATTTACTGCAATTAAAAGTTCTTTAAGGTTTTCATCACTTGCAAGAGCTTTTAAGATTAAAGGATTCAAAGTTAAAAACGGCATAGAATTAGCGGAACATGCTGCTGTAATAAAAAACAAAAGAATACCGGCAGTATTTGATTTAATCAGGAGGTAGAAAGCAATGCTTAAAACGATTTCCGTATTAGTTGATAATAAAGCAGGCGTACTTGCAAGAGTAACCAATTTATTCAGTAGAAGAGGTTACAATATAGACAGCCTTGCTGTGGGAACGGCAGACAGAAAAGATATTTCAAGAATAACCGTTATTGTAGATTGTGACGATAGAATTCTCGACCAAATTGTACATCAACTTGAAAAACTTGTGTATGTACGTACTGTGAAAGTTCTAAGTGATATCAGCAATGTTACGAGAGAACTCGTTCTTATAAAAGTTAAAGCGCCTGCATCTGTCAGAAATGATATAATACAGATTGCAGAAGTTTTTCGAGGTCGCATAATCGATATATCTCCTGAAACGCTTACAATAGAAATTACAGGTGAGGAGCATAAAACTGCAGCACTTATGGAGCTTATTAAGGACTACGGAATTCTTGAGGTTGCTCGAACAGGTAAGGTTGCTCTTGACAGAGGCATGGATTTTATAAGCTACGATGGGTGTGAAAACAGTGCAGAGTGAAGTCTGTTTGATTAATGATTTCCCTTGGGGACGTCCTGAAGTATATCCTACAGCTTGCGCAAACATTTCTTTTATTCAAGAGGGAATTTTTGTTCATCTTTATGCAGAGGAACAATTTATACGCGCAACTGTTACAGAGGATAACGGGCCTGTTTATAAGGATTCTTGTTTGGAATTCTTTTTTTGCCCGATGCCGGGGGTATTGGATTCATATTTTAATTTTGAAGTAAATCCTTTAGGCGCACTTTATGTTGGCTTTTCTTCAAAAGGAACAAGAGAAGATTCTAAGCCGATAGATTACTCAGAATTTAAAGAAATAATAGGTGTAAAGGTCAATCGAAAAGAAAATTCTTGGGATGTTTCGTATAAAGTACCATATAAGTTGATACAAAGATATATGCCTGAATTTGCAAAAGCAGAGCACGGATGTATTTCTGCAAATTTTTATAAGTGCGGAGATGAAACAAAATATCCGCATTTTGCTGTTTGGAATCACATAGACCCACAAGTTGTGACAAAGCCAGATTTTCATGTTGTAAAATACTTTAAAGTTATAAAATATTAATATATCCTTAACAATTAAAGAAATGCCAATAAAAATGTCATAAAAAAGACACAAAGTTTTTGTATTATTACAATTAGAGCATCACATATGATGCTGATTGCTCTCTCCCTCAATGTAATGACCGTAGGCCTTGTTCATCACTGTTTGCCTGCGGTCAATTTTTTGTTTTTCCATAGAATATAAAAAAATTAAAATATTTATTGACATAATGGTAAAACTGTATTATATTATTGACAGTTGTTAGCACTCCTTTAGTTTGAGTGCTAACAATAAGGATTCTAAGAATTCTGCCAATATATAGAAAGGGAAGCTGAGGTAGAGTAATATGTCATATGAAGAACTTGATCCAAGAAAAATGTTAATATTAAAAGCGATAATTGACGACTATATTACAAGTAAAGAACCGGTAGGTTCTCGTACCATTGCGAAAAAGTATCAGATGGGTTTAAGCTCAGCAACCATCAGAAATGAAATGGCAGACTTAGAGGAGATGGGATACTTGTCACAACCACATACGTCAGCAGGTCGCATTCCGTCTGAGAAGGGATACCGACTTTATGTTGATAAGTTGATGACTCCGGGAGTAACTGATTTAAAGCCCACAGAGGATGAGCTTTCGGAGATATGCGGATATATGGAGAATAAGATCCACGAGATGAACAATATTGTGAAGGCTGCTTCAGAGATAGTATCAAGAATTACTCACTATACAGCAATCGGAATGGCAAGCTCCGAGAAAAAACATACTGTTAAAGCCTTGCAGATTATTCCTGTTGATTTGAAAAAAGTTCTTGTTATTGTTGTTCTTGACAATGATGTTATAAAAAATCAAATGGTGAAAACACCTGATTCATTAAGTGCAGAGGAGTTATCTAAATTGTCTGTAATTTGTTCTAACATGTTGACAGGTATGCAGGCAGACAGTATTTCTCTTGAGATGATAAACGAAATCGTTATTCTTTCGGGAATTAACAGAGATAAAATTTTGCCTATCATTGATGGTGTTCTCGATTGTATAAAACAGTGTGATTCTGCGGAAATATATACAGAGGGAGCTACTAATTTACTTGAACATCCAGAGTTTAATGATGTTTCTAAGGCTAAATCACTTCTCGAACTTATTAATAACGAAGAAGAAATGGCAAAGCTGTTACAAGGTTGTGACGGCGCCGGTGCTAAGGGGATTGTCGTTAAGATTGGAACAGAGAATGAAATGTTAGAGGTAAGCGACTGTTCCGTCGTTACTGCTACTTACAGCTTGAATGGTGTAAATCTCGGAACGATTGGCGTAATCGGTCCAACACGTATGGATTATAATAAGGTAATTTCTGCTTTAGAATATGTAAGGCGACGCATGCTGCCGGAGTAATATTTTAAATGGTATAAACTTACAATTTTTGGAGGGTAAAAAATGGAAGAAGAAATAAAACAAGATAATGTTCAACAAGCTGAGGCTCAAGCTGAAGAGATTATCAAAGAAGATATTCAAGAGAACATAGAAAGTGAAGCAAAAACTGATGAAGGTAATGTAAAAACAGAGAAAGGTTTTCTTGGCAAGAAAAAGAAAAATTCAGAGATTGAAAAGCTTCAAAAGAAAATTGATGAATTAACTAATGAAAACAAAGAACAAACAGATAAATATGCCAGACTTGCTGCAGAATACGATAACTATAGAAAACGTACAGCAAAAGAAATAGATATGAGGTATTCTGATGCTAAGGCAGATGTTTGGAGAAATATTATCAGCATTGTTGATGATTTTGAGAGAGTTATTAAAACTGATATACCGACAGAATGTCAAAATTATAAAGAAGGAGTAAATCTTATTTATAAAAAACTTACAGAGATGATGACAGCGGCGGGAATAGAAGAAATCAAAGCATTAAATGAGCAGTTTGATCCTGAGCTTCACAACGCAGTAATGCATGTTGAAAGTGAAGAGGCCGGAGAAAACGAAATCGTTGAAGTATTTATGAAGGGTTATAAATTAGGCGACAAAGTCATACGTTTCAGTATGGTAAAAGTTGCTAATTAACAATAAATAAGTTTATAAGAAATTAAGGAGGAATATATTATGGCAAAAGTAATAGGTATTGACTTGGGTACAACAAACTCATGCGTAGCAGTAATGGAGGGTGGCGAGCCTGTAGTAATCGCAAATGCAGAAGGAGCAAGAACAACACCTTCGGTTGTCGCTTTTACAAGAGCAACTGCAAATAAGGATAGCGAAAGACTTGTAGGAGAGCTTGCAAAAAGACAGGCTGTTACAAATCCCGACAGAACAATTATTTCAATAAAAACAGATATGGGTACTGACCGCAAAATTGCAATTGACGGCAAATCATATACACCACCTGAAATTTCTGCAATGATTTTGCAAAAATTAAAAGCAGATGCAGAAAGCTATCTCGGAACAACTGTTTCACAAGCAGTTATTACAGTTCCGGCATATTTTAGTGATGCACAGCGTCAGGCAACAAAGGATGCCGGAAGAATTGCAGGTCTTGAAGTAATGAGAATTGTAAACGAGCCTACGGCAGCAGCTCTTGCGTATGGATTGGATAAAGAAAATGACCAGAAAATAATGGTTTATGACTTGGGCGGCGGTACATTTGACGTTTCTATTCTTGAAATCGGAGACGGTGTATTTGAAGTGTTGGCTACAAATGGTGATACGCGTCTTGGCGGTGATGATTTCGATCAAAAGATTATTAATTATCTTGTGGCTGAATTCAAAAAAGTAGAGGGTATAGACCTTTCCGGCGACAAAATGGCAATGCAGAGATTGAGAGAAGCTGCAGAAAAGGCTAAGAAAGAACTTTCAAGCGTTACTACCACAAACATCATGCTCCCGTATATTACTGCAGATGCAAATGGTCCTAAGAATATGGATATTACAATTTCAAGAGCGAAATTTGACGAGCTTACTGCAGACCTTGTTGAAAAGACAATGGGTCCCACAAGACAGGCTATGAGAGATGCAGGTCTTACACCTGAAAAGATTGATAAAGTACTTCTTGTTGGTGGTTCTACAAGAATTCCTGCTGTTCAGGAGGCTGTTAAGAAGTATTTGGGAAAAGATCCGTTTAAAGGTATTAACCCTGATGAGTGCGTGGCAATAGGTGCTGCAATTCAAGCAGGTGTTCTTACAGGTGATGTTAAGGACTTGTTACTCCTTGATGTAACTCCTTTGTCATTGGGTATTGAAACAATGGGCGGCGTGTTTACGAAGCTTATTGAGAGAAATACTACAATTCCTACAAAGAAAAGCCAAGTATTCTCAACAGCTGCAGATAACCAAACAAGCGTTGATGTACACGTACTTCAAGGTGAGCGTGAGATGGCAGCATACAACAAAACATTAGGTAGATTCCAGCTTTCAGGAATTATGCCTGCTCCCAGAGGCGTTCCTCAAATTGAAGTAACTTTTGATATTGACGCTAACGGTATTGTAAATGTTTCAGCTAAAGATCTTGGCACCGGAGCAGAACAAAAAATTACAATTACTGCTTCATCAAATCTCTCTGAAGAGGATATTAAAAAGGCTGTTAAAGATGCAGAAGAGTTTGCGGCTCAAGATAAAAAAGCTAAAGAGGCCGTTGACGTTAGAAATATGGCTGATTCTGCAGTATATCAAGGAGAGAAACTTGTTAAGGATATGGGAGATAAGCTTGATGCGGCAGATAAGTCATCTATAGAAGTTGCAATTCAAAAGGTTAAAGACGCTATTTCATCAAATAACGTAGAAGATATGAAGAGTTCAACAGAGGAGCTTCAGCAAGTATTCAATAATGTTGCACAAAAAATCTATCAGCAGAATCCCGGTGCAGCACAAGGCTTTGATCCATCTCAAGCAGCAGGCGGAGCAGCGCAAGGCGGAGACGATAATGTAGTTGATGCTGACTATACTGTTGTTGATGATAACAAGTAATTTTAATATTAAATAGTTGTTGTAAAAATACGTTAAATCTGTTAGGATACGTTAAATCTGTAGATATGAAGCCTCTTAATTTACATGAGGCTTCATATTTCAATGAAAAGAGGAAATCAATTTTATGGCAGATAAAAGAGATTATTATGAGGTTCTCGGTGTTTCAAAAACGGCCACAGAGGATGAATTAAAAAAGGCATACAGGAAGCTTGCAAAACAATACCATCCGGATGTGAATCCCAATAATCCTGAGGCAGAGGCAAAATTTAAAGAAGCAGGAGAAGCATATCAGATTTTGAGCAATCCTGATTCTCGTGCAAAGTATGATCAGTTTGGTCATGCTGCCTTTGATGGTACAGGTGGCTACGGCGGAGGCTACGGTGCCGGTGGTTTTGGTGGCTTTGATGTTAATGATATATTTGAATCCATTTTTGGCGGTGGTTTTGGTGGCTTTGGCGGAGGCAGAGGCTCAAGAGGTCCGCAACGCGGTGCGGATTTAAGAACATCTGTTGATATTACATTTGAAGAGGCTGCCTTTGGAACGCAAAAAGAAATTACAATAACAAAAAACGTTTCTTGTGATGACTGTGAAGGTACCGGCTCAAAATCTAAAAACACAAAACGCTGTTCTGTTTGTAATGGCAGCGGTCAGGTACAGGTAAAACAAAATACTCCTTTCGGTCAATTTATGAATGTTAAGACTTGTGACAAATGTGGAGGTACCGGTAAAATTATTGACGATCCATGCGGCACATGTCACGGTAAGGGAGTTACAAGAAAAGCAGTTAAAGTAAATGTTAAAATACCTGCCGGTATTGATAATGGTCAGGCAATTTCAATAGCAGGTATGGGAGAACCCGGTTCAAAAGGAGGTCCTGCAGGTAATTTGCTTGTTTCAGTACGAGTAAAACCACATAAGACTTTAAAAAGAGACGGCTATGATGTGCATATTGATAAAAAAATATCTTTAGTTCAGGCAGTTCTCGGTGATGTAATCAAAATTGAAACAATTGATGGACCGGTTGAAATTAACATTCCTGAAGGAACACAGAGCGGTGTATCACTCAGAATGAAGGGTAAAGGTATTCAACGTTTACAATCATCAGGCAAAGGTGATCAATATGTTCATATTACGGTTGTTATTCCAACACGTGTTAATGATA
>JAFZEI010000120.1 GCA_017560765.1 Clostridia bacterium | reverse complement strand
TCCTTTTACTCCGGAGCTTCCTGCACAAACGGATATAGAAGCCTTAGAAAGCTATTCTATGGATTCAAGTATTTTATGGTATTTTTTAGGTGTTATATTATTAGGTATGCTTACCGAGTTGCACAAAATAGGGATAATCAAGCTTTCCTATGAGAGTTTGGAGTCAAGAAATATAAATGTCAGTGAAATAATGGATTTCTCCATGCGCATTTGGCCCAAAACAATCCTTACAACATTATTGTATTCCTTATTTGTGGCATGCGGTATAATGTTGTTCTTTATACCGGGAATGATAATGTACGTTCTCTACTTCTTCTACATACAAGTTGTGGTTATTACAGGCATTTGGGGTAGGGGATCTTTCTTGATTTCTTCGTTGTATGTGAAGAAAATGCTTAACAAAACGATAGGGTTAGTGCTTTTCGGAATAGTGCTGCAGTATTCCGTAGCGTTGCTCGCTTCGGTAGCACAGTTGGCAATATCTAACAACGTTGTTTCAAGCGCGGTGGCCGTTGTTATCTTCTTTTTGGGACAGTTTGTCGTAACGTATACAGATATTCTTGCTACCGTGCTTTTGTGCGACACAAAGCTTGAAATTAACATAGATGCTTTCCGTAAAAAAAAGAGGGAAAAAGATGGGGAATATTAAGCTTATATTGGAATTTGACGGTACTAATTACAGTGGATGGATGCGGCAAGGCAATGAAAAAATTTTGACACTGCAAGAAACTGTAGAAAAGGCTGTATTCAAATTGACAGGAGAGAATGCTTCTGTTGCAGGTTGCAGTCGCACCGATGCCGGAGTACATGCTATAAATTACGTGGCTAATTTTACAGTTGATTCTTCTATACCGGCAGAATGCTTTTATAAAGCCTTAAATCCTTTTTTGCCTATAGATATTAAAGCAAAAACATCTTGCTTGGTGTCAGACGATTTTCATTCAGCTTATTCAGCAGTGAAAAAAACATACAGATACTATTTTTACTTTGGTGAAACAGAAAAGCCTTTGTATATAAACAGGGCTTGGAACGCAGCAAAAAAAATAAATATTTGCTCTGAGGAAATTTTAAAAAAAACAAATGAGGCGTGCTCGTATTTAATAGGCAAACACGACTTTTCGTCTTTTAAAGCAGTTGGAGGTTTGGCGAAAACTTCCGAAAGAACGGTGCTTTCCGCAAAAGTAAAAGAATGCGGAGAGAATATGTTTTATCTTGAAATATGCGGCGATGGATTTTTGTATAATATGGTTAGGATAATAGCCGGAACTCTTGCCGGCGTTGCTACCGGGCGGTTTGTTCCGGCGGATATTGCCGTTATGATAGCGGCAAAGGACAGAAAAAAAGCGGGAGTAACAGCACCCCCGCATGGTTTGTATCTATATAGTGTCGAATATTAAAAAGACTGTTTGTTAATCAAGCATTGCAGCTCCGATAATACCTGCGTCGTTACCTAAAACGGCGCATTCTATTTTTGTTCTGGGAAGGAAATCGTGTCCGTATGAATATTTAAATACATATTCTCTTAAAGGAGCAAGTAAATATTCGCCCTCTTTTGAAACACCGCCACCGAGAAGAATGATTTCCGGTTGGAATATATTAATGTAGTTAATGACACCTTCGCCTAAATCACAGATGTATTTATCTACTATCTTCGTGCCGATTTTATCTCCCTGGCGTTTTGCGTCAAAAGGTGTTTTGGCATTGATTTTATTAATATCGCCGTCGCAAAGTTGTGTAATCAAGGACTCGGGATGCTTCTTGAAAGCGCGTCTTGATTCACGAATAAGTGCAGAGGCGGATGCGTATGCTTCAAAGCAGCCTTTTCTGCCACAGCCGCAAGGCTCTCCGTTGGCATGTATTGTAATATGACCTACTTCGCCGGCTGCGTGATTAAATCCGGTGTATATTTTATTGTCGATAATTATACCGCCACCGATACCTGTACCTAAAGTAAGCGTTACTGATGTTTTGTAGCCTTTTGCGCCTCCGGCAACAACTTCTCCCAAAGCAGCGCAGTTAGCGTCATTGGCAAGGTGAACAGGCGCGTCTATAAATTTTGAAAAAATCTCGGCTATAGGAGTGTTGCGGAAAGGTAGGTTTACCGTGTAAAGTAAAACTCCGTTCTCGTCATCACAAACACCGGGACAACCTATTCCGATAGATTTGATTTGGTTTACGGAAATGTCACACTTCTTTGCTATTTGCAAGCAAAACTTTGCCATTAATTCTGTGAGCTGCTTGTCGGAAGCTCCCGTCGTAGGTATTGAGGATTTGTATAATAATTTGCCCTCATCGCTTACAAGTCCGGCGGAAATATTTGTACCGCCTAAATCTATTCCTATTCTGTACATTTTAGCTTGTTCCTCCTGCAAATTTAGTGAAAATATATATACTTAGATAGTATATCATATATTTGATTTTTGTGCAGTAAAAATTTTTGTCAGGTGTCTACCAGTGTGCCCACTTTTAGTGTACCACTTCAATGGTATGCACAAGCAAAACACTTAAAAAAGGTTAAAATAAAAAATGAAATGAAAAGTGAGAAAATGAGAGATATATTTCAATTTTAATCGATTTTAGGCTTGACAGGGCATAAAAAATCGTGTAATATGGCCAAGTTGCCCGCAGAACGGGCTTGTATATCTAAGGAGGTTATAATACTATGAAGACATATGTACCTAACGGTGCAGCAATGGATACAGCTAATAAGAAATGGTATATCATTGATGCAGAGGGAAAAACATTGGGAAGACTTGCAACAGAAGTTTCCAAAATCCTCATGGGTAAACATAAACCCACATACACACCTAACTGCGACATGGGCGACTTTGTTATCGTTATCAATGCTGCAAAGGTTGAGTTGACAGGTAAGAAGTATACAGACAAACTTTATCGTCATCACACAGGATATCCCGGAGGCCTTAAAGAAGTTCCTTATAAGGATCTTGTTAAGAAACACCCCACAGATCCTGTTGAAATCGCTGTAAAGGGTATGCTTCCTAAGAACGCTTTGGGAAGAGCTATGATTAAAAAGCTTAAGGTTTATGCCGGAGCTGAGCATGTGAATCAGGCACAGAAACCCGAAGTTTATGAGTTTTAATAAAGGAGGCAAATGACAATGGCAGATCAGTATTTCGCTACAGGTAGAAGAAAGAAATCAGTTGCTCGTGTTGAATTAGTTCCCGGTACAGGTGCTGTAACTATCAACGGTAAAGGTATTGATGAGTATTTTGGTTTAGAGACACTTAAGCTTATCGTTCGTCAGCCTTTGGCTATTACAGGAACAGACAGCAAGCTTGATGTTAAATGTAAAGTAACAGGCGGTGGTTTTACAGGCCAAGCAGGCGCTATCCGTCACGGTATTGCAAGAGCTCTCCTTGAATATGATGAGAATCTTCGTCCTGCATTAAAGGCAGCAGGCTTCTTGACACGTGACCCGAGAATGAAAGAAAGAAAGAAACCCGGTCTCAAGAAAGCAAGAAGAGCACCACAGTTCTCAAAGAGATAATTTGTTATTTCAAAGAGTATTCAAAAACCCCGAAACCATCACGGTTTTCGGGGTTTTCTTTTTGCCGTAAAATCTGTCTTGGTGCAAACTTGGTGCAAGTTATCTTAAAGGGCTATGACACACGAAAAGTCATAGCTCTTTTGTTATATCCAATATCCTCTAAATATGTAACTGCACAAGCAATATAGCCCAAATATCAATGCAAACGGAATCAGCACAAGCAACACTTTCAAAAATATTTTTAGTGCCTTGTTCGGTATTCTATTGATTTTAATCTTTAGGTTATCGTATTTAGATTCAAATGGCATAAACAGTATAGAAAGAATAAACTCTAAAATATCTTCCATGTGTCCCTCCATTAAAAATTATCTAAAATAAATTGCTTGACATTCAAATTAACCATAAAAAACTCCTCTGCAGGAACGGGGTCGGCATTATAATCAACGAGTTTTGCTCTCCGTTTTTCCAATGGGTTTCGTTCTTCCCATTCCATAAAGGCAAGTAAACGTTCCTTGATTAAAGCCTTGTTAGTCCATTCTTCACACCATTGCTCAAAATCGCACAACACTTTTTCGGGGGTGGTTTGTTCAATCTGTGTCATCCAATGGCCATAAACCAACTCTGTGGGCAATAATGAATTAACAAAAACACCAGGTCGGATATAATAATTTTCTTTTGAGTAACAACTGCCTTGAATATAAAAACAAAGGGTAAATTCTCCGATATCTTTCGTCCATCGCTTGTTCTTTTTCTTAAAGCCCTTTGCTTTTAGGTATGGCTTTGCATATTCAATTAATTGTTCTTCGGGTAAAATGTAGTCCATATTTTCTCCCCTTTATGATAAGTCATAGGTGGTGTATCTTGTTTCTTTAATAAGATTTTGCAATGCGAGAAAACGAGTTGCTTTTGAGCCACTTAATCGGTGATAACGGAATAAGTTTCCTACATACATTTTCTTAAATACTATTTTTGTTTTGATGCCGCTTGTGTAGAAAACAAAATAGTATTCATCCATTTTCCGTTCGCCTATGCAGTTGCCCGACGATATTCCGTGTTCTGCTTTGAAATTGGTTGCACATACATCAAAATCAATGTAGTGTCCTCTACCGCTTTTATCGCGATAAATAATATTGCTTGATTCATTTTCCTGTTTGCCACGATTGACCGACCATATAGCCGTATCGGGAATTATAATATATTTCATTGAATCAGCTCCGAACATTTTTTATCATTATAGCATGAAAACATGAAATTTTCAATATTTTGCTAACAATGCTGATTATATTTATATTGAAAAAAAATCAAGTTATTGTATAATTGAGAAAGAAAATGCGTAAGATAATACGCAAGTACTCGGAGGAGCTATCATGGAAAATTATAAACCACCTTTTGCGATAACAAACGAGATATTATCGTATGTGTCTTCTATTTCAGAAAAAATAGGACGTATTACAGCAACCGGTAATTTGGAATCTAAACTGTACCTAAGAAAAAACAATCGCATTAGATCTATTCACTCTTCTTTGAAGATTGAAGCCAATTCACTTTCCTTGGGACAAGTTAGAGATGTAATCAATGGAAAAACTGTTCTTGGTGAACAAAAGGAAATTCAAGAAGTAAAAAATGCTTATGCAGCTTATGAGAAATTTTTTGAGATTAATCCATACAGCATACAAGATTTAAAAAAATTCCATGGCATAATGACTAAATATGTTGTGAAAGAATCCGGTGACTTCCGCCGAGGTGAGGAGGGGGTCTTTAACGGCGACCGGTGCATTTTTATGGCACCGCCGGCACGATTCGTTTCTCAATTAATGGAAGACCTTTTTGACTGGATGAAAGAAGCTCAAGATAGTATTCATCCTCTTATTTTGAGTAGTGTATTTCATTATGAATTTGTCTTTATTCATCCGTTCTCTGACGGTAATGGAAGAATGGCGAGATTATGGCACACTGCTATTCTTTCTAAATGGAAATCGGTATTTGAATATATTCCAATTGAAAGCCGGATTGAGAAGTTTCAGGACGAATATTACGATGCAATTGCCAAATGTCATGTGGATGGTGCATCTACATTTTTTATTGAGTTTATGTTATCGCAAATTGATAAGATTCTGGATGATGTTTCTGTTCAGATCAGTGAGGATAATGAACAACTTTCGGAATGCGTCAAGAGGTTGCTTGATGCTATGGAATATAATATCCCTTATACAAGTAAAGCGCTTATGGAAAAACTGGGATTAAAATCTAAAGAAGGTTTCCTTAGAAATTATTTGCGACCGGCAACATATATGAATCTCATTCGCATGACAATTCCTGATAAGCCAAACAGCAGAAATCAAAGATATATAAAGGTGTAAAAATTGTTGTTCTGATCACAGAATTTCATTTTCTTTGACAATAGAATCAACTTCTATTAATGAGCATGCGCAAAAACCCTCAAACGGTTGATAACAATAGGCGAGGATTTTACGGTTTGTTTGTCCGACATAGTAGGAAATAACCTTCTTGGTACCGTTGAGAGCAACGTCAGCATAGCTGACAAGCCATTTGCGGTTGCTGTCTTTAAAAACTTCGTAAAAAGATTTATTTAGTATTTCTTCAGAAGTACGTCCTTCGAGGAGAAGCATCGAGTCGTTGCAGTAGCGGAAAACAAAATCGACACCATGGCCATCTTCGTTAAAGAGGAGTTCGATAACGGCAAAAGCGATGGGTGATTTGTCCATTACGGAAAACAGCTCGGGAATTCTTTCTGAGAGACTTTTGGAAGAAATGGTATTTTGGATGAGTTTTTCAGTATTCTTCTTATGTTGGCCGGGTGTGCGCGACCTGCCTTTAAATTCTGCACCGTCACACATTGTATAAATACTGTTTTCTATTTTTGAAATAAAAGCAACATTAACAGCTATACCTTTGTTAATTATAATAAAGGCATT
>JAFZEI010000119.1 GCA_017560765.1 Clostridia bacterium | reverse complement strand
AGGTTGTAATATATAGGCAGGACTTAATGGGAGGGAATTGCTTGATTATATATGTTGCGGGCTCGCTGTTTGTTTTTGATGATAATGATGTTGAGGGCTACAGTAAATTTGAAAAAATTTACATGCAGTATGGCAAACTAATGTACAGTAAAGCTTATGAAATATTAAGAGATTATGATATCGCCGAGGATGCTGTTAGTGAAGCATTTATTCGGATTTTCAAAAATTTACATAAATTGGATGATGAAGTGCCGTCGGCGAGAACGGCTTCTTTTGTTGTGACTGTTGTTAAGAATGTAGCTTTAACAATGCTTCAAAAACAAAAATCTACAGAGATTTTACCTTTCGAGGAGAGTCCGGATATACCGGAGAGTGAAAATATGGAGGATAATATTGTGGCAAAGCTTAGCGCAGAAGAGATTTTGTCAGTTGTGGATGGTTTGCCGGAGGATTTAAAGCAGGTTTTTTTGATGTTTTTTGCCTATGACATGAGTCTTAAGGAAATAGGAAAAACTCTTAATATTACCTCGAATTTGGCTGCAGTCAGACTTCACAGAGCCAAAAAACAGCTTTCTGAGAGAATTTTGAAGGAAGAGAGGTCATAACATGAGTGGAAAACGTGATTTTGACAATTCAGAATTTAAAATTATTGCCAAAAGATATGTAAGTATTTATGGGGAAACGCTGGAAAAAGAGGCTCTTTCCGAAGAAGTACAAGCCTTAAAACAGCCTGAAATGCCGGACTTAGGCAGAGCGAAGAAGAAAAATTCCGTAAAAGTGGCTAAATATGCATTGATTGCAGCTGCAGTGCTGGTAGTTTGTGTATTGTCTTTTGTTGTGATGGCAACTATCGGAAGTATTATAAAAAGAGGATACGTTACATCAGATAAATCTTCTTTGGTTGAAGAAGAAACAGTAAAGTGGGAGGCACCGAATATATCTTTGGTCGGCTCGCGTTTTAC
Organism: Clostridia bacterium; assembly: GCA_017560765.1. Lineage (GTDB taxonomy): Bacteria > Bacillota > Clostridia > UBA1212 > UBA1255 > Egerieisoma. Next base: position 2,545 of record JAFZEI010000119.1, on the reverse strand, counting down.
TGTAAAGGAAACAAAAGAAGATAGCGGCAAGGTAATTTATTATATTTCTGACGATTTGGGTGACGATGTTGTTTTAACATTAAGTTCGGGCGCAGAGAATTACCGCGACGGAATGCACGCGGACGTATACAACGATAAGCTTGTTTATGTTAAGTCTGATTACGGATATCAATTAATGGCATACGAGTTTGACGATACTTTGGTGGAAATTTCGTGTAAATATAATTTTGATACGTTAAAGGCAATAGATGATTCTTTGAGATTTGATTTGTGATTTTGCAAAGAAAGGAAGTTTTGCATGTTGAGAATTGTTAAAAGAAATAATCGTTATATATGTATAATTATGGCAGTTTGCTTGTGCTTGGCTTTGGCTTCTTGTGCAAAACAAGAAAACCTCAAGGTCAGCGAGCAGTATACAGAGATAAAGCAAAATCAATTCGTACTTAACGAGCATGCTGATTTGCTGTCTTTTTCCCTTAAAGTGGATACTGCCGCTTATACAAACGTTTCAAGATATATAGATAAGGGATTATTGCCACCTGTAAATAGTGTCAGAACAGAGGAACTTATCAATTATTTTGATTATGACGCAGATACGGAAATCGGCGGCGAGCATCCTTTTGGAGTAACAACGTATGTAGATAAGTCACCTTTTGCAGAAAATAAGTATATGGCATATATAAGAGTAAAAACGGCTGATATTGATGTGGACGATTTGCCACCGAGTAATTTGACCTTTTTGATTGATGTTTCAGGTTCTATGATGTCGTATGATAAATTACCTTTACTTCAGCAGGCGTTTTCGCTATTGGTTGAAAATCTTTCTGATAAGGATACTGTAAGTATTGTGTCTTATGGAGATACTTCTAAAGTTCTGCTTGACAGTGCAAACGGTGGCGATAAAGAAAAAATATTAAGTGTAATTCATTCTTTAGAAGCCTCCGGCTCTACTGCAGGAGCAAATGGAATACAGACTGCTTATGAGCTTGCAAAGAAAAATTTCAGAGCAGATATGAATAACAGGGTGATTTTGGCAACAGACGGAGATTTTAACGTAGGCATTTCCGACACAGAGGCATTGAAAACTTTCATATCAGAAAAGCGAAACGAAGGTGTTTATCTTAGCGTGCTGGGCTTTGGTACGGGTAATTTGCGCGATGATATAATGGAGACGCTTGCTGCCAACGGAAACGGCAACTACTCTTACATTGATACGCTTATGACAGCAGAGAAGGTTCTCGTTGAAGAAATGGGAGCCAATATGTTTGTTGCAGCAAAAGACGTTAAGGCACAATTGGAATTTAACAAGGAGTATGTAAAGGAATTTCGTCTTGTTGGCTATGAGAACAGATTGATGTCCTCAGAAGAGTTTGGTGACGAAAATAAAGATGCAGGTGAGATTGGTGCAGGTACAGATATTGTTGTTCTTGTTGAGTTAGTATTGGAAGACGGAGAGGTTGCAATAACAGATGAAGAACTTCTTAAAGTATGTATACGATATAAAAGCGTTGAAACAGGGGAGCAAAAAGAATTAAAAGTATCTGTAATTAATACACCTACTGATAATATTGCATTGGAAAATGATTTTAATTTTGCGTGCTCGGTTGCGGCTTATGCGGAGCTGCTTAGAAATTCTGATTTTATCGGTAATACAACAGCAAAAGAAATTGCAGATTTCTCGGAAAAATATATTGGAGATGATTTAAAAGGTTACAGAAAGAGTTTTTTAGAGCTTGTGCTAAAAACATTATCTCTTAAATCGTAAATACGAGGTTATTCGGATACTGTCATGCGGGGTTGATTTGTAAAAACGTGTATGATAAAATTCAAAGGTGTACTTTAAATTTCTTACGGGGTGAGAAGTGTGGAAAAAATTATTATTTTGGCAGATATAAATTGTGACCTTTCGCCGGAATTAAGACAATATTTCGGCATCGAACACTATATTCAAGGACACGTTCATTTTAGTGACGGCAGAGAAATAATGTCAACTCTTGATTGGACAAATATTGACAGAGAGAGTTTTTATAAAGATCTTTCGGGAACGAAAGTAAAAATATCAACATCGCCGTTAAGTCCAGATGAATATTATGTTATATTCGAGAAGCATATTAAAGAAGGCTGCAAAGTGCTCAGTATGTCGGTGTCATCGAAGGTAAGTTCTACATTTAACAGCGCACATACTGCTTGCGAGAGAATAAAAAAGGATTATCCGGACAGTGAAATCTACGCTTTTGACTCATATAGAACGTCGGGTGGCTTCGGAATGCTTGTTTGCAAGGCGGCAGAGTTGCGAAAAGCAGGCAAGAGCTTTAATGAAATTATAGAATGGCTTGAGGCGAACAAAAATAAAATTCACCAAATGGGTCCAATAGATGACCTTATGTTTGTTGCAAGGAGAGGTCGTATTTCCACAGGTAAAGCCATTATGGGCAGTTTCGCAGGTGTTAAACCTATGGGAGATTGCAACAGAGACGGATATGTAACAGTGCTTACAAAGGCAAAGGGTATAAAGAAAGCATTGGAGCTTACGGTGGAGTACATT
>JAFZEI010000118.1 GCA_017560765.1 Clostridia bacterium | reverse complement strand
TATGAATCGCCCTTGTTATATATTGCAATAGATAAGTCTTTACTGTAAATTTTATCTCCGTAATTAATATTTGCAGTAATAATATCATTTTCGGTTACGGTATTAGAGCTTAAAGAAAATGAAGGATCAGCTGAACCCACATTACTTATATAAATATTGTCTAAACAAATTGCTCTGTATCTTGAACCAATTGCCATAGACTTAACATAGGAAATCATTGCTTTATCTGTGCTGACTCTTTCTATACCTTCTCCGTCAAAAATTGTTGCGTTTCTGTAATAACGCTCATTATAATCTATTACAGATGCAGACAATTGACGTGGGTTAGAATACTCAATATAAGCAAATACTTCTCCGTCAATCATAAATCTCATGCGGCCGTTAGCGTCATCAACAACCTTAAATTTATGAAATGCATCGCCAATGTTTTTTTCTAATGTATGTGTATACTTTATTTGAGAAAGTTTTCTGCTGATTTCATCATAAGTCATCACACATAACTCAATCTGCGTGGGATAAATATTTACACTGACACCACTGTTACCAACAGAATTTTCGCCATCAAGTCCATTAGTCTCATAGAATTTATTTAAAGTAAAGTCGTGTTCATATCCGTAGTTAAATATAAATCCGGCAAAATGACCGGCTGTTTCATCCGGTTTAACATCTGCTGAGAAAGAAAATGCCGCATTATTATAGAAGTGTTTGTTTACTTGAATACTGTCATATTTAAGCCTCAAGTACTTATTTGAACCTTCTACAACAAATTTCGATTCTCCCGTGCCGCGACCAACTAAAATCTCTGAATTTAGATTTGTATTACTACCCACAAGTGAAAGGCCGTTTGTTACAGCAGCTTCTTGAAAATCATAAGAAATTACAGGTACAAAATGTAAACCGTGAGGAATAATATCTATTCTGCTTGGAGCAACATCATTATATACACTGCAAAAAAGTGCATCATACTCTTTTGCTTGTGCAATACTATCAAAAAATCCGATATATGCAATGCTTATTGTTTTATTTAATGTAGCGTTTGCACCAACTCTCATAGAAGTAATTGTTGCATTACGTTGTGTTGACGTACCAACAGAAGTGTGATTAGCTCCCATTAATTCGTCAGATACAGTGTATGTTGTAAGATTCCACAAACCATCACATACCATTTTTGACGAAGAAAATAATCCTGCTGCCGATGGACCCCATCCACCTGCAGTCGAATCCGGATATAACCACGCATTTGCAATTGATGTACCTGCAGTACCCTTGTATTTAATAGCCATAACCTGGTCCTTCATACTTGCATCAACAAGATTAACGGTAAAATACGGATCAGATGCATTGGTAGTTGTTATCGTTACATATTCTTTATTATAAGTATATGTAATACCCGATGACGATGTGTCAATAATAAGATTTTGTTTTCCTTCTGCAAAAGATGTTACTCCCGTGTATGAATTCAGTTCTGCTGCCAGTAACACATTAGTCGAAGGCAACATACTAAATACCATCACAAAAACAAGTAACAGCGAAAGAAATTTCGTTCCTCGTTTCATAAAAAAGACTCCTTTTTTAAATTTTAGCTTAGATTTACTAAAAAAGCATTATAATTAAAGCAATTCTATATCATATCCACCTATAAGTCAACAAAAAAACTCTGAGACTCATATAATCATGAATCTCAGAGTTCTCAGACTATTATTATTCTAAAAATCAATTCGCGCCTTTTATTGATATGTTAGAAATTGTAGATTTGGCAATGTGGTTCCATGTTGAGAAATATCCTGATGTATTAAATGAACCCACACCAATATATGCAACAGTATTATTTCCATCCCAAACAACTACCTTATCGTTCACCGAATCCACTGTCACCGTTAAAATCAATTTTCTGGTGTTGCTTGATGAAACATGATAATACTTAATCATATCGCCATTATCAACAACAATGATTTTCTGTGCAGTAGAAACATCAGCCGGTAACGAAACACTGATATCGCTTACATTCCAAGGACTACCCGTTCCAAAATAAACAGTAGCCTTTGTTCCGGTAAACGCAACCCATACACCGCCTTTACTTGTCGGATCAGAGCTCATATTGGGAATTCTTGCACCAACATAACATGAGTTCCAATAGCTTTTATCGCTCGTAGAAGGAGCAGACTGCAAAGTCAAATGTAATTCATATTGATTGTAACCTTTACCGGGCTCATACTTGTAATTAAATCCATACAAGGATGCGCCGCCATCCCATGTCTTGCCTGAATTATTAAATACTTCTGTTGCGCCGGATTTAGGAACTGCTGCCGTAGTAGAAGGCTTATTGTAAATAGAAGCATTTGTTGTAGGCATTTTGTCTACGCAAGGTCTGTATGCATACATAAACTGGCTTATGCCCTCTCTAAAAGGCTGTTTGCCGCGTGTAACCTCTGTACCTGTTGTACCCGTTATTCTGGCATCGCTGCCGGCATCATATCTAAGCCACTTACCATCAGAACCTTTACTGCTTGCACACATAAATACATGTCTTGCCCAACCGTCCGGATGAGGATTAACAAATACAATATCACCTGCCTGAAGGGAATTAACATTTGTAATCTTCTTGAAACCATATTCTTCGCACCACTCGTCAAGGTTACCAACCGTCATACCCTGTGTATACATCTGGTCAGTAAAACCTACTCTGTAAAGAATCCAGTCAACAAGTCTATCACAGCTTACAATTTTCTCAGAAGGATTAATTGCCTTTGATGCATCCAATGCACCCCAATTATATGCAGGGTTAATTTTTGCATCGCCATATACAAATTTGTTAGCTCTCATATAGTCAGTAACTTTTTGTGCCTCAGCCATGAGATTTTTAACAAGCTGTTCATTCTCTATAGTAGGC
>JAFZEI010000117.1 GCA_017560765.1 Clostridia bacterium | reverse complement strand
TTTACTGTCAAATCTTTAATACCGGGATTACTTCCCAATACTACAGGAACCTTTACAGTACCGCCGATATCAGTTTCTGCATCACCAACGTATATATTTGATGTTTTAGCAACATCAGTTACCGTAAAGGAAGCCTTACCGCCATATATTTCAGTTTTACTGTTGATTATTACTGCATAATAGTTACCTGCCGAAAGCTTTGGCAATGTTACTGTTTTTTGACTTGTTAATTTAATACTATGCAAAGGTTTAACCGTTCCCATACCGGAACCGCATTTATCTCCCTCATTGTAGATATTTAAATACAAGTCAGTTAATACATACTCGCCGTATTTAACAGTTGCTGTTAAACTTTCTGTTTCTTTTACTACCGTTGTATTAAGCGCAATTGATGGCTCCGTAGCACCTGAATAACCTAAATATACATTATCTATATTTAACGCTCTGTAACGAGAACCGATTGCCATTGATTTTACATACGATACAAGCGCATCAGAAGTTGTTGCTTTTTGTGTGCCGTTTGCATCATATATTGTTGCTGTTCTGTAATAGCGCTCGTTATATTCTGTTGACGAGCTTGGAAGAAGTCCCGGATTTTCGTACGTTACATACGCAAATACATCTCCGTCAAGAGCGAAGCGAATGTTGCCGCTGCCATCATCCATTGCTGAAAACTTATGGAAAGCACCGTTAATATATTCACCGAGAGTATGTGTATATTTTATTTGAGAAAGTGTACTTGAGCTTGCATTGTATGTCATTACACATACTTCTATCATAGCAGGATGTATATTTACGCTTATACCGCTCCTACCTACGGAATTCTCTCCGTCCAACTTGTTTGACTCATAGAATTTATTCTCTACCCAGTCTTTCTCATAGCCGTAATTAAATACGAAGCCTGCAAAGTGGCCTGCCGCATCTTCTGGTTTTACATCTGCAGAAAATGCATAAGCACATCCGTGATTAAATAACTTATTAACTTGTATACTGTCATATTGTAATTTAAGGTATTTATTTGTACCATCTACTACATAAGCGGAAGCTCCCGTACCTTTTTTTACATTGAATTCAGCATTAATATTCGTTGTGCTGCCTACGAGTGCAAGTCCGTTAGTTACTGCCGACTCTTGAAAATCGTATGACATTATCGGCACATAGTGTAAACCATGAGGAACAACGTCTGTTCTGCCTGATTGTACATCTGTATAAACCTTACAGAACAAGTCATCATATTCTTGTGCTTGTGCTACACTGTCAAATATTCCAATATATGCCACATCTACCGTTTTGCCGGCAACTGATGCGGCACCTATTCTCATTGATGTAATTGTAGCATTAAGCTGTGTTGATGTGCCGACGGAACTGGTTGACGAACCCATCAATTCCTTTGAGATATTATATGTGGTAAGATTCCACACACCATCACATGTCATTTTGCTTGATGCCAAAACGCCTCCTGCGGCAGGTCCCCAGCCGCCTGCTGTTGTATCGGGATAAAGCCACGGGTTACTGATTGAAGTACCGACAGTACCTCTGTATTTTATAGCCATAATCTTACCGCTCAAACTTGCGTCCACAACATTTACAGTGAAATACGGGTCATTTGCATCTGTTGTTTTGATAGAAACATATTCGTCCTTATACGTATATGTTATTCCTCTTGACGATGTGTCAATGATAAGATTTTGTTTCCCATCTGCAAAAGATGTTACTCCCGTGTATGAACTCAGTTCTGCTGCCAATAGCGCATTAACCGAAGGCAACATACCGAATACCATCACAAAAACAAGTAACAGCGAAAGAAATTTCGTTCCTTGTTTCATAAAAAGACTCCTTTTTTTAAATTTCAGCGTAGATTTATTAAAAAAGCACTATAATTACAGCAATTTTATATCATATCCACCTATAAGTCAACAAAAAAACTCTGAGACTCATATCATCATGAATCTCAGAGTTCTCAGACTATTATTATTCTAAAAATCAATTTGCGCCTTTTATTGATATGTTAGAAATTGTAGAATTGGCAATGTGGTTCCATGTTGAGAAATATCCTGATGTATTAAATGAACCCACACCAATATATGCAACAGTATTATTTCCATCCCA
>JAFZEI010000116.1 GCA_017560765.1 Clostridia bacterium | reverse complement strand
GTTGTCATAAACATAGCAGGTGTAGAAGCAAGATTGCAGTTAATTACTGTAATACCAAGATTTGAAAGTCCGCCTGCAACTGCCGCATTAAGATCTGCTCCGGAAAGTCTTGAGTCATTTCCTATTGCAACTGTAAGCTCATCATAATTCTTTCCTGTTTTTTCTTTGAGCCATTCGCCAAAAGCACATGCAATCTGTCCTGCAATTTCAGGTGTAAGATTAACGTGTTGACCCTCAATACCCTCAAGAGCAACACCTCTTATATCGCTGCCATTTTGTAATTTTTTCCATTTGTCAGTTAGCATAATTAATCAATCTCCTATTATATTAAAAATTTATTTCTGTTGTTTCTGTGAATTATATCACCGCAAACGCTTATATGTCAAAGTTTATCAAACTCTTCTACATTGAGAACAAAGAATGTGGCTCCTCCCACTGTAACTTCATCACCCAAACCATCCCTGTGCAGCCCTTTTCCGAAGGAATTTGTAGACATTGCTATCTGCTTGCGCGTTGAGCAATATTTTTGAAGCAACTCTTTTATTCTTGCTACATTATCATCCTCTGTTCCGATTAAAAGAGTAGTGTTGCCGACCATTAAGAAACCGCCTGTTGTAGAAAGTTTTGTTACAAAAAAGCCCTCCTGTGTAAGAGCTGTAGCAGCTACCGCACTGTCATCATTATTTACAATTGCCAAAACAAGTTTCATATACATCCTCCAAATAATTATAATTCTGAGCTTAAAAGCATCAAGCTATGCTTATCAAGCTGCTTGTAATTCGGTATTTCATACCTGTTATCACTTGTATCCCTTACCAACACACGTCCGTCATAAAGCAATTTTATATCACTGTGCCTATTGCGTATTTCAAAAGTTTGATTGCCCCTGTCCGTCTCTACCGCCCATTTAAGCAAGCCAAATTTATCTGTAACCTCCAAAATCCGTGTTATCCTTGGTATCAGATAATATTCCCGCAAACAAGCTTCTATCACTTTTTTAGATTCGCTCATAAGCGTATCAACATTTCTGATTATAGCTTGTTCTTTTCCTTTTTCATCAATTAACGTAATATATTTTGACAATCCGCTTACGGGAAAAAGCCTTCGCGGCTCTAAATTTTCAATTGTTTTTCCCCCGTAAAATTCTACATCAACAGTACATAAATCTCTTCTTGTGATGCGAACCTCGTCTCCATCAATATACAATCTTGCCATTTTTACTTCACCGCCTTAATCAAAGTTCTCCACTTCTTTTGATTGTCTGATTTTTTCAGACATAGACTGTATTTCCACCAGCTTATAATATTTACCCTTAAGTGCCATAAGCTCTTCATGTGTACCGTTTTCAATTATTCGTCCTTGATCAACAACGATAATTTTATTTGCCTTTCTCAAAGTAGAAAGACGGTGTGCTATCATTAAGGTGGTACGCCCTTTTATAAGTCTTTCAATCGCCTCTTGTATTAGGTTTTCCGTTTCTGAGTCAACAGAGGCTGTAGCTTCATCAAATATCAACAAAGCAGGATTTTTTAATACTGCTCTGGCAATAGAAATTCTCTGTCTTTCTCCTCCGGAAAGGCCGATTCCCCTTTCACCCAGCATAGAGTCATATCCGTCAGGTTGTCTGGCAATAAATTCATGAGCATTTGCAATGTCCGCCGCATGAATAACTTCCTCTACATGAGCATCAGGCTGTCCGTATGCAATATTATTATATATGGTATCACTAAACATCATAGGTTCTTGCTGCACATAACCTATTTTCGAGCGATAATATTCCAAACTCAATTCTTTAACATTATGTCCGTCTACCAATATCTCGCCTTCGTAATTATCATAAAAACGCATAAGAATATTTATAAGTGTGGATTTTCCGGAGCCGGTAGTTCCAACAATTCCCACAATATCTCCCTGCTCTATAGTAAGGTTAATATCAGATAAAACCTTTTTTGTTCTGTCAAAAGAAAAATTTACATTACGGAATTCTATCTTTCCTTGTAACATCGGCCTATTATCCTGATAAAAATCAGCTTCCGGCTCTGCATCAAGTATATCGAAAATTCTTTCAGCTGCTGACAAAGCTTGATTGTAAGCATCACTTAGGCCGGCAAAAAAATTCACCGGATTGTAAAAAGTTGTTGCATACGAAAGGAACGATACAAGCAGACCGGCAGAAATTGCAGAATCTTGACCTTTAATAACCCAAGTTCCGCCAACCGCCCACAGAAACAATGTGCCGCAATTTATAAAAAATGAAACGGTAAGAGGAAACAAAGTAACTATTTTAGACGATTCTTTTTCTACCTTTAACCACTCATCATTATACTTTTCAAATCTTTTCACTGTCTTTTTTTCTCCGGCAAAAGACTTAACGACTTTTATGCACGGAATGGTATCTGTAAGTACAGATGTTACTGCCGCCCATTTTCGCCAAATTCTTCTGTAAAAGGGCATTATCTTTTTTCGGAAAATTCTTGAACCCGCCACGATAAGAGGCACCGGAACCAATGCCAGCAAAGAAAGTTTCCAATTCATAGAAAACATTAGAACAATAATTCCAATTAACAGCACAAACTGAGCCACAGCCTCTTGTGTAACGCGAAGCATAAATGCCTGGAGTGTTGCCGTGTCTCCGGAAATTCTGTTAATTACAGAACCTGTAGATGTTTTATCATAAAATTTCATAGGCAAAAACTGCGCTTTGCAATACACGTCATTACGTATGTTAGCCACAATTTTATCTCCGCTTATACGAAGTATATAATTGCGTATAACGCTTACTACAGCAAAAATAATATAACTTGTTAGCAAAACAGCTACAATTAATGACAACTTTCCCCTGTTTTTATTTGGCAATACATCATCTACCAATATTTTTGTTAAATAAGGCGGCAACAGAGCAGCCGTTGTTGTAAAGAAAGATAAAAATAAGCAAAGAACCAATCTTCCCAACTCTGGTTTAAGATATTTAAACAATTTG
>JAFZEI010000115.1 GCA_017560765.1 Clostridia bacterium | reverse complement strand
TTGGTTGCGGGGGAAGGACTTGAACCAACGACCTTCGGGTTATGAGCCCGACGAGCTACCAACTGCTCCACCCCGCGTCGGATATAAATTTGTTTCACTCGCATCTCAAACGAGCTTTTATATTATACCACTGCATTTTTCTTTGTCAATATAAAAATCGTATTTTCACTAAAATTTTTTGCGTTCTTTTTATATCATTTTAATAAACATAAAAATTGACTATAAAAACAAAATACATTAAAATAAACACATAATATAAATACAACTCAGGAGTTGAAAATAATGTCGAATAACAGTAAAAATTGTCATGCGGTAAAAATACTTGCGGTTATTTTTGTTATTGTATTAGCTGTAGGCGCTTTTTGGCAAAACAGTGAATCACCCGTAAGGGCTGCTCGCTTTTCTTTCGTCGGAGAAGATTCAAATGTAACAACTAACATAAAGCTTAACGGCAAAGATACAGGAGCAGTATATACAAGAGTACATTTAGGAAGCGGAGGTTCCGCAGGTTGGGGCGCAAACAAAATAATAAATATTGTAGAAGCAAATTTGGAAAAAAATCCAAATTTGACATTTGAAGTAATCAACTGCGGCACATATACTAAAAATGCCCGACCTCTCACAGAAGAAGTTAACAAATACAAAGAAGATGACAAGAAGATTCTTGCGGCAGTAAACGGAGATTGGATGTCATGGGTAAACAGTCTTGGAGCAAGCGTTTCTGCAAACTACAGAGTAACATTTAGCCCTGTTGTTATAGATACCGAAATTTGGTGCAGTCAAATGCCCTCAATAGAGCAAGGAGCTGACTATTTCACACTATGTATTACAACAGATAACAAAGTTACAATAGGAAAGCCTACTGTAGATGTTAAAGTTAAAAATGATACAACAGGAAAAATAATCACACCTACAGGATTTAACCGAGCACCTGTAAATAACTCTCTTAATCTATATAACAACAGATTGAATGATTCAAACTACGTAAGCACAGATGCATATGAAGTGGTAATTAAGGCTGATACAACAAATAAGTTATACAATAATCAAAAAATTACAGGAACTGTAACAAATATATATAAGGCAGGAACTACTAAACGTGCAGGATTAGATGATAATATCCTGATTTTGACAGCAAGAGGCTCTCAAATATCAAATTTGCAAGGAAAATTTAGCATGGGAGATAAAGTAACAATCTCAAGTGATATAAAGTGCACAGAGGATAGAGCATATTGGGAGAATTGCGAAGAAGCAATAGGCGGTCAATGTTTGGTAATGAAAGACGGCAAAATAAACAATGAACTTTTAGGTGGTTCTGCTGATAACTATCCAACAAATATTATCGGTTACAAAAGCGATGGCACAATTATGATGACTATGGTTACTGCTGATACGGACGGTGTGCGTAAGGGTCTTGTCTTTAACAAACAAATAGATGATTTCTGCAAAGCAATGGGCTATGATACTTGTTTCCTCTTTGACGGAGGAGGCTCCACAACGATGATTACAATTGACGACGCAGGCAAATATGTAGAAAGAGCTTGTTATTCAGACGGCAGTATACGCAGTGTGTGGAACGGTCTCGCTTTGGTTTATGACGAAACACCGGACGTTCCTGCAACGCCTACACCTGTTGCGACACCTACGAAAAGCCCTGCAACACCAACAAAAGCACCGACTGTTTCCGTAGCACCTTCAAAAACTCCTAAGGCAACGCCTACCAATACACCTACTGTAGTGCCTACTGTTTCGCCTACGGAATCCTCTTCGGCAGACACAACTGCAGTGCCTACGATTATTCCGACGGAAAAGCCTATTGTAAATCCCACTGAGGCATTAACGGAATCGCCTTCGGAGGCAACGGATATATCATCGTCTGACGGCAAAAATGATACAAGTAATAAAAAGAGTAATGTTGGGATAATAATAGCAGTTGTGATATCTGCAGTAATAATTATCGGAGCAGTAATAACTTTGGTTGTTTATTTGAAGAAAAAGAAATAATAATCACTGAGAGAAAGTGATTGTTCCCGAAAGCTCTAAGATTCATGTAAGTTTGAGTCTTGGAGCTTTTTATATTGATGACTGCATAAATTTGATTGACCTTAGGGGTTAATAATTATATAATATCAAATACCCTATAGGGGTATATGATGTTTAAATATGGGAGATAAATATGAATAACAAATGTGAATGCTGCGGCAAAAAGAAAGAACGTTCCGAAGAAGAATATCGAAAATTAATAAACAGACTTAACAGAATAGAAGGCCAAATAAGGGGAATAAAAGGTATGGTTGAGAAAAATGCTTACTGCATAGATATACTTGTTCAGGTAAGCGCAATAAATGCAGCACTTAATGCATTTAATAGGGAACTTCTTGCAAATCACATACGCACATGCGTGACAGAAGATATCCGCGCAGGGAAAGACGAAACTATAGAAGAACTTGTATCTACAATGCAAAAACTTATGAAATGAGGGAATAAGCAGATGAAAAAGTTTTTTGTCACCGGAATGAGCTGCGCTGCGTGCAGTGCAAGAGTAGAAAAAGCTGTTTTGTCAGTGGAAGGCGTAGAAACTTGCTCCGTTAATTTGCTGACTAATTCCATGAAAGTAGAAGGCAATGCCGGCAGTGAAGATATAATTAAAGCTGTTTGTGCGGCCGGTTACGGAGCTTCTGAGTTTTTATCGGAAAAAACAACAAAAAAACCGAACCTAAAAATACGTTTGTGGACTTCTGCAGTAATACTTATTGTATTAATGTATATTTCCATGGGCCATACAATGTGGGGATTTCCGTTGCCGTCATTTATTGCAGAAAATCCTGTAAATCTTGGATTGTGTCAAATGCTTTTAACCATAACCGTGATGATAATTAACCAAAAATTTTTTATAAACGGGGTCAAAGGCTTGATTCACAAAGCACCAAACATGGACACACTCGTTGCAATGGGTTCTTTTGCCTCGTTTGGGTATAGTGTATATGCTGTTTTTGCCATGTCGGAGGCACAAATGGCAGGCGAACACGCTTTGGCGATGTCATATTTGCATGAGCTTTATTTTGAATCGGCGGCAATGATTCTTACTTTAATAACGGTCGGCAAAATGCTTGAGGCCGCTGCAAAAGGCAAAACTACAAGTGCCATTGAAAGTCTCATGAAGCTTGCACCAAAAACAGCAACAGTCTTACGAAACGGCAAAGAAATAGAGGTTTCAATAGAAGAAGTACAAAAAGGCGATATGTTTTTAATCAGACCGGGAGAACAAATTCCGGTAGACGGAGTAGTTTTAGAAGGACAAAGCGCAGTTAATGAATCTGCGTTGACAGGAGAAAGTCTTCCTGTAGACAAAGACGCCGGAGCGTCTGTTTCCGCAGGTACAATAAATGTATCCGGCTTCCTAAAATGTGAAGCAACCGGGGTAGGTGAGGATACAACACTTTCGCAAATAATAAAAATGGTGAGTGATGCCTCTGCGACAAAGGCGCCTATTGCGAAAATTGCAGACAAAGTATCAGGCGTTTTTGTGCCGATAGTAATAGGAATCGCATTAGTAACTTTAATAGTATGGCTTTTGATAGGCCAAACATTTGGATTTGCAATTGCACGAGCAATTTCCGTACTTGTTATAAGCTGCCCGTGCGCGCTGGGTTTAGCAACGCCTGTGGCTATAATGGTAGGCACGGGGACGGGAGCAAAAAACGGAATCCTTTTTAAAACAGCAACAGCTCTTGAACAAGCAGGTAAAGCACAGATAGTAGCTCTTGATAAAACAGGTACCGTGACAGAAGGCAATCCCACTGTTGTCAGCATCATACCGACGGAAGGGTGGAGCGCGGTACAGCTTTTGACGCTTGCAGCCGCACTTGAGAAAAACAGTGAACATCCTCTTGCAGAAGCAATACGCAAAAAGGCAGAAGACGAAAGCATTGAGGCGGCCGAAGTTTCCGAATTTATAGTTTTGCCCGGTAGCGGTTTGCAAGCTGAGTTAAAAAATTCAATGCTTTATGGCGGCAATCTTCAATTTATAGAAGATAAAGCAGAAATTGATAATAAGATGAAAAACATCGCAACGGGGCTTGCAGAAGAAGGGAAGACACCATTGTTTTTTGCCCAAGACAGAAAACTTGCGGGAATTATTGCGGTAGCAGATGTTATAAAAGAAGACAGCGTTGAAGCAGTAAAAGAGCTTCAAAATATGGGCTTGCGAACTGTTCTGCTTACAGGAGATAACGAGAAAACTGCAAAAGCTATAGGAAAGCAAGTGGGTATTGATGAAGTAATTGCAGACGTTCTTCCCGGCGACAAGGATGAGGTTATTCGTGCTTTGCAGAAAAAAGGCAAAGTAGTGATGGTAGGCGACGGAATTAACGACGCTCCCGCTCTTACAAGAGCGGATATAGGAATAGCAATAGGCGCAGGTACAGATATTGCCATTGATGCGGCTGATGTTGTTCTTGTCAAAAGCCGACTGTCAGACGTACCGGCTGCAATAAAATTAAGTAAAGCTACGTTAAGAAATATTCGAGAAAACTTGTTCTGGGCATTTATTTATAATATAATTGGTATACCGCTTGCAGCAGGAGTTTGGTATTTTTTGCTGGGCTGGAAATTAAATCCGATGTTTGGCGCGGCGGCTATGAGTTTGTCCAGCTTTTGCGTGGTAAGTAACGCTTTAAGGCTTAATTTTGTCAGAATTCATAAAGGTAAAAATAATGCGAAAGAGGTAAATGAAATGAAGAAGACAATGAAAATCAAAGGTATGATGTGCGGTCATTGTGAGGCAAGAGTAAAAAAATGTTTGGAGGAATTGCCGGGTGTTGCTGAGGCTGATGTAAACCACAAAAAGGATAGAGCAGTTGTAACACTTTCAGAAGAGATAAGTGACGAAATATTAAAAAACACAATAGAAGCGCAGGGATATTCCGTAGAAGAAATAAAGTGATTTGAGTTATGGTTGATACGATAGATTGTGAAAATTGCATGTACTATGAATTTGATGAGGAAGCTGAAGGATATATATGTACAGTATATATGGATGAGGACGAAATGGCTAGGTATGTGCAATATAAACATAAAAGATGTCCGTACTTTAGGTCGGGTGACGAATACCAAATTGTAAAAAAACAAATGTGAAATCAAAGTTGTTTTTATACGGGAAATATGTTAATATCATAAGTGTATATAGAGTTTAAAAGAAGCACCGATCTTGAGGATTGGTGTTTCTTTTTAAAATTTATTGGCGAAAACTGTCTATGGAGGCTTGCTTATGTCAAAAAATGGTGAAAAGAGTAAAATCCCCGTTATCATTATTGTAATCTCGGCTGCCGTTGTTGTTCTAGCAATTGCAGTTATCGGAATAATGACATATTTTGATAAAATTGAGATTCCTTTTGTGAATGATATTTTTGTATCAATGGGATTAAAGGAAGATGATAAAGAAGAAGTTAAAGAAAATGAAAAAACACAAGAAGAATTCACGGAGGAAGATTTAAAAACTCCTTATGAGGTAACGCCTCCGGATGCAGATGAGTATTTTAAGAATAATACGTCGCTAAAGTCGGAGATTAAAGCAACGGAGTCGGAGGATGTTCATTCCGAATCAGAAACTTACGATAATTTTTCTGAAAGAGGCTTTGATGGTAACTTGATTACTACTGAGTACAACATGGACGGAGATTATTCAGAGGCGACAAAGATATCGGAATATTCGTCAACAAAGCACCCTATGTATCAGACTTATTATATTTCAAGTAGTGGTGATATATGGATTTTGTTTGAGATTAACGGGAAAATCGTGGCAAATCCTTTCTCGTATAACGAACAAAAAGAATCAGGCGTACAAGTGATGCTTTCAGAAGAAGATACAATAACGAGCTATGACAGCACTACAAATAAGTTTTACGTTAATATTCCGAATGCAGATATTCTCACGGTAAAAAAGGTTGATAAAATTGACGCTGAAACACTTGATAAATTGACATATGGGGAGCTTGATAAATTATGAGAAACATATTAACAACAAGGAAAACGAAGTTTATATGCACTCTTCTTTGCTGTGCTGTTTTTGTTAGCTTGCTTTTGCCTTTTTTGGGAGATTTTAAAGTTAAAGCAGACGAAGAGAAAAATATGATAATGGTATCTCTCGGAGACTCTTTTTCTTCGGGAGAGGGAATAGAACCATTTTACGGTCAGGATTTATCTGCTTACAGTAAGGTGAGAAGTCAAGATTGGTTGGCACACCGTTCAAAAAGCAGCTGGTCAGGTATGCTTAAATTACCGGGTGTTGAGGGTACAATGTCAGAAAATCACAGTAATAATTGGTTTTTTGTTGCGACTTCCGGCGCAGAAACAAAGCATTTAAAGAAAAGCTTTGAGAAAAAGTATGATACAGATGGTTACTCAGGCAGCAGATACATAGACCCTCAACTTAATGTGTTTAAGAATCTCGGAGGAGAAAAAGCTGATTATGTCACACTGACATTGGGCGGCAATGATGCAAAGTTTACTGATGTAATATCCGAAGCGGTAAAAGCAAGTACGGTAGGAATATTAAATCCAAGTTCACTTTCAGATAAACTTAATGCTATATGGGATGATTTTTACAAAGAGGACGGTATTCGCGATAATTTGCAGCAAGCATACACGGATATTGCAAATGCTGCCGGCGCTCAAGCAAAGATAATTGTAGCAGGATATCCGAAACTTCTTAATAAAGATGGTAAAGGCATGTTGTTTACGAAAGATGCTGCCACCACCGTTAACGACTCAGTGAGCAGATTTAATGCAGAAATAGAAATGCTCGTAAACTCAGCAAAGTCATCAGGGTTGAAGATTTGCTTTGTTTCCGTAGAAGAGGAGTTTGACGGACATGAGGCTTATTCAAAAGATGCATATATAAACAAAGTTGAGATTTTTAAGCAAGCTGAGGACTTAGAAGAGGGAGGCTTTATAAGTGCATATTCAATGCATCCCAATAAAAAAGGTGCTGAGGCATACGCAAAATGTGTTCAGGCTAAGATTAATTCCATAGAAAAGGACGGAGGTAAATCTGAATGGCCGCAGATGACAGGGTCAAAGGAAAGAGATATTGTTTTGGTTTTGGATGCCTCGGGCAGTATGGAAGGTACACCTATGGCAGAAACAAAGAGTGCATCAGAGAAGTTCATTAATACAGTATTAAAAGAAGAAGCAAGTATAGGTGTTGTTGCTTATGATAACAGTGCGTTGAGAATTTCCGAATTTTGTAAGAGTGAAGAATATCTGAAAAATGCTGTAAATAACATCAATGCAGGCGGTGGCACGAATATTGAGGCCGGTTTGACAGAGGCTTATAATATGTTAAAAGACAGCAAAGCTAAGAAAAAGATAATTGTATTAATGAGTGACGGTTCTCCCAATAATGGTAAAGTCGGGGAAGAATTAATAAAATTTGCTGATGATATAAAAGATGAAGATATATATATTTATACATTGGGATTCTTTAGCAGTTTGCATGATAAGGCTGACGCTCAGTCTTTAATGCAGGGAATCGCAAACGAGGGAGCTCATTATGAGGTTGATGATGCAGAACAATTAGTATTCTTCTTCGGTGATATAGCAGACCAGATTAAGGGTACAAAGTATATATACATCAGAATTGCTTGTCCTGTTGACGTTACAGTAAAATATGACGGAGAAAAGCTCTCTTCGAAGAATGCAGAAAGTAATCAAAGAACAGAGTTTGGTACTCTTACATTTGAAGAAAATACAGAGGAGAATAAAACATCTACAGATAACAGAATTAAAATCCTCAGGCTTAAAGAGGGTGCGGAATACGACATAAACATAGAAGGTAACGGAAAAGGCCGTATGACTTATATAATCGGCTTTATGGACAGTGACGGCGAGTACAGTGATATGCGTAAGTTTACAAATATCAAAATCAATAAACGAACAGAAATTGACACTGTTGCCGCTAATTCAAAAACAACTACATTAAAAGTCGATGAAGACGGCGACGGCAGCTATGATTATACTTATAAGGCAGCTGCGAATGAACGTGGGGAGCTTGTAGATTATACATATTTAATCTACATCGGAATTGCTGTTATAGCTATAGCGATAGTTGTAGTAGTTATTTGGGTAGTTACCGCCAAGAAAAATAAAAATAAAAATAAAGACAAAGTTAACGCACAAGTGCAATTTTGCCAATTCTGCGGTAAACCCAAGGATCCGAATGATGTATTTTGTTCTAATTGCGGGGCGCAGGATTCTCAAAATTCGCAGAAGCCACAAGGCTAAATTAATTCACAAGCAAAAAGTGTGACTCTTTCAGAACCCCATGTGTCAATGAATTTTATGCTGAATTCACAAGCAGAAATGCCTAAAGGGATTCTTGCCAATGCATGGTAATTATTGTCTGAACTGTACACAAGTTTGTTGTCTGCATAGACTTCAAAAGTCTTAACGATTGTGGCAGGTACTTTAAGTGGTACAAAGTCAAGACCTGTATGTAGTTTCTGGGCGAAAACGCGATTCTTGATGTTGGGTGAAACCGACATACGATTGTAATCAGGATCAAACATAATACGTAATTCTTTAATTTCAACGGGCGATGCATAATTAAATATTAGAGCATCGCCTTTACCTATTATTATAGAATTTTGCTCCTCATCACTTCTTGGTCTTTCAACACCATTAAGAAGGATTTCTCTTGCTTCCTCTGAAATATTTATATTTGCAGCTTTTGTTTTTTCGGGAATTTCCCTTTTTATACCGGGAATGAAAACACCGTCGTATATAAGGGTCTGTTGAAGAATTTTAATTAAATCACCCTTTAGCTGTTTAGGTAAAATGTTTTTTTGATTACAAATTGCAGCGGCAGTACCCATTGCTTGGCCTAAAAGAGAACATGTACCCATTACACGTGTAGAGCTAAGTGCAGCATGCGTTGCGCTGATGTTTCGTCCGGCAAAAAACAAGTTATCAATATTGCCGGAAAAAAGGCTGCGGTAGGGTATTCCGTAGGGAGAAGGTGCTCTGTAAAAGCCTGACGGTTCATCATCTTCGCCATTTGCTAAGAATCCTTTAGGATTATGGTCGTCCATTGGCCAACCGCCGTAGGCTACAATATCATCGAAATTACCGCCGGCAGCAATATCGTTTTGCGTAAGAACATGTTCTCCTATATATCTTACGGACTCTCTTTTGCCGGGGAGAAAGCCAATCCACTCTAATTCCCAGTTGTCGAAACCGTGATCCTCCCTGTTTTTTATATGATCCCATATACCGAAGGCTACTTTCATAAGTTCATCGCGAGTTTCTTCTGTATTTTCTATAGCAGGGCCTAAACCGCCAAGCTCCATCCACCAGAGATTGCAACCGTTCGTGCCTACCGTGTGATTGCGGAAAGTTGAATGTTGTGACTTTAAATACGGAATAATAGCAAAAGCCTCGTCTTTTTCATATACATTTGCCCACTCAGGCGGAATAAACGGAACAGGATGATCGGTTTCTCTTGATTGCAAGAGAATACTCATGCCCATAACCTTTTCGTCAGCAACTTTAGGGCCGATTGTTTCGTTGAATTCGTCATTGCCCTCGCGGCCAATGCGATATTTTGCTCCCGTAAGAGGCGCCAGCACACTGTCGCCTGAGCAATCAGCAAAGTATTTTGCAGTAACTTTTTGCCAAGTATATGTAGTAAGCTGCCAAGCAGTAACGCTCTTTATTGTATTACCGTCGCACTGCGCATCAAGACAAGAAGTATTCAGTAACAAAGTAATGTTTTTATTTTCTTTAATTTTACCAAAAAGAACAGAATCCCATAAAGTGGGAGCAAGAGTAGGATTTCTGTAAATGTTTTCCTCTTCAAATTCAGAAAGAATGCCTGTTTCTCTATTGTAAGGGCCTCGCGCGCCTCTTACCCACATTCTTATTTCAGAAGAACTGTTGCCGCCCAGCATTGGTCTGTCTTGTATGAGCACAACTTTCGCTCCGTTGCGGGCAGCAGCCAGAGCCGCAATCGTACCGGCAAGACCGCCTCCGACTACACAAAAATCACACGAGTGTTCAATTGTTTTAAAAATACTGCTCATTTTTCTCTCCATTTAAAGAACGACATTGTTTTTTACTAAAATTTCTCTTAACATCTTTACATCCGTTTCGCGTACGGAATGTTTGTTTTTTATACTTAATGCAGCTGCTGTTCCTGCGGCCTGTCCCATTGCCATGCAAGGGGGCATAACTCTGACAGCTCCGGCTGCAGTAGAATCAGCACTGAGACACCTGCCT
>JAFZEI010000114.1 GCA_017560765.1 Clostridia bacterium | reverse complement strand
CCTGCTGCAAACTCAGAATCTAATTTTATATCAATTGTTGACTTATAAGCAGATTCGATATAATAGTCATGTACAAAATATGATCCGGGGTTAAAGTTCATGTAGTTGTTATAGTCTTCATTACTGTCTACTCCCCAGAAAGGACCGTCGCCATCGTTTCCTGCGATGTTCTTAGGTGTAGCATGATCTCTCAAATACCCAACATACGGTGCACCACGTACAGGGCCATCATGTTCAACTGTTAAATCCTCAGCATCAAACCAAAAACCATCTGCAGAAGCTGAATTTTCAATACCTGCGTATGTACTGAGGAGTTCTGTGCCGTATGCATAAGCAAAAATACCAAAGCTTGCAACAAGTAAAGCAACTGCCATGCAAAGAGCGAGAACTTTAGAAATTGTTTTTTTCATATTTTTTACCTCCGTAAAATTTTTACCATATACAATATGATTACTTTATTCTACCTTATAACATATAGTTTTGGCAACTGTTTTTTTATGCCTGTAAAATCCATTAAAGCTTTACAAGCAACATATTATAAAATACCCAATGACTTGCACGATTAGCACCAACCTGCGCGTCTGTATCTGTAAGCAATGCAGAGTAAATACTTTCGATAGAGTAAACTCCGTCCACCTTTGATATTACTCTGGACAATTCAGAAGAATTACTTAAAACTCTGATATTAATACAAAGTGCAATTGCATCTATGTCTGTAACACCAAGTTTGTATGCCTCAAGTGCATATTCTGCTATCTGCTGTTTTAATGTTGCCTCAGCCATGCTGCTGCAACTTGTATTTGCGGCACAAAGACTTTCATATACGGCTTTAACTTGAGCATCCGTAAGAACACCTGTTGATGTTTTCTCAGATGTTTCAACATTCAACGCACCCAAATTCGTTACTGTGAGTATTTGAGTTGTATCTCCTTCAGCAAAAGTTGAGAGCACGGCATTCGTACCGGAAATTCCGATAACGCAAGAATCCGTTCCTTCTGCTCTAAGAATATATTTACCCTCTTTGCAATGAACAAACCATGTTTGTTCTGACAAATTCTCTGTATCAATAACAATGCTTTCGCCTGTTTTCGCCTGACCATTTAAGCCAAGAATATATCTGCTCTTAAGATTGGTTATCTTGTATCCACCATTTGGCTGGTACTCAAAATAATATTTTTGAGCAAAATCAGAACTGTTGGCTGCCTTATAAATAACATTCGTTCCTGTAAGAGCAAGACCTTTCGATGCATCAAAAGTTGTAATATGTCCAATAAATTTATCACCGATATTTTCTGCTTTAGCCAATTCAAGGTAATTTCCTATGGTTAAAGTAAAGAGCTGACATGCGCCTTTATGACAAGTGAAAATTTCAATATTTGTTGCTTCATCAAACACAGCGCCTGTTACATCCAAGCATTTATCTACGGAACACGCAGGAATAAATTCATAGCCCGTCGCGTCACCGTAAATGTACCATTTTTGACCGGAAGCTCCTGTATACTTTGCAACGGAAACATTTGCCATATCAGTATCGCTGTTATTATCAACAGTCAAAGCTAAACCTGTTTTTTGATTGATGATTACGTATGTGCTGTCAGATTGTCTTTCAAAACGCCACAATTGTGAAGCATTCTCCTTTGTGGAATGTAAAACTACATTTTCTGCTGCAAGAGATAATCCCATACCTGTTGTTAAGTTTGTATTAATTCTGGCATAGAATCCTGTTCCTATGTCAAGGTATCCTTCCGGAAGTGTGGGGGTAACATCAGGTGTTTCCTCCGGTGGCTGCTCAGGTGTTTCCTCAACGATTTGAGTGATTTCAAATTTAAATACTTGAGAAGCAGACTGAGCACACATATTGTTTTGAATTGCTGTGCTTGCGGCAGGAGATGAACTTGCAACAGAAAGCACACAAGCAGGTGATACTACAGAACGGAGTGTATAGCCGATTACTGCTCCGGAATAATCAAGTTTTTCGTATATATTCCAACGTTGTTTTGTTGTGCCGTCATCTGTCGCAGAAATTTGAATACCCGCTCCGGACGTTTTAACGCCATTTGCAACTTCAAGAACATAATTATTCTTAGTGTTTATTATCTTATATGAGCCATCCGATTGCTTTATAAAGTGCCATATTTGT
>JAFZEI010000113.1 GCA_017560765.1 Clostridia bacterium | reverse complement strand
GAAAAATTGTCTCCTGCTGATATTGGTACAAACTTTTATGCTCGAATAAGCATAGGGGGCAAATCCGTAGCGCTTTCAGGCACAAATGTTCAGCTTGCTTCTCCTAATTTTTCACCGGCTCAGTTCTGGAAGTTTATACGTCAGGAGGATGGTTCTTACAGAATTATCAATATGGAAAACAACAAGTATTTAGCTGTAAACGGTGCCGGCATTGCAAACGAGACGAATGTTCTTACGAGTGATGCAAGCGAGACACTTGCCCAAAATTGGTACTTGTATATTGTAGAAGGAGCATACATTTTCCGTCCGGCTCACAGTGATAATATGGCAATGGATGTTTATATGGTAGATTATACAAACGGAACGAACATCCAAATTTATGAATCATCAAGTGCTCAAAATCAGCGCTTTAGCATTATTAACAGAGATAGTTCAACGGATCAAATTGTGACAAAAATGACGTATGAGGAGCTTGTTTCTAAGATGATGTCAGAGGCTCAAAAAGTTACTGATTTTGCTAGACAGCAAGGATTTACATACGGACACGCTTCAATTAATCCGGGATTCAACTGGGCTGAGCTTGATCCTGCAAAGGCAATAAATAAAAACGAAAAACTTACAAGCTGTGATCGTCTTGTGGACTGGGTATTGTACAGAACAGGATTTACTGATCAGCAGTATAAAAATGGACTTGTAGTATATCAGATGCCTGCATGGCTTGAATCTTTAAACTTCCAAAAGATTACAAATGTTTCAGCTCTTAAAGCCGGAGATATTGTATTTGTATTGGATGATGCAACCAGACCGGGTATGCCACGACATGTATTTATTTGCGCAAGCAGCAATCTTGGCGGTAATGTATATTTAAGATATGACCATGGTAGTAATGCAAGAATTCAATGCGTAAATGGTACAGAGGTTACGGCAGGTCGTCAGCCATGTAGGGAAGTAATAACGGGATTCTACTATGCTTACAGACCATGTTCTGATAAGATGCCATAAAATAATCTAAAACAGAGCTAAAAAACTCCGGGATTCGTTTTAATATGAATCCCGGAATTTTTTAGCTAATTTATGTGAAGTAAAAAATGAAAAAATCAATTTAAAAAGTCAACAGCAGCAAGTGCGGCAGTTGAACCATCTGCAACAGCAGTTGTAAGCTGTCTGATGTTCTTTTGTCTGCAATCGCCGGCAACGAAAATACCGGGACATGATGTTGCACAGTTTTCTTTTGCTATAACGTATCCATCGCCGTCAAGCTCAATTAAATCAGAGAAAATATTATTTTCAGGAATTCTGCCAATAGCTTCAAAAAGTACGTCACAAGTAATGTCAGTTACTTCAGATGTTCTCTTGTTTAAAATAGTAAGACCTTTAATTTGATTTTCGCCTATAAAACTGCTGATAACACTATCTGTGTGTATTATTATGTTATCTTTATTTTTGGCATTTTCTACAAGAGATTTTTCGGCACGGAAAGAATCACGCCTGTGGATAAGGTGTACATTTGCGCATATATCAGAAAGATAAAGAGCCTCTTGAACAGCAGAATTACCACCGCCCACAATAGCTGCTACTTTTCCTTTGTAAAAAGGTCCGTCGCACACAGCACAAAAAGAAATACCTTTTCCGTAATAATTATTTTCTCCCTCAATTCCTAAAGTTCTGTGTTTAACGCCTACGGCTATGATGACAGTTTTACCGGAAACAGGCCCGTTTTCTGTAATAACATCAAAGAAATCATCTTTTTTAATAATGCCACCAACACGCGTAACATCAATATCAGCACCAAAGTCAGTTACTTGAGATAAAAGCTTATCAGCAAAATCACTGCCATCCATGTGCGGAATACCGGGATAATTTTCAACATTAGGGGCAGATGCAATCTGCCCCCCAAATGAATCTGATTCTAATAATAAAACTTTTTTACCGGAACGTAGCAAATAAAGCGCAGCCGTCATTCCGGCAGGACCGGCACCAACGATGATAGAATCATACATCGGCATTAGCCTCCTTCTTTTCAATAAATTGTTTAATAGGTGATACTCCGATTGCTTTTACACCATCAGCAATTAATGTGGGAGCTTGGTTAATTCCGAATTTTTGAGCAAGCTCAGGATCTGCCTCAGCATCAATAACCGTATACGCAATACCTGCCTTATCAAGAAGTGATTTGGCAACACGGCAGTTAGGACACTTTTGTGTTGTAAAGAGGAGAATTTCTCCGGAATTTGCCTGAACAGCAGGAGAATTTTCAGCTATATTTTTGTAGGAGCATGAGCATTCCGCAGCATCTTTAAAAGAAGCGTTTCTTGTAAAAGTCTCTGCATCGTAAACACGGCGCTGCTTAAATTCTTGTGCTTTACCGTCGTTCCAATTCTGAACAGGTCTGTAATAACCTGTAATACGGCTGTAAACCTCAGTTTTGTTATGACAAACAGGACATACATAATGCTCGCCGGCAATATAACCATGGTCCTTACATATTGTGTATGTGGGAGACAATGTATAATAGGGGAGTTTGTAGTTTTCAGCAATTTTACGAACAAGCTTAGCTGCAGATTCCCAAGAAGGAAGCTTCTCGCCCAAGAAGGCATGGAAAACAGTTCCTGAAGTATAAAGAGTTTGCAATTCGTCTTGAACGTCAAGAGCCTCAAACAAATCATCTGTGTAACCAACAGGTAAGTGTGAGCTGTTAGTGTAATACGGAACGTTGTCATTCTCTGAAGCAGTAATAATATCAGGATAGCGCTTAACATCATGTTTTGCAAGACGATAAGATGTTGACTCAGCAGGAGTTGCTTCAAGGTTATAAAGATCGCCGTACTTTTCTTGGTAGTCGGAAAGGCGCTCTCTCATGTGATTGAGAACATCTTTAGTAAAATCTTGAGCTTCTTTTGTTGTCATGTCTTTGCCAATCCATGAAGCGTTAAGAGCTGCTTCATTCATACCAACAAGGCCTATTGTTGAGAAGTGGTTCTCGAAAGAGCCGAGATAACGTTTTGTATAAGGATAAAGACCTTCTTCGAGAAGCTTTGTAATGATTGTACGCTTAATCTTAAGAGAACGTGCGGAAATGTCCATCATGTGGTCAAGTCTCTTGTAAAAATCAGCTTCGTCTGTTGAAAGGTAAGCAATACGAGGAATGTTAATTGTAACAACACCTACGGAACCTGTACTCTCGCCGCTGCCGAAGAAGCCGCCTGTTTTTTTACGAAGCTCACGAAGGTCAAGACGTAAACGACAACACATACTGCGGACATCGCTGGGCTCCATATCGCTGTTGATATAGTTAGAGAAATAGGGAGTGCCGTATTTTGATGTCATCTCAAAAAGAAGACGGTTGTTTTCTGTGTCTGACCAATCAAAATCTCTTGTGATTGAGTATGTCGGGATAGGATATTGGAAACCTCTTCCTTGTGCATCGCCCTCTATCATTGTTTCAAGGAAAGCACGGTTAACCATATCCATTTCTTTTTTACAATCTTTATACTTGAAAGGCATTTCTTTGCCGCCGACAATTGCATTAAGTTCTGCAAGGTCAGCAGGAACAGTCCAATCAAGAGTGATGTTGGAAAATGGTGCTTGTGTACCCCAACGAGAAGGTGTATTTACACCGAAGATAAAAGATTCAATGCATTTTTTTACTTGAGAATACGACAGATTATCTGCTTTTACAAAGGGAGCAAGATATGTGTCGAAAGACGAAAATGCTTGCGCTCCTGCCCATTCGTTCTGCATAATGCCCAAGAAGTTAACCATTTGGTTACAAAGTGTAGCAAGATGTTTTGCCGGAGCAGAAGTGATTTTACCCGGAATACCACCAAGTCCTTCTTGTATAAGCTGTTTGAGAGACCATCCGGCACAATATCCTGTAAGCATTGAAAGATCGTGGATATGAATGTCAGCATTACTGTGAGCTTTAGAAATTTCGTCATCGTAAATTTCTGAAAGCCAGTAGTTTGCAGTAATTGCTCCTGAGTTTGAAAGAATCAAACCGCCAACAGAATATGTTACGGTTGAGTTTTCTTTAACACGCCAATCGTTAATTTTAACATAATCATCAACAATTTCTTTGTAGTCTAATATTGTTGATTTCATATTACGAAGTTTCTCTCTCTGACGACGATAGAGAATGTATGCTTTTGCAACATCTGCATATCCTGCCTGAACAAGAACTGCCTCAACACTGTCTTGTATATCTTCTACTTTAATTTTACCGTCTTTAATTTTAGGCTCAAAATCAGCGGTAACTTTTAGAGCAAGAAAATCAATCATAGAATCGTTATATTGTTTTTCTTGTGCTTCGAAAGCCATTTTAATTGCATTAACGATTTTTTGTATATCAAAATCGATTAATTTGCCATTTCTTTTTTCAACTCGATACATAATCCTTCTCCTTTGCTAATAATTATTTGTCTGAACCGCGAAGCTGTGCATGCGGCACATAGGGTTTAACAGCTGCCAAATAAGATTGAAGCTCTTCTTGAGCGGGTGCACTGAATCCCGGCATAAGAACATTACCGGAATCTTTATAGCTTTGTATAAAATAGCGCTCGGCACCCTGTATCAATTCTCCGATTTTCGCAAAATCATCTGCTGTATGCAGCTCTTTTACAGCTGTTGTGCGAAATTCATAAGATACTTTGCCTGCGAGCAACAATGAAATCGAATCTTTGACTGCGCCAATATCTACATGAACACCTGCAGTTTGACTGTACTTTTCAAAACTGTTTTTGATGTCCATTGCAACGTAATCAACAAGACCTAATTCAATCATCATTCGAAGTTTTCCCGGAAATGAACCATTAGTATCAAGCTTTACCTTAAAACCTTTTCGTTTAATTTCTTCGGCAAAATGTTCGATGTTCTTTTGCAGTAGAGGTTCTCCTCCTGTAATAACAACACCTTCAAGAACACCACTGCGCTTGTCTAACAGCGTACGGAAACTTTCTTCTGCTGTATTATCATCTGACGGAACGCCGTTTACCAATTCTGAATTGTGGCAGAACGGGCAACGGAAATTGCAG
>JAFZEI010000112.1 GCA_017560765.1 Clostridia bacterium | reverse complement strand
TTCTGTACTTAGAGATCATCCTGAGCTTTTTATGTATAATAGCGGCTATACGTATGAATATAACACTGAACTTGAGGCTGATTCTGTTGCTCTGAAATTTGATTTTAATATAGAGCATAAAAGCGCTCTTTTAATGCAACAGGAGATAGATAATGTTGTAAATAAAATAATTGAAGAAGTACGGAGTTTGGATGATTATGGAAAGTCTAAATATGTATATACATATTTGGCTCAAAATACAACGTACAGTGATGGTGATAATATGCATAATATGTACGGACCGTTGGTGGATGGTCTTTCTAAATGTGACGGTTATGCGAGAGCATATATGTACATTATGCAAAAATGCGGTATAGAAGTAGGATATGTTTGCGGTATGGGAAAAGACGAACTGCATGCATGGAATACTGTTAAGATTAATGGTAATTGGTATTACGTTGATTGCACATGGGGAGATCCTATTGTTGAGATAGAAGATGAAACAGAGAAAAAATTAAATGTAGATTATTCGTATTTGCATATTAATACTGAGGATCTTTTAAAAACTCATACTTTGGACGAAATATATTTAAAGCTTCCTAAATGTACTGCAACAGCAGATAATTATCATGTAAAAGAAGCCTTCTGTTTTGAGGCATTTGATGAGGCAGTTCTTGAAAAAACAATAAAGGATTTAATAAAAAATGCTGATAGCGACAATACAGAATTTAAATTGGAAATTAAATATAATACCTATGAAGAAATGCAAAAGGCTTTTGATTGGATTGCAGGCGATAATATGAAGAAAGTTGCCTCACTAATTAATTATTCATCTTTCTACTATACAAAATGGCAATCGGATATAGGTGCTTTGTCTCTGAAATTTGTTTTTGAGTTTTAATGATGTTATATCTTCGCTAATCGAGTTGTTTGTTTAAATGATTACTTCAAGAATACTAAAAGCCTTGTAAACTTATCATTTACAAGGCTTTTTAATGGCGCACCCAGCAGAGCTCGAATCCACAACCTTCTGGTCCGTAGCCAGACGCTCTATCCAATTGAGCTATGGGTGCATTTGTTGTACTCATATTTGAGCAACGTCGCACATTTTACACGATTATTAAATCTCTGTCAATAGTAAATTTAAGAAAATACAATAATATGGGCAGCTTGGGGAATATTATAATGCTCAAAATATACATTCTCTAAGGGTATCCATTTGTCTGTGAAGTTTTTTAGCATTTCAGAACCATTACGGCTTAGAATTCTGCTGATTTGTATTTCGTGGCTTACGCTCATAAAAACCTTTAAATCAATACTATCTTGCCATTTTGGATGTAAACTGTATACACCTTCAATGATATATATAGGAGCACATTTTGCCTTCTTTACTGAATAATCTCCGTTTTTACATGAGAAAGCTCTGTAATTGAAGCTTTTACCTGATAAAATACCGGTAATTATCTCTTGGCTAAATCTGTCATAGTCAATGTTACCGCCCGGTGTTTTTAATCTTTCTTCGGTGCGTAGTCTTGGAGGAAGAAAAAAATCATCTGTATGCAGAAGAGTTCCGTGGGAGGCAGCGGCGATTTGCGCACCAAGTGTACTCTTGCCGGCGCCGGAATTTCCGTCAATGGCTACAACGCAGGAACCTTTTTCGTCATATATTTCTTTTATGGCATTTAAAATAGTAAAAGTTGCTTCTGAACGCGTAACTGTTTGTTGTTGATGCATTGTTTTCGCTCCTTTAAATGACTTGTAATTATATGATTTTAATATATAATTACAAGTAAAATAATTATTTAGATAATTATACCATTTTTTCGGAGGGATTTCCAATATGGAGGAAACAGAAAATAAATATTTAAAAGTTATAGAAATAGTGAAGTCGGTACTTGTGCCATTGGCCGTATTTTTTGTATTTATGATTGTTAATTATACAGTGCAATTTGTTTTTTCTGTTGCGTTGTCATCATACACGGCAATAAATAATCCCAACTTGCCATTTTCTGAATTAAAGTCAAAGGCGACGGATTTGATTTATAAAAATATATCACTTATGTATTTAACCATATCTGCTGTTTTTCTGCTGATTTTTGTTATCGTTCAAAAAAGGACAAAGTTCTCTAATATCATTAACCTTGAGTATAAAAAGCCTCCGTTTTCCATTGCTTTAATGTCAATTTTATTAGGAACATTTGTGGGAGTTGTTTCAAACATCGGTGTAAACATGATGACAAAATGGTTGCCCGAATCATGGATAGAGGGCAACAAAGAAAGTGTTGAAAGTTTTCAGGGCGGTAACGAATTTATTATGCTCCTGGCTGTTATGATTTGCGCACCTATTGTAGAAGAACTTATTTTCAGAGGCTTTATTTACAGTGCCCTTAAAAAAATATTTAATGTTATCCCCAAAGTGCAAACAGAGAAAACAGGCATTGTTTCAATGATTGTTTCTGCAATAATTACTTCTGTGCTTTTTGGTCTGTATCACGGCAATATACTGCAAGCATTGTATACGGGAATTCTTTCTCTCTTTATGGTCTGGATTTTTGAAATGTCAGGCTCTTTAATATCAAGCGTGCTTGTACACTGCATGTTTAATTTTTCCGGTATGCCTATGTATTTTTTGATAAACGGAATTGGCGAGGTTGCCTCTATGGTGGTGTGCTCCGTGCTTTCCGTCGCGGTTGTGATTGTGATATATCGTATTTGCAGAAGAAAAACAGTATAGAAAAATATTTTTAAAGGAGATTTTTATGAGTAAGATAAAAAAATTATGGCAAAAGTACAAGCAATTTCTGTTGTTTTGTTTAGTCGGAGTAGCAAATACACTTGTGGCTATTGGCGTAAATTGGTTGGTACTTGCATTACTGAAATATATAGGTCTGTCGATTGTTGTCTTTGGCGCATCATTAGCAGCCGGAATAAGCTCGTTAGCAGGAGATGTTGCCGGTGCAATAAACAGCTACATTCTAAACAGCAAGTTCGTTTTTGATGGTCGCAATAAACATACGGGATATAAATTTATAGCAGCCTTCTTTATATACGCAATATTAAGTGCTTTGCTCGTTATGCTTTTAAATCAAATGGGCGTAACGGAGGAATACTGTAAAGTTATAGTTACACCGATTATGATTATAGAGAATTATTTTATTAACAAATTCTGGGTGTTTAAAAATGACAAAAGATAAGAAGTTTTACGCAAACTTTTTTTCGTTGTGGAAAATCTTAGTATTAAATAACGTAATAATTTTAGGCGTAAACCTTGTTGATAATATAATGCTTGGCATGTTTACGGAAACTGCGCTCTCCGGTGCAACTGCATGTAATCAAGTACAATTTGTTTTTCAGCAGATAATACTTGGTTTGTCAAATACCATGGTAGTTCTTGGCAGTCAATACTGGGGAGAGAAAAGGACAGAACCCGTTAAAAGATTATCTGTGGCAGCCGTGTTTTTAAGTATTGCTTTTTCTGCATTGCTGTTTAGCTTTGCAGCTGTTATGCCGGAAAAGGTGGTTGGTTTATTTACAGATTCCACTGCAATTATAGAAGAGGGTGTTGAATATTTAAGAATCATAAAATATACATATCCTGTTTTTGCTCTAACCAATATTATTTTGGCGATACTCAGGTCTGTTGAGAGCGTTAAGGTAGGATTTTACGTTTCTATTGTTACTCTGCTATTTAATATTTCCCTGAATTATTTGCTGATTTTCGGTAAGCTCGGATTGCCGGAAATGGGCGTGCGCGGTGCGGCTTTGGCTACACTTATTGCAAGAGTAGCAGAACTGATTTTTGTTATTGTTTATGTTGCTTTTTTTGAGAAAAAGATAATATGGGGCAGGGACGATTTGCATAAAGTAGATTACACTTTGTTTAAAAAATACTGTAAAACGTGTATTCCTTTTGTTCTTACAGATGGTTTATTCGGGGTATCTACTGCGCTCCAAACTGTGATTTTGGGGCATATGTCAGAAGCGGCAATAGCTGCGAATTCCGTATCTTCAACGCTGTATCAAGTTCTTAAGGTGGCGGCAGTCGGCTCTGCCAGTGCCGCATCAGTAATTATCGGCAAAACAATAGGAGAGGGGAAACCTTTAGAAAAAATAAAGGAGTATTCAAAATCTCTGCAAGTTATTTTTGTTGTTATAGGTTTATTGATGAGCATAACACTCTTTTTTATAAGAATACCTATTGTTTCAATGTACAATATCTCTGCAGAAGCAAAAGATTTTGCTAATGGATTTTTGCTTGTTCTTTGCGTTACATGTATAGGCACTGCGTATCAAATGCCCACAAATACCGGAATTATAAGAGGCGGCGGAGATTCTAAATTTATCTTAATTGTTGATATTATCAGTATATGGGGGATCGTATTACCTTTATCCTTTGCAGCCGCCTTTTTGTGGAATTGGCATCCTGTTGCTGTTATAGCTTGCCTTAATGCTGACCAGATTTTCAAAAGCGTGCCTGCGTTTATAAAAGCAAACAGATATAAATGGATTAAAAAGTTGACCCATTGACAGCAGAGAAGCTAAGGGCAAGGCGCATTTTCGTGCAAAAAGGGTATGTAAATGTACGAAAATTGACTATCAATATCAAGAGAAAAAGGAAAAAAGTATGGTAATAAAAAACTCCGAGAATCATGTTTGTATGAATCTCGGAGTTATCTTTGGCTGCGGAACTAGGATTCGAACCCAGACAAAATGAGTCAGAGTCATTCGTGCTACCGTTACACAATTCCGCAACGAATTACTGTACATTAGCTGCACAACGCTAGGTATTATAGCACTAATAATTTTTCTTTGCAATACTTATTTTTGGAAATGCAAAAATTTTAAAAGATTTTTGCATGAATAAATAAAATACCATGTTCATATATTTGTACAAACTTAACAAGTTATGAAAGGCAGGGACAAGGGGATATGGATAGTGCAAAGTTTCAAAGTGAAATTACGGACAGGTTAGGCAACACACCTGTTGCGTTTTCTTTAAAAAATTGTTTTTCAAATAAATATGAGCTTGTTAAAACAGCAGGAGAAATAAGAATCAGAGCAGGTATGCCTCTTTGTATAATAGGAGGTAATAAAAAGCAAAAATATTTTATTAATACTAACGGACAGACTGTGCCGGCCGAGAAAGCGTATATTCCGTCGAAAGAAGAAATCAATAGGATTTTTGCGGGAATTTGCAGAAGCTCGTTATATGCGTACAAGGAGGACATAAGAAACGGTTTCATAACATTAAAGGGAGGTCATCGTGTAGGCATTGCAGGCAAAATGCTCCCGGATGGTGCCGTGTATGATGTGTCAAGTCTTAATATAAGAATAGCAAGGCAAATTAAGGGGTGCTCAAAAAATATAATAAAACATATTATTAAAAATCAAAAAGAAATATACAGTACATTGATAATTTCTCCTCCCGCTTGCGGCAAAACAACAGTCATAAGAGATATCGCAAGAATATTGGGCAGCGAAAACAGCTTTCCGGAATTTAAGGGTGTGAGTGTCGGCATTGTTGATGAACGCTCCGAAATAGCCGCTTGCTATAACGGAATTCCGTCGAATGATGTAGGAATGATGACAGATGTGTATGATGCTTGCCCAAAAGAAAAAGGAATTATGATGATGATTCGCAGTATGGCGCCGGAAGTAATTATCACTGACGAAATAGGCGGCACCGGTGATGCGGCTGCAGTTGAATCTGCAATCAATGCAGGAGTGAAAATTATTGCAACTGCTCATGGAAGCTGTTTGGGTGATATGAAAATAAGAAAAGAGATTGCGGCGATGATGGTTGCAGGAGCTTTTGAAAAGTATATAACTTTAAGCTGTGATAATGGGCCGTCCACGTTGAAGGAGGTTATCTCCGGAGAAAAGAGGCGGTGATTTTAATGTATTTGATAATAAAGATTATGGGTTCTTTTCTTGTTTTGGCAGGAGGGTTTTTGGCAGGGCATAAGATTAGTCGGCAATATAAAAAGAGAAGCAGGATTCTAAAACAAATGCAAGAGGCGCTGAAATATGCAGATGATGCTATAGCGATAGAAAATACGCTTCTTGACGAAGTTTTAAAAAGTTGCGGAGAAAAATTCTTTGATAAAGATAGTGTGATTGATTTATGGACACGAGCCTCAGAAAATCTAAAAACGGAATTCGGAAGCTTCGAAAATGCATGGGCAAAGGCGTGCGAGGAGTATTTCGAGGACATACAGTGTCTTACAGAAAAGGATAAAGAATGTATAACAGGTATAGGTTTGGCAATAGGCCTTGCAAATACACAAAGGCAGACAGCCCACGTAACAGCAACGCTCCAAAGATTGCAAGGATTAGAAAAAGAATCTTTGTCTGTTGAAGAAAAAGAGGGAAAAAATGCTGTGAAAATTGCTCTGGCAATGGCTGCTGCAGTTATCGTAATACTTTTTTAAAGTAAACCGGGTGAAAAAATGGGAATTGATCTGATATTTAAAATTGCAGGAATAGGAATTGTTGTGGCAGTTCTTAACCCAATCCTGATTAAATCGGGAAGGGATGAACAAGCAACACTTGTGACAGTGGCCGGATTAATCTTAACGATGATAATAATTTCCGGTGAAATAAAAGATTTATTTACACTGCTTAAGTCTTTTTTTGGATAAAATGTAAGTCGTATGGAAGTAATTATAAAAATAGCAATGACAGGTGTATTAATATCAATATTAACAATTCTTCTAAAAGGCATGCAAAGTCAAATAACTCCTGTGCTTGTGACTGCAGGCTCGGTTATACTGCTTTTTACAGTGCTAAATATGGTAAATAATGCCTCACAGGCAATAAAAAATTTATTTGATAGCTCAGAACTTGGCAGTGAAACTATTAAGGCTGTAATTAAAATAATAGGTGCAGCGTATGTGGTGGAATTTTCATCTTCTCTATGCAGAGACATGGGCGAAAATTCAATTGCATCAAAAATTGAAGCTGCCGGTAGAGTTTTTATTGTAATAATGGCAGTGCCTTGGGCCTCTGCTCTAATCGAGGCAGTGAAGAATTTGGGAACATAAAAGGTGATTAGAATGCAGGATGAGTTAATTGGAATAATCACAACAGAATTGGCAGAACAACTAAAAAACGGCGCAGGCATACTTTTGATTATTGTATCAGTAAGCTATGTGAGTTCTGTATTTACAGCCACAACGGGAGAATCCGATAGTGGAATGAAAGATATTATTTCTTTTGCAGTAATATGCCTTTTGTGTGTGCCGATGATGGAAAATGTAAAGAATGTAATTACAAATGCCACAGAAACAATAGAAGAAATCAAAGTTGTAATGCTTAGCTCTATTCCCGCACTTTGCGCAACGCAAATAGGTGACGCAGTAGCAGGGGCGGCAATTTTTATAACATTAACACAGACTGCGGCAGTTTTACTTTCCGGAATATTTTTGCCGTTAGCACTTGCTTATACGGTTGTCGGTATATGCGGGAGTGTAAGTGACAGATTCAGTTTAGACGGTGTTAAGGGAATGGTAAAATACGTATTTAATTGGGGGCTTGGACTTATGATGATGGGCTTTTCTTGCGCCGCAACTTTATCGGGAGCTTTAACGGGAGCAAAGACAAGCATGGCGGCCAGAACATTAAAATATACAGGTGCGATGGTTCCCGTTGTGGGCAGATACCTTGCAGAAAGTACCGATATGGTTTTCGCAGGAGCCTCTGTTATTAAAAGTACTGCCGGAATTGCTGCAGTCACCGCAATTTTAACGGCTGCCGCAGCTCCTTGCGTAAAAATGGCAACGCACGTGCTTATATACCGTATTGCCGGAATAATGATACGCCCGGTGGCTGCACCGAAGATATCAAATGCTGTTACAAATGTTGGTGATGCCTTTATGATGATAACCGGAATTACAGCACTTATGAGTGTGCTGAGTGTTTTAAATGTGGCGGTGCTCGTAACACTTGTCAGAGGGGGTGTATAGGCTAATGCTTGAGTGGACATATAAGATTTCCGTGGCGGCAATTTTGTTTACGGCTGTCAGCTATATTTTGCCAAGGGGTAAAATACGGAATGCTGCAACGGTTGCCTTGTCGTTTCTCTTCTTAACTTTGATGGTGTTGCCGCTTAAAAATTTTGCCTCAGAACTGGTAAGTGGAAAATTTGTTTTACAGACTGAGAAAAATGAACTCATTTATCAAGCAGAGGACGCTGATTTGGAGCGCCAAGTGATGGAGCATTACACAAACAGAATAAGCGAAGAAATAAAGAAAACAATGAAAAACAATAACTACGATTGTAAAGATGTTACGGTTACAGTGGATGAAAATACTAAATCGGAAAGTTTTGGAAGTGTTTTGAATGTTGTTTGCAATATGGTAAAAGTTGCCAAAGCGGAGGAGGAAAATTCTGTTGGGAAAGTGGATGTTCCGAATATAGTAATAGACAGACATGGTATAAAAATAGAAAAAGGAGAGGTTGTCTCAGAAAAGGATATGTCTGAGGAAGAAAATAAAATAAAAAATATAATATCACAGTTGACAGGAGCTGACAAAAGCAGAATTTTAATAAGATGGAGTGAGTGAAATGAGTTTTTTTAAAAACGGAAAGTTACGATTTTTTAAAGTGGAAGCGGCTATTGTGCTTACAGGTATTGTATTGATACTTATAGGTGGAATGATAGAAAACAGCGGCAAGGAAAGCGTTGGTTTTACAGAAAAAGCAGAAAGACTTCAACAACAGTATACATTAGCGGAAAATGATAATTATGCTGCAAAATACGAGAAACAAATAGAGCGCATTTTGAGGGGAATAGAAGGTGTTAAAGGTGTTACCGCGGCAGTATACGTAAGGTCAGAAGGAGAAAGTATTCCGGCATACAACAGCAGCGGCGATAAGTCTGTTATTAAGGAGAAGAAAGAAAAAGATGAAGCAGAAGAACGACGCGATGTTTACGAAAGCAGTATTGTTATTGTTAAGGATTCACAAGGGAATGAAAAGGCGCTGATATTGTCTGAAACAGCTCCTGAAATAGAGGGTGTTGCTGTATGTATTGATGGCAATAAGAGCAGGGAAACAGAAGAAAAAATTGCGAAAACTATAATGGCTCTTTATGGCATACCGATTACGAAAATCAGCATAACGTGGTGATTTGAAGCATATATAAATAGCAAAGTAATATTTTAATTAAAGGAGATGTTTTATAATGAAGGTTGATATTTGGGAAAAAATTAAAAAGATGTCTATGAGGACAAAAAGACTTATTGCTTTGGCTTTTTGTTTGGTGCTTCTTGCTGTGGCAGTTGTTCAAAATGCAAGTACGGACAAGGCAGAAGCCGGAACGCCTGTAGGAGAGGGTAGTGTTAATGATGCTTCTGATGCAGTGGTTGAGGGTAAACCTGAGAGTGTGGGCGTTGGTGTTATTAAAGTAGATGACAAAGGAGAATATTTTGCTGCCGTAAGATTAAACAAATTAAATCAAAGAAGTGAAGCGGAGGAAAGTTTTAATGAGATTATTGATAATGAAAGTTCCGGTGAAAACAGCATAGCAGATGCAGTTGCCAAAATGGAATCTCTTAAACAAATATCTAAAATGGAGAAGAATCTTGAAACGAATATTTTGGCAAGGGGTTACGAGGAAGTATTTGTTATTATAGAGAATGAATGCGTATACATAACGGTTGCGTCGGAATCTCTTGACGGAACAGAGGCGTCTGCAATAGCTGTTTCAGCTTGCGAGATTACAGGTTATGAAATGGATGATATTGTGCTTAAGGGCGTATATTGATAAAAATTATTTCCCGGGAAATAATTTAAAAATTGCAAAAACAGTGGGGCTGCTGTAATATACTCCCACTGATTTTTGCATTTCATAACAGTAATTCGCAGCCGAGCAAAAATTTACATTTTAATTAACAAGAAAGGAACGGTATTTTTGCAATGGCTTATCGAGAAGAAGAATTGCGTACAAAAGATAAAAAACAAATAGACCATATTTATAAGATTTTAAAGAAATACGTTTTATACGTAGGTGTAGATATTAAAGATAGCATAGGGACGGGGAAAGAAGCGAGAATAGAATGGGTGACAAGTGTTTTTAATAATAAAACTGTTTTAAGGGAAATAATATCTGATATTACCATAAATGAATATTGTTGCTTGGAAAAAGAACAGGTTGAGGATTGGGGAGGTATGTATAATTACGGATATTATTGGGTTCGTTTGGGATTGATAAACACAGTTTATGATGAGGATTCAGCCGAGTTTTTTGCTTATTTTATAAAACCGTTGGTGAATTTATTTGAAGATGAGAAAGAGGGTTTACGTAAGGAATTAGGCCTTAGAGCGACAGTGAACAGCACGGTTTGTGCAATGGTGAATCTTTACGGTATGGTAAGCTTTGAGAAAGCATACGACATATTTTGCCATGTAACATCACTTGGTGAGAGGATAAGTTATAATCGCTTTTTGGAAATTGCCGTTAGGTTTTCAGATTTTAGAAAAGAGTATAACATTTGTGTATATATGAACAATTTTGTATCTTCGGATTATTTAGAAGTAAGAAATCTGCACAACATACAAAAAATTACACCAAAACCTGAATATTATGAGCTTGTGTGCAAACAGGGAGATAAGCCGTATTATACTGATTTTAGCATAGAGAAACTTTTGAAATATGAAGCTCCCGGTTCTTTTGAAATAAATTCGTATATTGATGAGTTTATGATTTTTTTATCAGATACATTTGATAGTACAGATAAAGATATTTTTGAAATCACAGATAAAGTTTGTAAGGCTTGTATCGATGAACACGGTATAAATTTTATTTTTGAATTGCTTGAAAGTAAAGGATTTTCTTCAAAATCGCAAAAAATCCAAAAGTTAATGGTTAAGCATATTATGCAAATAAAAAATAATATTAGACTTCGAACAAATCGCGGATTTACAATTAATGAACTAAGAGGCATTTCGTATGACGCAACAATGTGTTGTGGGAATTTGTAAAAAAGTTGTTAATTATCATACAAATACATTGACAAGCTAAAGTGGTTTGATTAAAATTGTTTTGCTGAGTTGAATAAAAGACGAATTATCCAATAAAATGCGAATGATTTATGAAACGAGTTGTATGAAATGATGTCGAAAATGCAGTACAGACCGCAGAACGGCTTGCAGCATAAAATTTCGGATGAAAATATTAGAATCGAATTAGGATTAATTGATTTTGTTGTGGGAGAACAAGAAGAATATTGCGAAAACTCTAAAGAAATCAAAACGATATATGTTAAGGATTTTGGTGCAAAGGGTGATGGTATTGCAAATGATTCTTCTGCAATAAGAAAAGCTATTACAGTTTTAAGGCATCTGCCAAAAGGAAGTACGCTTGTATTTGAACCGGATACTACGTACTATGTTTCCAGTGGTAAATATGCTGTGGATTTAAGAGAGCTTCATGGTGTCAATATATGCGGAGATAATACTACAATTTTAGTAAAACCTATTATGAGCCTTTGCAGAATTAAAGACTGCACAAATATTACTGTTAAAGGGCTGACTTTTGATTATAAAACAAAACCGTATGCTATTGCCG
The DNA here is from genome assembly GCA_017560765.1 of Clostridia bacterium. Lineage (GTDB taxonomy): Bacteria > Bacillota > Clostridia > UBA1212 > UBA1255 > Egerieisoma. The sequence continues at coordinate 7,541 of JAFZEI010000112.1, read as the reverse complement.
ATGTAACAAATGTTTTTCGTGATGGTATTATACGTATTAAAACAAACAAATCATTGAATATACGCGGAACTTATAAGCAGCCTGTTCCTGATTATTTTGGACTTGTAGACAGAGATGATGGTAGGTATCATGTTGGTATCACTACGTATAAGGTTGTAAATCATGAACAAAACATTTACGATGTTAAGTGTAATAACATTTTTGCTCAACGTGATAAAAGAATCAAGATGATGAAAGATGAAAAATACAGATTCATTGTACCGATGCCTCATGTCGGTCAGGTTATTGAGCAAGCTATCACAATGGTTTGTAATGAAAATGTTTCGATGATTGATTGCAATATATGTTGTGCTGCTAAATTTATGTTTTACATTAAAGCAAACAGAGGATTTATATTTTTTAAAAATGTAAATGTAGAACCTGCTCAAGGTGATTCTGATATGCCTATTGTGGGTTGGCGCGATGGTTTTTATTGTAGAGATAACAGAGCAAAATTAGTATTGGAAGATTGCAAAGTGGACTTGCTGTGTGATGATATACTTAATATTTCTGCATCTGTTCTTCAAGTGCAACAAGTTAATGACGGTTTGATTTCTCTATACCGACAGGAAAAAGGTCTGCCGTATGATGGTGTTGAAATCGGTGATGAAATCACATTTTTCAATGTAGACACGGGTGAAATGTTAGGGAAAAGTATAATATCAAGTGTAGATGTATACGACGCCCATATAGATGTGCGGCTTGAAACGGAAATTGCCGGAATATGCTCATTACCGTCGTGTAAAGCGGTAGTAAACAACCTTGCTTCGCCAAATTCTGTTATTAGAAATTGTAATTTTCGCGGAACTTTTCGCTTTCGTGCACCGCTGTATGTAAAGGAAAGTACAATACATATAACGAGAATGTGGATTGATGCAGAAATTCCGACAGAAGGGCCTATTGCAAATAATATACTTTTTAGTAATTGCGCATTAAGTTTTGATGATGATATGAATAAATATATTCATGTTGACAGCAAAAATAAAAAGTGGAAAAATGCCGAAAATCCCTACAGAGTCGAAAATATTGTATTTTATAATTGTGATGTGAGAAAAGATGCTGTACAATATGGTGAAGTTGAGGAAAAATATGGGGCTGTAAGATTCATTGAAAGTGACAATTAATGTAAATTAACTATTGATATTTTATATGAAATCTACTATAATTAATTAGATACAGTGCGTGCTGTGTCTAATTTTGTTTTGCAGAGGTGTTTTCGTTGATCAGAAGTATGACAGGTTTTGGCCGTGGAGAAGTAAAAACTGACAGTGTTCAATGTATAGTTGAGATCAAAACAGTTAATCACAGATATTCAGATTTTACAATTAAAATGCCTCGTGACCTTTTACCTCTGGAGGATCGCATACGTACTGTTCTTCAAAAGTCAATCCAAAGAGGAAAGACAGATGTTTTTATCACATACATTGATTTAGCAAAAACAAGCAAAAAGGTTTCCGTTGATGAGGGTGTTGTCGGTGCATATTTTAATGCGATGAGAGAGTCGGCGGATAATTTAAAATATAGATTCGAACCAAATGTTTCAATGCTTTTTAAAATTCCCGATGCCTTTGTTCAATTTAAAGAAGAAGCAGATCAAGAAGCTGTATGGGATAATTTAAGTAAGGCTCTTGAACTTGCATCACTTAATCTTTCGGCAATGCGTGAAAAAGAGGGTGATAAACTTAAAGAAGAGCTTTTGGCTATTCTTAAAGTATCAGAGGGCTATTATAACAACATTTGTGAAAGAAGTCCTTTTGTCCCTGCAGAGTATAAAGAAAAGTTGAATCAGCGACTTGCGGAGTTACTGGAAAAGGGCATTGTTGATGAGCAAAGAGTTGCTGCTGAGGTGGCAGTTTTTGCAGATAAGTGCAGTATAGATGAAGAGATAGCCAGATTCAGTAGTCATGTTAAACAATTTAAAGATGCACTGCAATGTGGCGGGAGTGTTGGACGTCGTCTTGATTTTATTGTTCAGGAGATGAACAGGGAAGTTAATACAATGGGCTCAAAGGCAAATGATATTGTGATTACCAACAATGTCATTGCTTTAAAGAGTGAAATAGAGAAAATACGTGAACAGATACAGAATTTGGAGTGATAATGCAAAATGAAGTTGTTAAATATTGGTTTTGGTAATCTTGTACAAGCAGATAAAATTATTGCAATAGTAAGTCCTGATTCTGCTCCTGTTAAGAGAATAGTTCAAGAAAGTAAGGATCGCTCAATGTGCATTGACGCTACTTATGGCAGAAGAACTCGTTCTGTAATAATAATGGACAGTGACCATGTAGTGTTGTCTGCAATACAACCTGAAACGGTTGCGGGCAGAGTGGATGTCACAGAGGAAGATATTCAGGGAGGCATTGATGGCTAAAAGAGGTATTATTACAGTAATTTCCGCACCGTCGGGTTGTGGCAAGAACACAGTTATTTCAGAAGTTAAAAGTTTACATGACGATTTTGATTATGTTGTTTCAGCTACGACGAGAGAAATTCGCGGAAATGAGAGAGAGGGAGTAGATTACTTCTATAAAACAGAAGCTGAGTTTGACAGACTTGTGGAGTCTGGGGAAATTCTTGAATGGGATACGTATCAAAATAACCGTTACGGTACATTGCGTAGCCAAATTGAAGAAAAAATTAAATCAGGCAAGAATTTAATGCTTGACCTCACGATTTCAGGTGCACTTGCAGTTAAGGAGGCATTTCCGGATGATACGGTTACTGTTTTTCTGCTACCGCCGTCACTTGAAGAACTTAGAAAAAGATTACAGCTTAGAGGCAGAGAATCACAAGAACAGATAGAAAAAAGAATCGAAACAGCAATCAGTGATGAAATTCCTCAAGTGTATAAATTTGACAATATTATAGTAAATGATGTTGTCAGCGTTGCAGGAGCAGAGCTTCTTGCAATTATTAAAGCAGAAAAGTTAAAATATAAAAGAAATCAAGAAATAATTAATGAATTAGGTCTGAAAGGAGAAAATTAATGATTTATCCCGCTATATCACATCTTTTAGAAAAAGTTGATAATAGGTACACTCTCGTTGTTGAGATTGCTAAAAGAGCAAGACAGATTACTGCCGGCTCTGAGAACAGAGTTGTTTGCGCAAGCAACAAACCTGTAACAATTGCTGTTAACGAGATTAGTGAAGACAAAGTAACTTATGAAAGAACGAAAGAGGGCATTAAGTAATATGAAAACAATGGAAAAAATTGTTGCTCTTGCTACAAACCGCGGTTTTGTTTATCCCGGTTCACAGATTTACGGTGGCTTGGCAAACAGCTGGGATTACGGTCCGCTTGGAGTAGAACTTAAGAACAACGTTAAAAAAGCTTGGTGGAGAAAATTTGTTCAGGAAAGTCCGTACAATGTAGGCGTTGACTGTGCAATTTTGATGAATCCGAAGGTTTGGGTAGCTTCAGGACATGTTGCAGGTTTTAACGATCCTCTTATAGACTGTAAAAAGTGCAAAAGCAGACACAGAGCAGATAAGATTGTAGAAGATTGGAATTTGCAAAATGGTATTGAGATTGCCGTTGACGGTTGGTCAAATGAAAAGTTGACGGAATACATGCGTGAACACAGCATACCTTGTCCTGTTTGCGGCAGTTGCGAATGGACAGACATCAGAAAGTTTAACATGATGTTTAAAACTTTCCAAGGGGTTACGGAGGATTCTCAATCAGAGCTTTATCTTCGTCCGGAGACAGCACAGGGAATATTTGTTAACTTTAAAAATGTTCAGAGAACAAGCCGTAAAAAAGTTCCTTTTGGTATTGCGCAAATTGGTAAATCATTTAGAAATGAAATTACTCCCGGTAACTTTACATTCCGTACAAGGGAGTTTGAGCAAATGGAGCTTGAATTCTTCTGCAAACCCGGTACCGACTTAGAATGGTTTGATTATTGGAGAACATTCTGCCATAATTGGCTTTTGAATCTCGGCATTAAGGATGAAAATCTTCGCCTTCGTGACCATGCAAAAGAAGAACTTGCTTTCTACAGCAAAGCTACAACTGACTTTGAGTATCTTTTCCCATTCGGATGGGGAGAGCTTTGGGGCATAGCTGACAGAACAGACTATGACTTAAAGCAGCATACAGAGCATGCTAAAGAAGAAATGAATTACTTCGATCCTATGACAAACGAGAAGTACACACCTTACTGCATAGAGCCTTCTCTTGGTGCAGATCGTGTTACATTGGCATTCCTCTGTGAAGCATACGATGAAGAGGATCTTACAAAGGACGGTAAAGCAGACAGCAGAACAGTGCTCCGTTTCCATCCTGCAATTGCTCCTGTTAAAGTTGCGGTTTTACCTCTTGTTAAAAAGCTTTCCGATGATGCTTATGCACTTTACGAGCGTTTGTCAAAAACATTTAACTGTGAATTCGACGAAGCCGGTGCTATCGGCAGAAGATACAGACGACAGGATGAAATAGGAACACCTTTCTGTATTACCTATGACTTCCAGACAAAAGGTGAAGACGGTAATCCGGGAGATAATGCAGTTACGGTAAGATTCCGTGATTCTATGGAACAAATTCGTCTTCCTATTGACGGATTGGAAGAATGGCTTGCAAAGCAGATGGAGTTTTAATATATACTTCTTTTGCTGACATATATATAATTTTTTAGGAGGTTTACACAAACATGAGTATTAAGTATGTTTACAGCTTCAAGGAAGGCAACGGCAAGATGAGAGAGTTGCTTGGCGGTAAGGGCGCTAACCTTGCAGAGATGACACGTATCGGTTTGCCTGTTCCACAGGGCTTTACAGTTACAACTGAGGCTTGTACTAAGTATTATGAGGACGGCAGAAAAATCAACGATGAAATCCAGGCACAAATCATGGAATACATCGACAAATTAGAAGAGACAGCAGGAATGAAGTTCGGCGATAAGGAGAATCCTCTTCTTGTTTCAGTTCGTTCAGGTGCTCGTGCTTCAATGCCCGGTATGATGGATACAATTCTTAACCTCGGTCTCAATGAAGATGTTGTTGAGGTTATGGGTGCTAAGTCTAACAACCCTCGTTGGGCTTGGGACTGCTACAGAAGATTCATTCAGATGTATTCAGACGTAGTAATGGAAGTTGGTAAGAAATATTTCGAAGAGCTTATCGACAAAATGAAAGAAGAAAAGGGTGTTAAGCAAGATATCGAGCTTACAGCTGAAGACCTTAAAAATCTTGCTTATCAGTTTAAAGCAGAATATAAATCAAAAATAGGCAAGGATTTCCCGTCTGATCCTAAGGAACAGCTTATGGGAGCTGTAGAAGCAGTATTCCGTTCATGGGACAATCCTCGTGCTAACGTATATCGTCGTGATAACGACATTCCGTATTCTTGGGGTACAGCTGTTAACGTACAGATGATGGCTTTCGGAAATATGGGTGACGATTGCGGTACAGGTGTTGCATTTACTCGTGATCCTGCTACAGGTGAGCCCGGACTTATGGGTGAGTTCCTTGTAAACGCACAAGGAGAGGACGTTGTTGCTGGTGTTCGTACTCCTATGCCGATTGCTGAAATGGCAGAGAAATTCCCCGCAGCATTCGCTGAATTCCAGAAAGTTTGCGCTACATTAGAGGATCATTACAGAGACATGCAGGATATGGAGTTTACTGTTCAAGCAGGCAAACTTTATATGCTCCAGACACGTAACGGTAAGCGTACAGCTAAAGCTGCTCTTAAGATCGCTTGTGACCTTGTTGACGAGGGTATGATCGATAAGAAGCAAGCTGTTGCTATGATTGACCCCAGAAACCTTGATACACTTCTCCATCCTCAGTTTGATGCTGCTGCTCTCAAGGCTGCAACTCCTGCAGGAAGAGGTTTAGGTGCTTCTCCCGGAGCTGCTTGCGGTAAAATCGTATTTACAGCAGAAGATGCAGAAGCTTGGAATGCAAGAGGAGAGAAAGTTGTTCTCGTTCGTCTTGAAACATCACCTGAGGACATTACAGGTATGAAAGCTTCACAAGGTATCTTAACTGTTCGTGGCGGTATGACTTCACACGCTGCCGTTGTTGCTCGTGGTATGGGTACATGCTGCGTATCAGGTTGCGGCGACATTGCAATGGACGAAGAAAATAAGAAATTTACTCTTGCAGGTAAAACATACAGCGAAGGCGACTTTATTTCAATCGACGGTTCTACAGGTAATATCTATGATGGTATTATTCCTACAGTTGATGCTGAAATCGCTGGTGAGTTCGGACGTATCATGCAATGGGCTGATGAATTCAGAACATTGAAAGTTCGTACAAATGCTGATACTCCTGCTGATGCTAAAAAGGCTCGCGAGCTTGGTGCTGAGGGTATCGGTCTTTGCCGTACAGAGCACATGTTCTTCGAAGCTGAGAGAATTGCTGCATTCCGTGAGATGATTTGTGCTGACAAGGTTGAGGAGAGAGAAGCTGCACTTGCTAAGATTCTTCCTTACCAGCAGGGTGACTTCGAGAAACTCTATGAGGCTCTTGAGGGTAATCCGGTTTGTATCCGTTTCTTGGATCCTCCGCTTCATGAATTCGTTCCTACAGAGGAAGCTGATATTGAGGCTCTTGCTAATGCACAAGGTAAAACAGTTGCTGATATTAAGAACTTAATTGCATCTCTCCACGAGTTCAACCCGATGATGGGTCACAGAGGATGCCGTCTTGCTGTAACATATCCTGAGATTGCTAAAATGCAGACAACTGCTGTTATCCGTGCAGCTATCAACGTTAAGAAAGCTCATCCTGATTGGAACATCGTTCCTGAGATTATGATTCCTCTTACAGGCGAAGTTAAAGAGATGAAGTTTGTTAAGGATGTTGTTGTTGCTACTGCTGATGCTGAAATCGCTGCTGCAGGTGCTGACCTTAAGTATGAGGTTGGTACAATGATGGAAATTCCTCGTGCATGCTTAACTGCTGATGAAATCGCTAAAGAGGCTGAATTCTTCTGCTTCGGTACAAACGACCTTACTCAGATGACATTCGGCTTTAGCCGTGATGATGCAGGTAAATTCTTGTCTGCATACTATGACAGCAAGATTTATGAGAATGATCCTTTTGCTAAACTTGACCAAAACGGCGTTGGTAAACTCATGAAGATGGCTATTAAACTTGGTAAAGAGGCTCGTCCTTCAATTCACTGCGGTATCTGCGGTGAGCACGGCGGCGACCCTGTATCTGTTGAGTTCTGCCATAACATCGGTCTTGATTATGTATCATGTTCACCATTCCGTGTGCCGATTGCAAGACTTGCTGCAGCACAGGCTGCTATCAAAGAAAGCAAGTAAGCTTTCAAAAAGCAAGTATTTATGCGGGTTTTCGGGCATTCTGATTGCTCCAAACAAACCGTAAAATACAGCTACTAAATGAGCAATAAACACCCCGTGTTCAATCGAACACGGGGTGTTTTCTATATTTGTGTTGCAAAATTATTGATTTTCAAGATAGAAAGTGATAAAATGATTAACAAAGATTAATAATAGGAGCAGTATTTATGGCATT
>JAFZEI010000111.1 GCA_017560765.1 Clostridia bacterium | reverse complement strand
TGACTGTGTATGTAAGTGTATCGCCTTCATCAGCCGAGTCAATCTTTTCGGGCTGAACTACAATCTCAAAAGGCTCATACATATCCGGAGTTTCTTCCTTGATTTCTACCTTTGGTTCTTCAGGAACTTCAGGGAGAATTTCAGCATCCTTTGGAATTTCAAATTTAGGTTCTTCTGTTTTGGGTTCCTCAGTTTTAGGTTCTTCAGTCTTTGGCACCTCTGTACCCATAGAGAATGTCACTCTTTTATTTTCATTCATCATTCTTGTGATGATTGCCGCAACTTCACATCTTTTGATATTATCCTCAGGTTTGCAGTTATGAGCGGCGTCAACACCTGTCAAAATTCCTGCACGGTAGAGCTTGTAAATACCAATTGCACTCTCATGAACCATTGGAACATCGGGAATGGAACCGTCAGGAACATTGTTTATCCCCTTAAGAGCTTCATCAGGGAGGGCACTTGCGAATATTTCCATATATCCTGCTCTTGTAGCTTTTTCGTTGATGTCACTTACTTTATCGAAAAAGTTATCTGTTATGATTCCGTGATCTTTTGCATAGTCAACATAGGTCTGATACCAAGGACTACCGGTTGAAACTATCAACACCTGACCATCCTTGTAAAGCTGATACATACACGCCGCAAGCTTGATTGCTTCAGCATATGTAAGGTTATCATCGGGAGCAAAGGTTGTCTCAGATTTACCATTGATAATTCCAAGCCTTACCGCATTGTCCACATCTTCGTAATACCAACTTTCGGGTTTAACATCGGTAAAGTTCGAATAATGTTCTGCAAATGCCACGGATGACAAACCGAGAATCATTGTTATACATAAAACAACTGACAATATTTTTTTCATTATATCCCTCCTAAAAACTTCCGCCACGTCCACCGTGGGTTCTGCCGGAAGATGATGTATGTGTTCCGGAACTTTCTTTCGGTCTTTCGGTTTTTGTAATCCTTGAATAAAGGAACAAATCTCTTGAAACCGATATATTCATACTTCCGGGTTTTACATAGTTTGCAGCATAATCGTTTTCTACTGCTGTTTTCATTTTCTTAAGCTTCTTTTTCATTAATATATAAGCTATTAAAAGCGGAGCTAAAAGGCAAGTCAAAACAACAGCGATAATGTATTTTGTGCTTAAATTCTTTTCATTATAAGGCTTTCCGTCCCTTGCCATAGAAAGAAGTTCGTCTGCAGTTTCGATATAAACTGAAAATGCCTTATAATATTGATCATCTTCAAGATAAGGTAAAACCTTACTTTCAAGGTAGATGAGTCCGTTTTTGTTGAAGTATTCACGACCTTTTCCGTGAGTGGTGAAGTGATATTCTCTTGTATCACGGCAAATGTAAAGCATTATGCCGTCATCATTTTCACCTGCACCGTAACCACTATAATCGTAAATATCATCAGCAGACGCTTCTGCCGTATCTGATGATAATTCGCTTTCAGTATATATTGCCACTTCAAAGTCATATTCGTTTCTGACTTTATCAAGTTTCCCTGAAAGATCCGCAAGCTCCGATTGCATCAGATAACCTGCATCGTCAACGATTGAGGGATTTTCAAAATCAGCAAAAGCAGTAAATGAAAGTGAAGTGATAATTAAAATAAGTAATACATAAGATAGTATTTTTTTCATAACATCATCACCCCCTTAATGAAGTAGCATCCATCCGATTGCAGCAGCTACTACATAGCAAACACCTGCAACCTTCCAGAAATACTTCCACTTTTTATTTTTATCTACGGGGTATTCTCCAACGACCTTTCCGGTCTGACCATTGATTGCAAACTTATACATTTGGTCTTTATATTTAATATTCAGCATCCATACGGGAAGCAGAGAATATCTTATCTTTCCGTTTTCAAACTCAACTCTTTCGCTATCAGGGATAACAGCAGTATAGTGATCTGTTGTATCTCTGAATGCTTCTATGGTTGAATTTTTTACTCGTTCATTTGCTCGCTCTACACTTTCGTCAGCCGTAACATCATATTTATCTGCCAGATATCCTGATAGATAAGCTCCATTAAATTCTACCGCATCATTATAGTTAAATGGTTCAACCGCTTCCATATATGTATCATCAGCTTTCTTTGAACCGTCAACGGGAATATTAGCGTATGAAATCTGCCCTTGTCTGTAAAGTTTATAAAAATCGGTTTTTGTGTAGTTGTAGTTTGAATCGCTCCAAGCAGTAACTCTTTCTGCCATATAACTTACAGCTGCTTCGCAGTCACAATCAAACATCCAAAACGGAACATACACACCTGCCATTTC
>JAFZEI010000110.1 GCA_017560765.1 Clostridia bacterium | reverse complement strand
GAGCGCTATTACAGAACAGCAACAATATATGATGCAAACGGCACACAAAAAGCAACAACTTCCGATGCGCTTGTATCGTATGTAAAATCAATGGCAATCGGTTCTCGTTACAGAGCGTTAAATATAGATAATGTATATTTAGGTTATTCAGGTGCTACGGAGCCATCAGTTTCACTCAGTGCAACGACAGTAAAAGAAACAGAAAGTTTAACAGCAACTGTTAAATACGGCGAGTATGTATTAACTGATTTGAGCTTAAACATCTATAATGAGGGAGATAAATACGGTTCCGGTATGGGAACGGTTAAACCTTTGCATAGTATTAAATTAACAAGTCAAAAAACAGTAACATTGCCAAAGCTTTCGGCAGGTAACTATTATGCAGTAATAATCAACAGTAATTCTAAAATATATGGCAGTAAGGCTTCATTTACGGTAACTGATGTTGCTAAAACATCAAATATATACGCTGGTGATGCAGAAACTGATATCGGCGGTACTGTAAAGGTTCCTGTAGTATTGGGAAGTAATCCCGGTATTAAGGATTTGACAGTAAATGTAAGCTGGGATTCAAGTGCATTGACTCCTGTAGGAGCGACAAACGGTATTGTAATGGGAAACGCAAGCTTTAGTGCATCAAAGACGTTAAGCTCATATACATTGACATGGAAAGGTACATCAAACGTAACAACAACGGGAAATCTTGCGTATATAGAGTTTGCGGTAAATAACAATGCTAAATTGGGAGATAATGCCATAACTGTAAAAGTAAGCAGCGCATCATCAACAAGCAATGATATTACAAGCAGCCTTACAGCAGAAGCCGGTAATGTTAAGGTAAAAGACACAACACTTAAGATTGACGGTACAACACTCTCGATTTCAAGTGATATTACAATTAAATATCTTTTAAAGAAAGATATTTTTGATAGTGCCGGATATTCTTCTCCTTATCTTGAAGCAGTTATAGGAGGCACAAAGAAAATTATTGAAGGCCAAACATCTTCTGTGGGAGGAATTGCTTGCTATGTTTTCTCATTTGAAGAAGTTTCTCCTCAAATGATGAATGATGTTATATATACAACATTAAAGGCAACAAAAGACGGTGAGACATGTTTAAGCCAAACAAAAGAATACAGTGTGGCAACATACATATATTCACAGCTTGAGAAGACAACAGATCCTACATTTAAAACATTGCTTACAGATATGCTTAATTACGGTGCATCTGCCCAGATATACAAAAATTACAAAACGAATAACCTTGTTAATGAAGCAATGACAAAGGATCAACAGAAGTATTCTACGGATGAATTAAGAGAATTAACAACTGTAAAAGAAGCTCCCGTAAAAGGTGCAAATGATAAGGCTACATGGGTAGGCATGGGACTTTTCTTAGACAATAAGGTTGCAATCAGAGGATATTTTGATACAGATTCTGTAAATGGAGTATACGTTAAGATAACAAATGCAAATGATGTATTGCTGGGAAGTGTAACAGAAGAAAACTTCACAACAGCAACGGGACCTGCAGGAACACCTGTATATGCCTTTACATTTGATGGTTTGGGTGTTTCCAAAATGAGTGAAAAGGTAAAAATTACAGTTTGTGACAGCCAAGGAAAGGCAATAAGCGGAACGTATGTTTACAGCATAGAGTCGTATGTATATACTGCAAAAGACAGCACAAATGCAAAATTATCAGACCTTACAGTGGCAATGATAAAATACGGCGATGCGGCAGTTAAGTATTTAAAGGCACAATCAACAGTATTTGAGAAATTGTCTCCTGCGGATATTGGTACAAACTTTTATGCAAATATAAGTATAGGAGGTAAATCTATAGGGCTTTCAGACACAAATGTTGTTATTACCGAGCCTTCTGTTTCTGCAAATCAACTGTGGAAGTTTGTCAGACAAGAAAACGGTGCCTACAGAATAATTAACGAAGGTAACAATAAGTGTTTGACAGTAAACGGTGCAGGTCTTGCGAATGAGACGAATGTTCTTACGAGTGATGCAAGCGAGACACTTGCCCAAAATTGGTACTTGTATATTGTAGAAGGAGCATACATTTTCCGTCCGGCTCACAGTGATAATATGGCAATGGATGTTTATATGGCAGATTATACGAACGGAACAAACATCCAAATTTATGAATCATCAAGCGCTCAAAATCAGCTCTTTAGCATTATTAACAGAAAAAGCGAGGGAGCGACAACAGATTCCGCACTTGATAAATCTAAGACATATCGTATATTGTTTATCGGAAACAGCTTCACAAATACTAATACTATGTCGGACACAATATTCCCGCCGATAGTAAAATCTGCAGGATACAATGCTGAAATTCATTCCGTAACTAAAGGTTCTTGGACATTGGAACAGTTCGCAAATCCAAGCGACACTTACGGAGCAAAGGTAGAAGCGCAATTAAAGAGTTACAAGTTTGATTATGTAGTTATTCAAGAGCAGAGCAACAGACCTATTTCAAATCCGAATGCATTCTATACTGCCGTTCGTAAACTTGATCAGAAGATAAAAGCAAACGGAGCCAAAACTATTTTGTATGCTACATGGGGATACAAACAAAATAATCCTTCAATTGGAAGTTATGGCGGTACAACTGAAAAAATGGAGGCTAATTTGAGAGCGGCATATACAAAAATAGCTAATGAAATTGGTGCAGAAGTAGCTCATGTAGGTAAGGCATTTACTTATACATATAAAGTTCATCCATCAATTGAGCTTTATCAGACAGATTACTTACATCCTTCACATGCAGGCAGTACATTGGCAGCGTATGTAATTTTTGCGACAATATTTAATTACGATCCGCGCCTTGTTGAGAATAACGGAGCAGCAAGTGCACATGTAGCAGGTGTTCTCAAAACAGTAGCGTATGATGTTGTATTAGGTTCGCTGTCAACATAATGATATGATAAACTAAAATTAAAGCTCCTCTCTGATTTATCGGCAGAGGAGCTTTTTTACATTGCCAAAAAATCTGTCATGTGCTACTATGTAAAGTGTTTAGACAAAAATGCTCGTTCTTTAATAAGAGGAGGTAATAAATTATGGCAGTAGATTTAAAAGAAGTTTTCGCAGTTCGCACTGCATACAATGAAGATATTAAACCGCAAAAGATTTATTTGTCACTTGATGAAGCAAAAGCTTTTTGCGACAAAGGCGCACAGTATGGTTATGTGGTATATAATTTAGAGGATAAACCTGTTTATTTTCCTTTTGGCACATTGATGGCATCAAAGATACTTTGTAATGCAAAGAAGGTTGCAGATTATGTAAATGCAAAAGGCTATAAATACGGGCATGCCCAAATTAATCCTGCTATTGACAGAGGCGCAACAGAGAAAATTGTCTCCTGCGACAGATTTGTTGGTTGGACATTATATGATACAGGTTTCTCATATAATCATTTGAGAAAACACGGATACACATTATACGGTCCTCAAAATTTAGAAAACTATTTAATATCAATGGGATTTACAAGAATAGACGATATTAATGAGGTTCGCGGCGGCGACGTAATGTTTGTTGGCGTTTCAGATTGGTTTACTTCTTTGCCGGAGGATTGGAAAAGTTATCCCGACCATACTTTCATTTGTGCAGGTCCGAGTACAGATGGAAGATTCTTTAGATATGATGGTGGTTCAGATAAGAGACTTCAATCAATACAGCCCTTGGATGAGCCTCTTGAATTGCCTAAAAAACCTTTTAGATTTGCATACAGAGCACCGGAGGAGATACCGAGTATATAAAAAATTGTTGACAATAAACAATATTCTATGTTATTCTCCCTCTAAATTAAAAAACAAATAATGCGAAAGGATGAAGAAAATGAAGAAAAACACGATTTTAATGGTTGTTTTAGTGATGGCTTTAACGTTTGCCATGATTTTTTCGGGATGTGGCGACGAAGCACCGACAGATGCTACAAAGGCTCCCGGTACAAATTCTGCTGTTACAATAACAACACAAAAACCTACAGAAAAGCCAACAGAGAAAGCTACAGCTGATACTACAGCTGACTCTACCGATGACACTACCGCAGTACCTACAGAAGAAGCTACATTGAAAGCTACAGAACAAGCAACACAGACGGCTGCAAATAACACAACAAAGCCTACTGCAAAGCCCACTGCAAAGCCCACAGCGAAGCCTACAGCTACACAGACTCCTTCTAACTTAACTGTTGTATATCTTGATCAAATGAAAGGTGTTGACACGGCATCAGGAGCTAAGAATGCACCGGTAAAGACAATAGAAAAAGCTTTTGCACTTCTTTCTAAGGGTGGTACAATATATGTTGAAGGAACATACGTATTTCCGTATGACGATAGCTGCAATACTGCTGACGGATATGTTATAATTCTCCCTGAAACAAACGGTAAAGTAACAATTACAAGCACAAACAAGTCGGATTTATCTATTTTCTCTTTTGAAGCAGGAATGAAGACAACAGTTCAATGTACATCTCCTGTAGAGTTTAATAATATGGTTTGGTATTATGACCATACTAACACAAACGGTAAAGTCGGAACTATGAACATTTATTCAGGTCCTGAGCTTGTTTTTGGAGATAATATGAGTTTTGAGTGTGTAAATACCGATGGCTGTGTTTCAAAACCTAAGCATGAAAATTGTGTCTGCATACGCGGCGGATGGCACAGAGATAATTGTAAGGGTACAATTTATACAGGTAATGATATTAAAATAACAGTACTCAGTGGAGCTCTTTCGTACATTAACGGAGGAAATGCAGACGGTTTTGTGCCGGTTGGCAACTCCGAAATAAACATTGGCGGAACGGCAGAAATTTACCAAAGACTTCAAATTGCAGGTTCTAACGGCGGTGATGTTACAGGAAATGTTACAGTAAACATTACAGGCGGTAAGATAGGTTTCGGTGGTTCAGAGAAGGATGAAAATAAGCTTAAACAATATGGACTTGTACTTATTGGACATGGTAAAAACGGTGATGTTGCTGAAATCGGTGGTAATGTAACAGTTAACATAAAAGGCGGCAACATTAACTCAATTCATACAGCCAGAACAGATTATGAGGTTTTAAAAGGTAATTTGAGCATTAATATTTCAAGCAGCGCAAAAATAGGAGAAGTATATATGGATGCTTCAAAGGTTGATGCTTCAAAGACACATACTTTAACAGTTCCCAATGCTAATTATGACATATCTAAATTCGGTAATATTTGGGATTCAGTTAAGTATCAGGGATAAATAATAATTTGTCACATTTAAGAAGGTCTGCAAAAAAATGCAGGCCTTTTTGTTTTATGTGAGTTTTTTTGCTTGATTTTCGCACTTGTGAATATTCGAATATTACCTTATAATAAAGCATATAATATTTTACGAGGGGTTTCATATATGATTATAAAAAATGCTGTAAACGATATCAAAAAAGATAATATCCGGGAAAGAAACAGAAGTCTTTTTGTAGCTGTTATGTTACTTGCGGTGCTTTTAGTATTGTGTTTTACAGGATGTCAAAATAACGACTATGCAGACATTTACGAAACTCCCGGCGCAGAAGGCTCAGCGGGGCAAGCAACGAATACAGATGATTACTCCGAAGGTTTGCTTGGTGATAAACCAAATGCAGGAAGTACACCGCCCTTGGCGGAACCCATTGCGACCCCGATTGGCGGAGTATTGCCTGATGTGAAAACCCAAGCAGAACAGATAATTTCAAGGTCGCGCCGATATAATACTACTGATAGCTTTTTCCACTCTTTAAAGCATTTTTGGGGCGGATATGAAATTTATTACTTCTTAAGCGAAGAAAATCCCGAGTTGTACGGACAGATTCTTAAAGAAATAGAAGACAGAGGTAATTCCTCTCACGAAACACTCAGAAAGTTCTATGATAATATTGACGCCTTTTTTTCTAAGGATGACGGCGCAACACTCGATATATTGAGATATTATAAATTTATTGGCACAGAAGGTAAAAAAGCTTTTTGGATATCTGATGATGTACCGGAAAGACGAGATGAATTTGCTTTCTATGATGACTACAAATTTGCTGATGGTGCATATATTAGCGTAAGTGACGCAGTTTTATATACTCCTTATTATTTAATCCAAAGTCTCTATACAAATAAGACTTTGGACTTTAACGGCATGGCACTTGAATTATCGCAAAAAAAACACAGCGAACTGTTTATATCCGACAGAGCATATAGAAACCCTGTTGATTGTGTAACGTTTATACCCGGCTTTGACCCCCTTTTATATATGTGTGCATATTATGGTGATGAAGTAAAAAATCTTGCGAATCATGAATTGGTTTTTTCTGCTCCCATTGCCACAATAGGCGGTTATTATGATTATTACAGCGGCAGAGCCAATGAGGCATATTTTATTCCTTTTTACGATAAGACTGCCGACAGATACGGTATGTCAAGCTTTGATGAAAACGGAATTTTATTATCAATAGGCTTTAGAAAATAACATTTAAAATAACATTAAGTCCTATCCCAACATTACGTCCAGTAACATCATAGCGGTAAAACCTAAAACGATGCCCATTGTAGCAGTATAAGGTTGTGATTCTTGATTTTGCTGACACTCCGGTATTAGTTCGTGTACAGCGACCAATACCATTGCGCCGGCGGCAAAAGACAGTGCGTATGGTAAAAAAGTTTCCACATAGACAACGAGCAACGCTCCCAAAACACCCGACAGTGGTTCTACCATTCCGGACAATTGCCCGAAAAGGAAACTTTTTCCTCTTGATATGCCTTCTCTTCTTAAAGGAACAGATACAGCTGCCCCTTCAGGGAAGTTTTGCAAGCCTATACCTACTGCTACGGAAATGGCACCGGCTAAGTTTTCGGCACCGTTATTATTGCCTTGAAGGGCACCGAAAGCAACTCCTACAGCCAACCCCTCCGGGATGTTATGAAGAGTTATGGATAAAACCAGCATAATTATGCGGTGGAATTGTTCGTTTGCCTTATTGGGCGCAGTATTTGTTTTCTTTCTTGCAAATGAAACTGCTTTGTCCGAAAGCCACATAAATAAAGCACCTGATAAAAATCCTATTGAAGCTACTAAATAAGCAGGTAAACCGGCAGATTGCTCCGCCCTTTCTATTGCAGGCTGCAGAAGTGACCAAAAGCTGGCAGCAATCATAACACCTGAAGCAAAGCCAAGCGTAATATTTAAACTTTTTTGATTTTGAGATTTAAAAAATACAACTGTTGCGGCACCAAGGGCAGTTACAAGCCATGTGCCCGTGGTGGCAATCAGTGCAAAAAATACGTAATTATTCATATTGCACCTCCAATAGATATTATATTTTTATCAATTAATTATGTGCATAGCTCATCGCATAAAAGCATTTTTATTGACAACATAATGGCTTTGTGACAAAATAAATCAAGTTGAATTTTTATTTATGATTTTTCGTGACAAAGAGAGCAACAAGTAAAATGAAGTGGATTTTTTCATATTTAAAACCATTAAAAATACGCATGATAATAGGATTTATTATTAAGGTAATAGGTACTGTTGCAGAGCTTTTTATACCTTTTTTACTTACACATATACTTGAAAACGTAATTATAACAGAAGATATAAGCAAAATAATTTTGTACGGTGCGCTTATGGCACTTTGCGCACTTGTAGCAGGTTTGGGAAACATAACGGCAAATCGTATGGCAGCAAAGGTGACAATGATATTTGCATCACAAATGCGCCGCGACTTATTTTCGAAAACTTTGCACCTTTCCGCACGCAGTACAGATAAATTTACTATACCATCCTTGGAGTCTCGAATTACAACAGATACATATAACGTACAGAATTTTGTAGGCATGATGCAGAGAATGGGCGTCAGAGCTCCGTTTTTGTTAATCGGCGGCATTGGCATCACGCTTGTAATGGACAAAAAGTTGGCGCTCGTTATGATAGCCACATTACCTCTTATTTTTATTGTAGTTTACGGCATTTCACGCAAAGGTGTGCCGCTTTACGAAAAGGTGCAAAAATCTGTAGACGGAATGGTGCGTGTTGTGCGAGAGGACACGCAAGGGATAAGAGTTATTAAAGCACTTTCAAAGAATAAGTATGAAAACAGACGATATGAAAAAGTAAATAAAGCCTTATGCAATGATGAAACAAAAGCCGGTATTATAATGGGAGTGGTTAATCCTATTATGACAATGCTTATGAATCTTGGCATTGTAGCTGTTGTGGCTGTCAGCGCATTTCTGGTAGCAAAGCAGAAATCGTCACCGGCAACGGTTATTGCTTTTATGCAATATTTTACACTTATTTCAATGGCGATGATGTCGCTCTCCAGAATGTTTGTAATGTATACGAAATGTGCAGCCTCTGCAAACAGAATATCAGATGTTATGAAAAGTAAAAGCGAGCTTAATATAAAAGAAGATGACGGGCAAGGCGATATTGCATATCATATATCCTTTGAAAACGTATCTTTTTCGTATTTGGGAAAGAAGAACAACATAGAAAATATCTCTTTTTCGTTAAAAAAAGGGGACAGACTTGGCATTATAGGCGCAACCGGAAGCGGAAAATCAACGATTGTAAGACTTATGATGCGCTTTTATGATACGGATACCGGTGTTATCAGAATAAAGGGTAAAGATGTACGCTCATTTACACCGGCAGAGCTTACGTCAATGTTTGGCGTTGTTTTGCAAAACGATTTCTTGTATGCAGACACAATAGAAGAAAATATATGTTTTGGCAGAGATATTTCACGCGAGGCTGTTATGCATGCAGCTAAAACTGCGCAAGCTCACGAATTTATAAGCGATTTTTCTGACGGATATGAGCATATGATTTCGGCAGGAGGTACAAATTTGTCAGGAGGACAGCGGCAACGTATCCTTATAGCAAGGGCATTGGCAGGGAAACCTGAAATATTAATATTGGACGATTCTTCTTCTGCACTTGACTATAAAACGGATCTTAATTTGAGAAGTACGCTTGAAAAAGAACTGCCTGAGTCAACTGTAATTACCGTAGCCCAAAGAGTAAGCTCCGTTAAAAATTGTAATCTTATACTCGTAATAGACGAAGGTAAAATTATAGGAAGCGGTACACATGAGGAGCTTCTTGTGAATTGCCGAGAATACAAAGAAATAAGCGACTCTCAGATGGGAGGTGCCTTTATTGACTAAAGAAAAAACAAAGAGAAAACGCGGTATATTTTTTCGTCTAAGTAAGTATGTTTTGGAACAATGGCCTTTCTTTACAGTTGCTGTTATTCTTACGCTTTTGTCTAATCAGCTGTCTCTTATGGGACCGAAGTATTCCGGCGCGGCAATAGATGCCATGGAGCTTGATGGGGGAGTGGATTTTTCCGTTGTGTGGGAAAATGTGGCTTGGATGCTTCTGTGCTATGTAGTCTCTGCAGTGCTGTCATACTTACTTGCAGTGATAATGATTCGTCTCAGCCAAAAAATCATTTTTAAAATGCGAAAACAGCTTTTTGAGAAATTGAATACTCTTCCTGTCGGATATTTTGATACACACGCTACAGGCGACATAATAAGTCACATATCATACGATATAGATGTTATTAACGCTACGCTTTCTCATGACCTGATACAAGTTATGACGAGTATATATTCTGTGGTTGGTTCTTTGATTTTTATGTGGCAGATTTCAAAACCTATGATTTTGATTTTTGTGGTAACAGTGCCTGTATCTATCTTTTTTACAAGATATCGCTCAAAAAGAGTACGCCCCTTGTTTAGCGCTCGCTCACGGAAATACGGAGAACTTAACGGGTATGCAGAAGAAATGCTTACAGGCTCTCGCAGTATATCTGCCTACGGAAGGGAGGACGTAATTTCATCGCGTTTTAACAAGCATAATGATGAAGCCATGGATGCGTTTTATAAGGCGGAATATCATGCGGCTATGCTGTTCCCCACTATTAATTTTATAAATAATATATCCATCACGCTTGTGGCAATTTTTGGCGGCATTTTATATATGTATTCCCAAAACGGTACAATTTTAGCCGGTTCGCTTTTCTTTATAACACTTGGAGGAGTTGCGCAGTTTGTGCAATATTCCAGAAAATTTGCCGGGCCGATAAATGAATTTTCTAACATATTACATGAGTTCCAGTCGGCCTTTTCCGCCGCGGAGAGAGTATTCCGTATACTGGACGAAGAACCTGAGCCGGTAGATTCGCTTGATGCAGAGCCTTTTGACA
Organism: Clostridia bacterium; assembly: GCA_017560765.1. Lineage (GTDB taxonomy): Bacteria > Bacillota > Clostridia > UBA1212 > UBA1255 > Egerieisoma. The sequence goes on along the minus strand of JAFZEI010000110.1, from coordinate 9,708 downwards.
AGGTAGAAGGCAACGTAGTGCTTGATAATGTAACATTTGGCTACAAGCCCGAAAAGATTATCCTTAAGAATGTATCGATAGAGGCTCAAAAAGGGCAAACCGTTGCTATAGTCGGTCCGACGGGAGCAGGAAAAACGACAGTTATCAATTTGCTTATGCGCTTTTATGATCCGCAACAAGGTGAAATTCGCATGGACGGAATTCCTGCACTTCGCATTAAACGAGACGATTTGCGCAGGGCATACACTATGGTTTTGCAGGATACATGGCTTTTTTACGGTACAATTTACGAAAATATAATCTATGGCAGAGAAAGTGCGACTCCCGAGGAAGTTTATAAGGCGGCAAAAGCAGCGAAGATTGATTCGTATATAGAAAGTCTCCCGGATGGTTATGATACTATTTTGTCTGATGATGGCGTAAATATTTCAAAGGGACAGAAACAATTAATAACAATTGCAAGAGCCTTTTTATCTGATGCACCGTTACTTATCCTTGATGAAGCTACTTCTAATGTAGACTCACGTACAGAGATACAAATTCAGGAAGCGATGGCAGAACTTATGAAAAACAGAACATGTTTTGTAATTGCTCACCGTTTGTCTACAATTCAAAACGCCGATACTATATTAGTGGTAAAAGACGGAAATATAATAGAACAAGGTAATCATGAGAAGCTGATAAGAGCAGGTGGCTTTTACAGCAGTTTATATAATTCACAATTTTCATAAAAATTTATTGACACATATGTTCAAAATATTATAAAATATTTCCTGTTATGATCGAAGAATGGAGAAGTGATTTTATGAAAAATACAATCAGAATTATACTTGCAGTGTTGGTTTGCTTGGTACTTACTTTTTGTGCAGCTTGCGGAGAAAAAGATACAGACTCCTCTGCAAAAAATACAGCAGCAAAGACAACTTCTGCAAAACCTACAGCAGAAGCTACTTTAGAAGCTACTTCTGAGACTACAACAGAGCCAACCTTGGAGACTACTTTAGATGCTACATCAGAAGCTACAACAGAGGTTACATCACAACCTACTGCAAAGCCAACAACACAACCGACAGTACAACCTACAGTAACTCCTACAAAAGAACCTGTGGCAAATGCTACTGTAGAGCCGGGAAAACTTACTTATGCAGGTGGTATTGTAAGTGATATTCCGCCCAAAGAGCAAGTTATGTTATGTGACACAAACGGACCGGCAACACATTTCCAAATTATTGAAGATATGGCAATACAATTTTTTCCGACTACAGCTTTTACAAAAGTTTCTATATGCTGTCCCTCTTATAGCGATAACGATGGTACTTTGACATTTTCATTGTATTCTTGGATGGGTACTTATGAAGATACCATGGCAGGAAAGGCTATTAAAACAGCAACTTTTGAAAATTATCGTGATAATGAGTTGTTGACTTTGTCTTTTGACAAAGCGCTCCCGGACGGAGAGTATGTTTTGCTTTTGAGCACACCTGATTATTCCGACGGTGTAGGAACGTGGTGCAAAGCGTGCAGTTTTGAAGGTCAAAAGATATATGTGGACGGAGGCGGCTCGCTTCCTGAAAATACAGAACTTCATGTGGAGCTTCGTGTTTCGTATGTAAACACACCGAAGAATTTGTATGGTAAAGTTTCTAAATAAAAAGAGTTAATAATTTAAAAACCTCCGAGATGTATTTCTCGGAGGTTTTTGTTAAAAAGTGCAAAAATGCATTAATTGTCTTCGGCAATAAGAGAAGAAAGATCGGTTATTTCAGGAAGTTTACCATTTTTACCATTGTATAAAAATTCAATAGGAACATTTAAAGCAGAGGCAAAGCATGCTACTTCTATATCTGACAAAAATCTTGTTCCGTTTTCAATGCGGCTGAGTGCAGTGCGATCAATTCTTAATCCGAGAACTTGAAGTCGTGCAGTGAGCTCTTCTTGTGAAAGTTTCGGATGATTTTTGCCGTAAAAGCCTTTTCTTACGTAACTAATCCACTTGCCGCATAAGTTGTTTCTTGACAATCTTGCTCGTTTACTCATAACGAACTCCTTTTTACTGTTTTGTGTATATTATGCACAAAAAACGTATGAAAGTTGTGTATCATTAACACAAAAATTGTTTTTTATATAATTATATTTTTTGTCTTTAAATAAGTAATGTGTTTGCGATAAGGGATGTCATAATATATAATATTGTTATTTCAATCAGTGGAGGAATAACAGATGAAATTTATACATTTGTCCGATTTGCACATTGGTAAGCGTTTTTGTGAAGCATCTTTGATAGAAGATCAAGAATACATTTTAAATAATATAATTAAAGTTATCGACGAAGAAAAACCGCAGGCGGTTATTATTGCCGGAGATGTCTATGATAAGGCAGTTCCGTCAGCAGAAGCGGTGCAATTGTTTGATGACTTTTTGTGCAGATTATCAGAAAGAAAACTACAAGTATTTGTAATAAGCGGTAATCATGATTCACCTGAGAGAATTGCCTTTGGAGGCAGATTAATGAATAAAAGCGGCATATATATGAGTCCTGTTTATGACGGATGCATTACTCCCGTTGAGATAAATGATGAATATGGAAAGGTTTTAGTGTATATGTTACCTTTTATAAAGCCTGCCCACGTTCGTAACATTTTTCCCGATACAGAAATACAAGGCTATACTGAGGCTCTGCAATTTGTAATAAATAACATGAACATAGACACAAACTGTCGCAACATACTTATTACGCACCAATTCGTAACAGGCGCGGAAACAAGCGGCTCCGAAGAACTTTCCGTAGGGGGAAGCGACAATGTAGATGTGTCTGTTTTTGACGCGTTTGACTATGTGGCTTTGGGACATATACACAGAGCGCAGAAAGTGGGACGAGAAACAGTAAGGTACAGTGGTTCTCCTTTGAAATACTCTTTTGCGGAATGCAATCACAAAAAGTCTGTGACGGTGACGGAAATGGGCAGCAAGGGTGAAGTTGGGATAAAAACGATAGAATTGGTCCCGATGAGAGAAGTGAGGGAAATAAAGGGATTGTATTCGGATATTACACGAAGAGATTTTTACGCGGGAACAAATTGCAACGATTATCTGCACGTGATATTGACAGATGAGGAGGATGTTCCTGAGGCTTTGGGCAAATTACGTGTTATTTATCCTAATATAAGAACTCTTGATTATGATAATAAGCGCACACGCGGCAGTGGAATTATTGAAGAAGCGTGTGAAGTGGCAAATAAATCTCCGTTGGATATTTTTGGAGAATTTTATGAGAAAAGAAATAATCAGCCTATGAGTGAAGTTCAGAAGGATTTCATAAAAGGCTTGATAGAAAGAATTGAGGAAGAAATGAAATGAGACCGCTGTATATTAAAATCTCGGCTTTTGGACCGTATGCCGGAACGGTAGAATTAAATATGGATAAATTGGGGGACAGTGGTTTGTATTTAATAACAGGAGATACAGGCGCAGGTAAAACGACGATTTTTGATGCAATAACGTTTGCTCTTTATGCTCAGGCAAGCGGAGAAAATCGTGAATCGTATATGCTTCGCTCCAAATATGCCGATGACGATACACCGACAGAAATTGTCATGGACTTTTTGTGTAATGGAAAAAAGTACAGAGTTAAAAGAAATCCGGAATATGAACGCCCTGCCAAAAGGGGTGTGGGTACTGTTCGGCAAAAGGCAGAGGCAGAGCTTATTTGCCCGGATGGCAAAATTATTACAAGAACAAAAGAGGTTACGGAGGCTATTACGGAAATAGTTGGCGTAGACTGTAATCAATTCTCTCAAATTGCAATGATTGCACAAGGAGATTTTCTGAAACTGTTATTGGCAAATACGGCAGAAAGGCAAGAAATTTTCCGAGAGATATTCAAAACGAAATTTTACAGAAGAATTCAAGAAGAAATAAGAAACAGTGCGGCTGCTTCTGCAAAGGAGTATGAATTTATGAAGCAGAGTTTGCAACAACATATAGAGGGTATACGCGGTGATTGTGATATTAATTTACCCGTTTGTGAAATAATTGAATTGCTGATAAAGTTAATACAGGAAGATGAGCTGATTGAAAAGAGTAAAGGTGAAGAACTGGAGAAAATTGAAAAAAATATTGAAGAAATAAATGTTATTTTATCAAAGGCAGAAGAGCGTTTAAAACAGCAAAATGAATTGTTGTTAATACAAAAAGCAGAAAGCGAAGAAAAAGTGCGTTTGGAGATGCTGTCAAAACAGCTTGATGAGCAAAAGAACAAACAACCGCAACAAGAGCTTTACAGAAAAGAGATTGCCGAAACAGAAGCTCGATATTCCGTATACGAAGAGCAAGAGACTTTAGAAAAAGAAATAAAGGACTTATTTGCTAAATTGGAGCAAAACCGAAATACTTATAACTTAAAAAAGGCTTTTGCGGAGGAAGAAAAGAGATTGCTTGATGCCTTGAAAGAAGAATATAAAATTAAAAGCGGTTTGGGAGAGGCAAAAGAAAAGCTTTTAAGAGAAAAAAACAGAATTGCCGAGCGTTGTAACAGATTGTTTGAAATTCAGCAAGCAGTCAAAGAGTATCACAAACAAAAGAAGAATTTTGATATTGCAAAGGTTAAATACGAGCGGGCAATTTCCGAAGCTGATACACTTTCTGAATATTACGGCAAAATTAATAAGGATTTTCTTGATGAACAGGCAGGGGTGCTGGCAGAAAAACTTTGCGATGGTATGCCGTGTCCCGTTTGCGGCGCCGTAAATCATCCTTGTAAAGCGAAAAAATCTGCGGAAGCCCCGTCGGAAAAGCAACTTAAAGATGCAAAGCAAAAGGCAGAGAAAGCTTCTTCTGAAGCAGCGGAGGCCAGCCGGGTTTCCGGAGAGCTAAAAGGCATTGTGGATACAATGGAGAAAGATATAAAGAGTAAAGTAAGGGATTTAGAAGGCTTCTGCGATGTTTGCGAGGATATACTGTCTATAGAAAAGTGTGCTGTGGATTTATACGAGAAAGATACAGGCAGTGTTGATGCGCTTCAAAGGGAAATAAATACTGTTACGTTAAGTATAAAACGCAAGGAAGAGCTTGAAATAGAGATTCCGAAAAGAGAAGCGTCTCTTTTTAAGGCAGAAGAACTGAAAACGGAGCTGCAGACGGAATATGCGGTTATGAATACAAGATACGAAGAAGCTTATAAACAGTATGAAAATACGAGAAAAAATTTAAAATTTGCCAATAAAGAACAAGCGCAGAAATTTGTAAGGGAAGTCAAAAGAAAAATAGAACAGGAGGCATCGGACCTTCAAAAGGCGGAAAGTGCACACGGGAAATGCGTTGCTGCTTTGGCAGAAATAAAGGGACGGCGTGAACAGATTGTTAATCAAGTGTCTTGTGAAACGCAGATTGATATGAGTAAGATGACAGAGCGAAAAACGATGTTGCTGCAAAGTAAAAAAGAAATACTTGATTGTCAAAAAGAGATTCATACTCGTATAGAAACAAATAAAAGAATATATGAGAATATTCAGAAAAAAACAGACGAAATTGCTGTGGTGGAGGAAAAACGCAAATGGTTAAACGCTCTTGATGATACTGCTAACGGTAAAATCAGGGGAACTGAAAGAATTATGCTTGAAACGTATGTGCAGATGACGTATTTTGACAGAATTCTTAATAGGGCAAATGTGAGGTTTATGATGATGTCAAATGGTCAATATGAGCTGATAAGGAAGACTGCGGCAGATAAAAATGTGGGACAAAGCGGTTTGGAATTAGACGTAATTGACCATTACAACGGAACTGTAAGGAGCGTAAAAACCTTGTCGGGAGGAGAATCTTTCAAGGCGTCTTTGGCGTTGGCATTGGGTTTGTCTGACGAGATACAAAGCTCGGCAGGCGGAATAAAAATTGATACAATGTTTGTGGATGAAGGTTTTGGTTCTCTTGACGAAACGTCATTGCAACATGCTGTTAAGGCTTTAAATTCACTGTCTGCAGGACATCGCCTTGTGGGAATTATTTCTCATGTAGCGGAGTTGAAAGAGAAAATAGACAGACAAATTGTAATAACAAAAGAAAAAAACGGCGGAAGCAGAGCTACGCTAATTATCGATTGACATATTTTTTGAGTGGTGCTACACTCAAAGCATTGAAATTTTTGAAAATTATAAAGGGGTATTGAAGATGTATAAAAAAATAATTTCTGCATTTCTTGTTATGCTGACCGGTTGTTCTTGCGGAGTTTTTTCTACAGGATGCGAGATAAATCCCGGTAAGAATGTTTTGTATCAGGTTACACCTAATGCAGACATGCTGATGAACTGTTATATTATTAAAACAAAGAGCAATAAATTGATTGTAATTGATGGTGGCGGAGCCGGTTCGCCCGCAGCCAACGGATATCTTTATGCTGAACTTCAAAAAATAAGCGGTAAAAAGATTCCTGAAATCGAAGCGTGGTTTTTGTCACACATGCACGACGACCATATTAATGAATTTGTATTGATAGGTAATAATCCGGAGAAAAAAATTAAAATTAATAATGTGTATTTTAATTTCCCGTCAAAAGAATTTATGCAAAAAACAGAAAGTGGCAATTTCTATCGTTTTTACGGAGAATTGCAAACTGCATATGACAGATTTTTCGGTGAAGGTGCTTTTGAAAAGACAAACGGTAAAAATCTTTTCGAAGGTGATGTTGTTGAAATTGACGGCATAAGATTTGATGTTTTACTTACTGTTACAGATGAAGAAAATGAAAAGAACATAAATGACACGTCGATGATTTTCAGAACAACAATAGACGGACAGACAATTATGTTCCTTGGTGATGCGTACATCCCCGAAGGTAAAAGACTTTTAGAAAAATACGGCGATGCACTTAAAAGCGATATAGTACAGATGTCCCACCACGGACAAAGCGGTGTTGATAAAGACGTATATGCAGCAATTGATCCCAAGCTTTGTTTATGGCCGGCTCCCAAGTGGGTATTTAATAACCCAAGCGGTACGCTGAGATCTTTTGAGGTACGTCAATGGATGATTGATCTTGGTGTAAAGTATCATGTTGTTGCAGGTTTACATAAGACACAGGAAATGACCTTCCCTATAGACTTTGACAGTCTTAAAGAGGTTGATATTACACCTCCTGCACCTTGAAAGAGAATTTGGTTTGACAAAGCCGGTGATATGTGATATATTTTCACAGATACCGTTTTCGCGGCAACGGGAAACTCCAACCCATTGCATTGATAACGGCGATTGAAATATAATTCAGTAAAGGAGATTTGTTGTTATGACAAAAGAAAGAAAACAAGAAATTATTGCTACTTACGGTATGCACGAGGGTGACACAGGTTCACCTGAGGTACAAATCGCAATTCTCACAGAGCGCATCAATCATTTGAACGAGCACCTTAAGATGCACAAGAAAGACCACCATTCAAGAAGAGGTCTTCTTATGTTGGTAGGTCAGAGAAGATCACTTCTTAACTACTTGACAAAGGTTGACATCGAGAGATATCGTGCAATCATTGAGAAATTGGGACTCAGAAAGTAATAATGCAATTAAGGCGGGATGCCTTGCAAAGAAAGCAGGGATTCCGCCTTTTTACAATTATTTGGAGAAAAGGGCAGCGCAGTAGAGCGTAGATTGTACGTTAAAATGTAAATGTTTTAGCGCAGAATCTACAAGCTACCGCCTGTCCCGTATTTTGAAAGGAGAAAAATTATGTTTAAAACCTATTCAATGATGTTGGCCGGCAGACCGCTGACAATCGAAACAGGCAAAATGGCACTTCTTGCTAATGGTGCGGTTCTTGTGCGCTATGGCGATACAGTAGTTATTTCTACAGCTACAGCTTCAAAAGCACCCAGAGATGGTATTGACTTCTTCCCTTTGAGTGTTGATTATGAGGAGAAACTTTATGCTGTAGGTAAAATTCCCGGTGGATTTATTAAAAGAGAAGGTAAGCCTTCTGAGAAAGCTATTCTCACATCAAGAGTTATTGACAGACCTATCCGTCCTTTATTCCCTAAGGATTTAAGAAATGATGTTGTTATCGTTAATACTGTTCTTTCTGTAGAGCAAGATAACTCTCCTGAAATTGCAGCAATGATAGGTACTTCTGCGGCACTTTGTATTTCTGACATTCCTTTTAACGGACCTATCGGCGGTATCGTAATGGGACTTGTTGACGGCGAAGTTGTTATCAATCCCACAGAGGCACAAAGAGCAAAAAGTGATATGTATGTTACTCTTGCCGGTACAAAGGACAAGATTACAATGATAGAAGCAGGAGCTAAAGAAGTTCCCGATGACGTAATGCTCGGTGCTATTATCAAAGGACACGGCACAATTAAGAAGATTTGTGATTTTATCAGCGAAATTGCTGCTGAGGTTGGTAAGCCGAAATTTGCGTATGAGTCTTGTGAAGTTCCTCATGATCTTTATGAAGATGTTGAGAAAATCGCTCTTGCCGATATGAAAGAGGCAGTACTTGCAACAGATAAAACTGTTCGAGACAACAACATTGATGCTTTGACAGCAAAAGTGAAAGAAGCTTTGGCTGACAAATATGATGATTGCGACGCTAAAATCGGCGAAGCTATGTACAAGCTTGAGAAGAGCGTAGTCAGAAATTACCTTTTAAAAGAACACAAACGTGTTGACGGCAGAGGTTTAGAAGAAATTCGTCCTCTTAGTGCAGAGGTAGATATACTTCCCAGAACACACGGTTCAGGACTCTTTAGAAGAGGTCAAACACAAGTTTTGACTATTGCAACTTTAGGACCTATGTCTGAGATTCAAATGCTCGATGGTATTGATACAGAGGATACAAAGAGATATATGCACCACTACAACTTCCCTTCATACAGCGTAGGTGAAGCAAGAACATCAAGAGGCCCCGGCAGACGTGAGATAGGACACGGAGCACTTGCAGAAAGAGCTTTGGAGCCTGTTATTCCTTCAGAAGAAGAATTCCCCTATGCATTAAGACTCGTTTCGGAAGTTTTAATGTCAAACGGTTCAACATCACAAGGAAGTGTTTGCGGCTCTACATTGGCCCTTATGGCAGCAGGTGTGCCGATTAAACGTCCTGTTGCAGGTATTTCCGCAGGTCTTGTTACAAACCCTGAGGATGACAGTGATTTCATCACATTTATGGATATTCAAGGTATCGAAGACTTCTTCGGAGATATGGACTTTAAGGTTGCCGGTACTGAAAAGGGTATCACAGCCATCCAGGTTGACATTAAAGTTACAGGTCTTTCTTATGAAGTTATTCGCCAAGCATTTGAGCTTACAAAGAAAGGCAGAATGCAAATTATTAATGATATAATTCTTCCTTGCATCGAAAAGCCGAGAGACACAGTTTCTAAGTATGCTCCTAAGATGTTCCAAATGAAGATTGATCCCGATAAGATTCGTGAAGTTATCGGTACAGGCGGTAAGGTTATTAACCGCATCATACAAGAAACAAATGTTAAGATTGACATCAATGATGATGGTACAATCTATATTGCTACCGTAGATGCAGATAATGCTGACAAGGCAATGAAGATTATCAACGGCATTGTTGGTGAGCTTGAGGTTGGTTCTGTATTTGAAGGTAAAGTAACAAGAACGCTTCAATTCGGCGCTTTCGTTGAGTTCTTGCCCGGCAAAGAAGGTCTTGTACACATTTCAAAACTTGCTCCTCACAGAGTAGAAAAGGTTGAAGATGT